>CAYLZI010000007.1:0-35332 GCA_964388215.1 uncultured Anaerolinea sp.
TAGAATTAGATTAACGACACGTAGTTTATCACCCCCTTGCAGTACCTGTCAAGGAGTTTTCGCAATTTTGGGCGAATTCTTGTTGACACTCCACAGACCCGTAGTATAATACCCCTTCGCGCCTGTCACCCTTTGCAGGGTGTTTTGTGCGTAAATCCGGGCTTACCCGCAGCGCGGCGGATTTGAAAGAGTGCGCGGCGACTGTGGCGAAGCGAAGACCAGGAGAAAGGAAATATGAAATACGCTATTTTAGAAAGCGGCGGCAAACAATATAAAGCCGTCGAAGGTGGGGTCATTGATGTTGACCTGCTGCATGTGAAAGCCGGCGCGAGCCTGAAGATTGATTCAGTGCTGTTGCTGGTAGATGGTGACAATGTTGCCGTCGGCGCGCCGGTTGTTTCGGGTGCGTCTGTCAACGCCAGGGTTGTGGAGCACTTCAAGGGTGAAAAGACTGTCAACTTCACCTACAGCCCCAAGAAGCGCATTCGCCAGAAGACCGGTCATCGCCAGTCTTACACCCGCCTTGCGATTGAGACAATCGAGAAGTAAGAGAGGTAGCTATGGCTCATAAAAAAGGTGGCGGCTCCAGCCGAAATGGACGCGATAGTAATTCTCAGCGACTGGGCGTGAAGCGCTATGCCGGTGAATTTGTTCTCTCTGGGAACATTCTTGTCCGCCAGCGCGGTACCCACATCAAGCCTGGTTTAGGCGTTATGGTTGGCAAAGATGATACCATTTTTGCCGTGGTTGACGGTGTGGTTGTTTATGACATCGTGCATGGGCGCAAGCGTGCCAACGTTATCCCTACGGAAGCGTTGGAAGCAGCTGCTGCGGCTGAATAACGAGGCTCGCAATGAAAGCAAAAATTCACCCGACGTTTTACGAAGATACCAAGGTTGTCTGCGCCTCGTGTGGCAGCACATGGACGACTGGCTCGACCAGGAAATCCATCCATGTCGAAGTTTGCTCCAAATGCCACCCGTTTTTCTCTGGTGAGCAGTCTCGCATTCTCGATGTGGAAGGCCAGGTAGACCGCTTTTACAAGAAACTCCAGGCCAGGCAGGACTATGTTGAAACCCAGAAGGCCCGCGAAGATGCCAAAAAGGCCCCGCCGAAGCCGGTTGCCGACCTGGAACTTGGCGCGCGTGTGACCGAGTCCCTTGCTAAAGCGGGGATTACCACAATTGCTCAGCTGATGGTGAAACTTGCGGAAGGCGATGAAGCCGCCCTGGCAGTTGCAGGCTTTGGTCGTAAGGCGCTGATTGATAGCAAGAAGAAAATCCGCGCTCTGGGTTATGACCTGCCCGAAACCGCTGGCGAATCCGCTTAAAATTCCTGCAACAACCTTAAAATCAGGTAAACTTAACAGGCAGATGGATATCATCTGCCTGTTATTCTTTCCTTTGGGAGAGGGCATGAAGCATATTCACGGTTCGATTGAAGTTGTTTGCGGTTCGATGTTCAGCGGAAAGACGGATGAACTCATCCGCCGCTTGCGCCGGGCGGTGATTGCCCGCCAGAAAGTGCAGGTGTTCAAACCGGCTATTGATGTGCGTTACGCTGTCGAAAAAGTTACCTCGCACGCCGGTGCCGATTTCTCCGCCTTGCCGGTCGAAAAATCTGGCGACATCCTCGCCAAAATGGAGCCAGATACCACCGTCATTGGCATTGACGAAGCCCAGTTTTTCGATGAAGGCATTCTGGAAGTGACCCGCCAATTGGCCGACCGAGGTACCCGGGTTATTGTAGCCGGGTTGGATCAAGATTTTCGCGGCGAACCCTTCGGCCCAATGCCCGCGCTGATGTCGAAAGCGGAACAGGTGGATAAAGTGCGCGCGATTTGCATGGTCTGCGGCGAACCCGCCTCGCGCACCCAGCGTCTCGTCAATGGCAAACCTGCCCGCTATGATGACCCGGTTGTGATTGTTGGCGCGTCCGAGATGTATGAAGCCCGCTGCCGCCAGCATCACGAAGTCCCACGCTAGTGGGGCGAAGTCCCGCGTTAGCGTAACGTGAAGTTTATTTCGCGTTTTACAGCATTACCGCGCAAATTTTGCTGTTTTCATGCAAATGATGCAGCGCGAGTCGCGTTCCTTTTGGTTGCGGATGTTTGTCGAGCTGCTGGTCGAGTTCATCGAGAGCCATCGAGACAATGAAGTCCGCGTTACGGAGAACCTATGCAAGATTATCGTGAATTCCTGGCTGAAATCTTAATAGATGAAACCACTCTGCAAAAACGCATCAAGGAACTGGCCGATGAAATCAACCGCGACTATGCTGGAGATGAGATTCTGCTCATCTGCATCCTGCGCGGCGCGTTGCCCTTCCTGGTAGACCTGATGCGCCACGTCACCGTCCTCAACGCCATTGATTGCATGGCAATCTCATCTTACGGCGCGGGCGCGCGCTCGGCAACTGGCAATGTGCGAGTCACTTACGATTTGCAGAACAATATCGAGGGCAAGCATGTTCTTCTTGTAGAGGACATCGTTGACAGCGGCCACACCATTGCCCATGTCTTGGAAATGCTCCAGACCCGCCGGCCAAAATCCCTGCGCGTCTGCGCCCTGCTCGATAAAGAATCCCGCCGCGAGGTGGTTGTCCCCATTCACTATCGCGGATTCGTTATCGAAAATAAATTCGTCTTCGGCTACGGCCTCGATATTGATGAATACTACCGCAATTTGCCCTTTGTGGCCGTGGTTGACTTGGAAAAATACAAACCGGAGTGACCCATGCAAGATTACACCGATTTCATTGACGAAATTCTCGTCGACGCCGAATATATCAAAAAGCGCATTGCCGAACTGGGTGAGCAAATCAGCCGCGACTATGCCGGGCAAGACCTGCTCGTCGTCTGCCTGTTGCGAGGCGCGATTACCTTCACTGCCGACCTGACCCGCCAACTGTCCATCACTCACGAATTGGACTGCATGTCGCTTTCCTCCTACGGAAGGGGAAACTATGCTTCCAGCGGTAATGTGCGCGTCAACCTCGACTTACTGACCAATATCGAAGGCCGTCATGTCTTGCTGGTCGAAGACATCGTGGATAGTGGCCGCACCCTGGCGCACGTTCTTGCCATGTTGCGCACCCGCGACCCACTCAGTGTGCGCGTCTGTGTCCTGCTCGATAAGAAAATGCGCCGTGAAGTGCCGGTACAGGTTGATTATATTGGCTTTGATGTGCCCGATAAATACGTTTTTGGGTATGGCATCGACATCGACGAACGCTTCCGACACCTGCCTTTCATTGGCTCTGCTGATTTGAGCAAATACATTCGCCCCGCGTAATTGTAATGCGGAATTCATTCCGATCCCAGCACTTTGACGCGCCGACAAAAAATTCGTGAAAATTAGTGGGCAAAAAACGAGGCGTTCCTTGTCCAACCCCGCCGAACCCGCGCAAGACCCGCCAGAAAGCCTGCTCTACGCCGGGCGCTGGGTCGCGCTTGTGCGCGGCAAAATCGTTGCCCAGGGCGCAACCCGCCACGAAGCTCTGCTAACAGCGCGCCAGGCCCGCCGCAAAGACCGCCTGGAAATCAAATATATGCCCGATATGCCTGTCAAATCAAAATTGTTGGACGCGGTTCGCGCTCACCTGCCACCCAGCCTGCCCGTCTACCTGGTGGGCGGCGCAGTGCGCGATGCCGTACTGGGACGCGAAACCCACGACCTCGACTTTGCTACCTCGCCAGGGGCATTGAAACTTGCTAAAAAACTGGCCGACCAACTGCCTGGAGCCTTCTTCCCGCTCGACGAAGAGAATGACACCGCCCGCATCATCATCCAAAACCCCGATGGCTCACGCGACAGCCTCGACTTTGCCGGCTTTCGCGGCGACTCGCTCGAATCCGACCTGCGCGGGCGCGACTTCACCATCAACGCTGTCGCAATGGACATCTACACCGGTCAAATTATTGACCCGCTGGGCGGAGTTAGTGATATCCGCAACAAACGCATCCGCGTATGCTCCGAAAAATCCTTCAGTGATGACCCCGCTCGCATCTTGCGCGCGGTGCGCCAAGCCGCAGCCTTTGGCTTCAGCATAGACCCCGCAACCCGCCAACTGATGAAATCCGCCGCGCCTCTGCTCGCCAACATCAGCCCAGAGCGTCAGCGCGATGAGTTGTTCAAAATGCTTGCAGGCCCCAAACCCGACGCATCCATCCGCGCCCTCGAATTGCTTGGCATTTTCCCCATCATCCTGCCCGAACTGCCCGCCCTCAAAGGTGTTGAGCAATCGGCCCCGCATGTTCACGATGTCTGGACGCATACCCTGGCAGTCCTGCGCCACCTCGAAAGCATTCTCGCCGCCCTTGCGCCCCAATATGACGAAGCCGCCGCCAATGCCGACCTGCTCAACAGTCTGCTCGTCCTGCGCCTGGGGCGTTATCGCCAGCAAATTGGCCAGCACCTCGGCGCCACCCTCAATACCGCCCGCGCCGCCCGCGCCCTGCTCTTCTTCGCCGCGCTCTATCACGATATCAACAAACCCCAAACTAAAATCACCGAGGCAACTGGCCGCATCCGCTTCCTCGGCCACGATGAACAGGGTGCTCACACAGCCGTTCGGCGCGGCATGGCCCTCCATTTCAGCAACGACGAACTCGACCGACTCAAATTGCTCATCCGCCACCACATGCGCGTCCACTTCCACGCCAGTCGCAAAGCCGAAAACAACACCGACCCTACGCGCAAAGCCATTTATCGCTTCTTTCGCGAAACTGGTGAAGCGGGCGTCTCACTCATCCTGCTCGCCCTGGCCGATGTCCGCGCCACCTACGACCACACCCTCACCCAAGAACACTGGGTTGCCAATCTCGATGTGGCCCGCACCCTGCTCGAAGCCTGGTACGAAAAAGCCGAAGAAATCATCAAACCGCCGCAAATCATCAATGGCGATGACCTGATTCGTGAGATAAATATGAAACCCGGCCCTGAAATTGGCAAACTGCTCGAAGCCATCCGCGAAACCCAGGCCGCCGGGCAACTTGCCACCCACGAAGAAGCCCTGGCCTTTGCGCGTGGCTGGCTGGTAAAAGGACGTGAAAAATGACAAAACTCGTCTATCACCGCTCCGGGAGTGGCGCGCCGCTCCTTCTCATACACGGCTTTCCGCTTGACCATGCCTTCTGGAACCCGCTCCTGCCACATCTTGAAGCCCATTTCGACTGTGTTGTGCCTGATTTAAGGGGATTTGGGGACTCACCGGCGGCTGAACGCGGATACAGCCTCGACGAAATGGCCGCTGACCTGGGCAGTTTACTCAGCGAACTCAGACTCCCCGCAGCCTTCCTCGCCGGGCATTCGATGGGCGGGTACGTTGCGATGGCTTTTGCCCGCTGTTTTGGCAGTCAACTTCTTGGCCTGGGCATCCTCGGCTCCCAATCTGCCGCCGACACCCCCGAGAAAAAAGCCGCCCGCTACGACACCATCGCGCAGGTCAAACGCCAGGGCATCAACGCCGTCCTTGGCATGGCCGAAAAACTCTCCGCCAACCCCGAACATCTCCCGATTTTGCAGCAACTCATTCAACGACAGAGTCCAGCCGGGGTGATGGGCGCGCTCCAGGCTATGGCAGAACGCCCCGATTCCTTGCCCGCTTTATCTGCCTTGACCGTGCCTATTGTCATCGTCCACGGCCTCGAAGATTCCCTCGTCCCACCCGCCCGCGCCCGCGAAATCAAGGCTGCGCTCCCCTTTGCGCTGCTGACCGAATTACCCGGTATTGGGCATTCCCCGCCTCTTGAATCGCCTGAGCAAACCGCCGCAGCGCTCAAACACTTATGTTGAACGCAAAACCGCCTGTTATCCCAAACGAGGCAGGCGGTTTTGCTCGATAGTAAGAAGTCACTAATTTTTGGAAAACAAGCGGCTACGGGTAAATTTCGTTCAACACCGGCGCATAATTACAACGGCAGCCCCGAGGGTGCGAACAGCCCTCATGCGGCAGGGTTGGCGCGGCATCCTTCTCAAATGTGCCGCGCAACTCATAGCACAATGGGCAGGCATCATGCGCCACACTGATGCGGATGGATGTCACACGCGGGTTTTCGCGGAACTTTCTGAGCGCAACCGCATTCACTGAAAAATCAACCAGGTCCGCGTTACAATGCACGCAGTATTTGGCAGTGTCAGGGGATGAAGCATTACAACGCGAACAAGTTTGCAAAGCCAGCCTCCTCAGAAAACAAACAAATGACGGCCACTTGAGAAGCGACTACCATCTATCTATTGTACTCTGGGCAATTAACCCTGCAAAGGTTTTTGCTGCATTGCAGAAGAGTCTGTTAACGGGCTGGCATACCGCATCATAATATTTTTATTTTTTTCAACAATATGACGGCGCGCCAGGTTATTAATATGCGCCACCAGCACCCCGCCCGGGGTCGGTTTCACCAGGTAATCATCGGCGCCTGCATCGAGCGCGCTCGAAATGATAGCCGGGTTATCGAGAGCCGAGAGAATAGCAATAGGCGTATTTGTAAAGGCGCGAATGGCTTTGCACACTTCCCAGCCATCATGACCGGGCATCATTAAATCGAGCAGGATGATATCGGGGCTTTCGCTCTTTGCCAGTTGGATGCCACGTTCACTGTCATTGCAAGAGACAACCTCCAGGCCGTGACTGCGCAATAATAGCTCAATCAGTTCAGTCATTGCAGGATCATCATCAATCATTAAGATTTTTATGCTCATTCGGAACTATCCTTTGACAAAATTATCCCAGATTTTGCCCTCCCTGACTTTGCATGTGACTAACAAATCCGCGCGAGCATTGTGAGAATAGTCACAATTATTGGCTATTGAAAAACGGCCCCGGCAAATTCATTTGTGGTAAACTTCGCCTGATACGCCATAAACGGTTTATCGCGCTATCATACTTTCTCTTTTCAGGAGGCCATACATGGCAAAAAAATGGGTATATCTTTTTGAAGAAGTCGCCGAAGCCGAGAAGCAGGCTGGCGATTGGGAAGGCGTGCGCTCGTTGCTTGGTGGCAAAGGCGCTGGCCTGGCAGACATGACTCGCGCTGGAGTTCCGGTTCCTCCCGGTTTTACTGTGACCACCGAAGCCTGTAACGAATTTCGCAAAAGCGGTGGATTTGTTGCCGGGCAATGGGAGCAGCAACTCGAGGCAATGAAAGCCGTCGAAAAGGCAACCGGCAAAAAATTTGGCGACCCCTCCAATCCGCTGCTGGTTTCGTGCCGCTCGGGCGCGAAATTCTCCATGCCAGGCATGATGAATACCATCCTCAACATTGGTTTGAACGATGAAGTGGTGGAAGGGCTGACCCAACTAACCGGCAACGACCGCTTCGCCTGGGATTCATACCGCCGCCTGGTCGAAATGTTCGGCACGACCGTTTTCAATGTAGATGATGAAGTTTTTGAACACCCGATGGCCGAGTACAAAACCCAAAAAGGTTACAAGCTCGATGTCGAAATGACCGCTGAAGACTGGAAAGCCCTGGCGGCCATTTTCAAAGAAGAGTACAAGAAGCACATCGGCTCCGACTTTCCCCAGGATGTGTACAAACAACTGGAACTGGCGACCCAGGCCGTGTTTGAATCGTGGATGGGCAAGAAGGCCATTGATTATCGCAAGGCAACCAACATCTCCGATGACCTGGGCACCGCCGTTAACATTGTGACGATGGTCTTTGGCAATATGGGCGAAGACTCTGGCACAGGCGTTGCTTTCACCCGCAACCCATCTACCGGCGAAAAGAAGATGATGGGCGAGTATCTGCTCAATGCCCAGGGCGAAGATGTTGTGGCTGGTATCCGCAATGCCGACCCAATTGAGCATCTCGTTACCCAAATGCCCGCAGCCTACAACGAGTTTATGGACATCACCGCCAAACTCGAAAAGCATTACAAAGACATGCAGGATGTCGAGTTCACCATTGAACGCGGTAAACTGTGGATGCTTCAGACCCGCAACGGTAAGCGAACCGCCAAAAGTGCCATCAAAATTGCAGTGGATATGGCAAACGAAGGCCTGATTTCTAAAGATGAGGCCGTTTTGCGCGTCACCACCGAAAACGTGGATACACTCCTTCACCCGCAGTTCGATGAAAAAGCCAAGAAGGAAGCCGAGGTGGCTGGCAAATTCCTTGCCAAGGGCGTCAATGCTTCGCCTGGCGCGGCGGTTGGACAGGCATACTTTGATGCCGATATGGCTGAAAAGATGTCTAAAGAAGAGAAGCAGGATACCATTATGGTGCGCCCCTTCACCAAGCCGGATGATGTTCACGGTATGATTGCGTCAAAAGGTGTGCTCACCAGCGAAGGCGGAGCGACCTCCCATGCTGCAGTGGTGGCTCGCCAGTTTGGTATCCCCTGCGTGGTTGGCGCAAATACAATCAAGATTGACCTTGAGAAGCGCATTATGACCGTCGGTGAAACCATTGTCAAAGAAGGCGAATGGATTTCTGTGGATGGCACGACCGGCCAGGTTTTTGCTGGCAAAATTCCAACCAGTGCCCCAACTATCGAAGAACAGACTGAGCTGCTGACCCTGCTCGGCTGGGCCGATGAAATTTGCGCCCGCGACGGCATTCGCGCCATGCCCGATGGCAAAAAAGGCCCCGGTTTGCAGGTTTGGACGAATGCCGACTATCCTAAAGATGCCCGCCGCGCCCGCTCGTATGGCGCTGTCGGGATTGGCCTGTGCCGCACCGAGCACATGTTCTTTGAACCGGAACGTCTGCCCATCGTCCAGAAGATGATTTTGGCCGAAACCAGCGAAGAGCGCACCAAACAACTAGACTTGTTGCTGCCCAGCCAGCGCCAGGACTTCGATGGTTTGTTCGAAGCGATGGACGGCTACCCGGTTATCATCCGCTTGATAGACCCGCCGCTGCATGAGTTCATGCCCGACGAAGAAAAATTGCTCGAAGAAGTCATCACCATGCGTGTTAAGGGTGAGACGGATGGCTTGGTCGAAAAGGAATCTTTGCTGGCTTCTATCAAATCTTTGCACGAATCCAACCCGATGATGGGTTTGCGCGGCGTGCGTCTCTCCATTGCCATGCCCGAAATCGTCGAAATGCAGGTGCGCGCCATCTTCGAGGCCGCCGCCGATTGCGCCCTGCGCGGCATCACCGTCAAGCCTGAAATCATGATTCCGTTGACTGGCACCGTCAAAGAGTTGGAATGGATTCAGCCGCGCCTCGAACGCATCGGCAAGACTGTGCTGGCCGAAAAAGGTATCGAAAAACTCGATTATAAGTTTGGCACGATGATTGAAATCCCGCGCGCGGCTGTTACCGCCGGCGAGATTGCTAAACTGGCCGAGTTTTTCTCGTTTGGCACCAACGACCTGACCCAGATGACCTTCGGCTACTCCCGCGACGACGCTGAGCGCAACTTCCTCATCACCTATGTAGAACTGGGCATTTTGCCGAAGAATCCCTTCCAGCAGCTTGACCGCGAAGGCGTTGGCCGACTGATGCAGATGGCGATTAACGATGGTCGCGCAACCCGCCCCGACCTGGAAGTTGGTATTTGCGGTGAGCATGGCGGCGACCCGAGTTCAATCGAGTGGTGCCATATCATTGGCAATAACTACGTCTCCTGCTCGCCCTTCCGCGTGCCGATTGCCCGCCTTGCAGCGGCGCATTCCGCGCTGAAGTACAGTGGCTCGAAGATTACTGAAGATAAGTAAACATTACTAAAACAAAAATCCCCGCGCATTGCGCGGGGATTTTTGCATCGGGCTTATCCTTCAATTTCGGCAATTTTGTTGCCGTTTAGCCAGACTTTATACAAGACGGGGATTAGATTCTTGAGCGGCACAGTCACATCGAAGGGTTGAAGCACCTGCGTGCAAACCATATTTGGGTCGGATACGGAATAGACTTCGATGTAAATATTATTCTGCTCGTCTGGTGGTTTGATTTGTACACGCAAGGAATGGCAGGGAGTGGGCAGGGAGCCGCGCAGGGCGACCTGGTAGTCTGGAGGAAATGGCGAGATGGTTTGTACCTCGGAAATATCCAGGTAAACCTTGTCGGTTTGCAGGTCCTTATCGCCTGCCTGGGGCGCATACGGATTATCGGGGTTGGCAGGCAGGATGGGCGGCTGGTTCTCTTCAACGGGTTGGCCTGAATTTGAAGGGTAACTATTGGGATAGCTGGGCTGAGAATCAGGGTTTGACGGGGCACACGCGCTTAGAAGCATGCACAAGAGCAGGATGAACAGGGTAATCGGTTTCATTTTGACCTCGCTTTTTTGTAATGACGATAAAATATATCATGAAGTTCCCTGTTTCTATTGCAATAGAACAAAACGCCCCGAAGGCGGTTGAAACCTGCGGGGCGTTTTTGTTACCATAACCGAAGCACTTGCCCGGTGTAGATTTTGTTTGGGTCAGACAGGTTGTTGAGCGATTTCAGGCTGTCTACGGTGGTTCCGAACTTGTCGGCAATCTTTTTTAGCGTTTCACCTTTTTGGACAATGTAGGTGTTGACCGCTGCGGGCAGGTTGATGACCTGACCGGCGTAGATTTTATCTGCGTTCTTAATTTGCGGGTTGACTTTCAAGATGTCATCCACGGTGGTAGATGTTGAGGCGGCGATTTTGCGGAGCGTATCGCCTTTCTGAACGATGTAGGTGTGTCCGCTGGGAACAGGGGTGGGCGGGTTAGGGTTGCCGCCGCCATTGGCCGGGTAGACCAGCCGCTGGCCTTCGTAGATGACATTCGCATCTTTGATGTCCTTATTCAGGCTCATAAGATAATCTACAGTGGTGGAGAAGCGGGTGGCCAGCGCTTTGAGCGTATCTCCGCGCGCGATGATGTAGATGTTGAAGCCGTTATTGCCTGTGATGATGGCGCCAGGGAGCAGTAATACCTGCCCGGGGTAAATCTTGTCCCCAGAGCCGATTTCGGGGTTGGCGCGGCGAAGGGCAGAGACGGTGGTATCGCACTTGGTAGCAATTTTGTAAAGCGTATCGCCTTTGATAATGGTGTAATTTGTTCCGCAGGATGAGGCTGCTTGTGCGGCAGTTGTTGTCATGAATGTGGCAGTCAGCAGCAAGAGCAAGAGGAAGAGTTGAACGAGCTTTTTGGCAGACATTTGAACCTCCAGGTAAGAAACAGGCTTTGAAATAATGTTGTACGCGGTATAGATGGCAGACACCCCCGAAAAGTTCCGGTGGATAAGGTCGTTTTCGTTGCAGGAGCATTGCAGGCAGGCAAAAAAAGACCCGCAACGGCGCGTTGCAGGTCTTTTGATGAGATTATGGGGCCGGCCAGGGAATGTTTTTGGGCTTGCTGTAGCCGTGTTTTTCAACCGTGTATATCACTCCACTGGAGGGAGCAGGGCAGCCTTTTTCATCTTTTACTGTGTAACTGGTGGTGTATTGGTCTGGGAAAGAGGCCGTCCACCATAAGTATGCGCCATTTTGACAGATGAACAAGTCGAGTTGGTAGCCTCGGTCTTTGTCTTTGGTCATTGTAACCAGACTCCAGCGGATGGTGACTTTGTCCCCATCTCGCGTGGCAGAGACTTCATCGGGCGGGCCATATAAGTAGACGCCCGGAACTGGTAACTTGACCTCGGCATAGTTTATTTTGGAGATGTCTCCCGTTACGTCTACCACGTTGGGAGCAACCCAGCAGAAGTAGTCGAGTTTGTCGAATTTGATATAAAGCCACTGGCTGTATTGGAATCGGCCTCGCGCCGTGCCGGTATCGCCGGGATATAAATCGGCGGCGCGCAGGTGGGCTTTCGATGGCCCGTAACGGCAATGGGCCTGCATTTTGACCATGACCACCGGAAAGGCATAAGTGGCGGTGGCGCTCGGCGCGGGAGTATCGGTGATGGTGGGGGAAGGCGGGATGGGCGTGCCGGTGGCGCTTGGCGCGGGAGTTGGGGAATCTGTTGGGGTGGGGGTGGGTGTATCAGCCGGGCGCGTTTGGGTTATTGAGATGGCTGATTCAGTGGGGGAGGGTGGAATCAGGGTGGCTGTCGCTTGTATAGCGGTCGGCAGGTTACAGGCCGCGATGACGATGTTGAGCAGGATGAAGATGTAAATTGGTTGCCTGGTCATATCCCTATTGTACGGTCTGAATCTCCGCCTGGCATCCCCCGTTTGTATTGGATTGGGTTAACGAAACCAGAGCGGCCCTCGAAAGAGGGCCGCCCGGCGCTTGGGGTTTAGGCGGTAGGGTTATGGCCCGACAATGATGATTTTGTCATCGTAGAGGAAGAAAGTTATTTTATCGAAATGGTTGATGCGGAAGGAGCCTGAGAACATTTTTTTGTCTCCCAGGTAGATGACGTAGTTGTAGGTGCCGAAAGGCATGTAATGCCTGTGGAAGCGCTCTTCAAACGTCCACTTGTAGTAGTATGGTTTTTCGCCTTGGGCGGTTGTGCCATTAAAGTTCAAGTGAACCTTTTTGATGCTCGATTCATTCTCGAATAAGAGATGGCCTTTGTTAACATCGTAGGGCAAACCAGCAGGGGCGAATTCTCCATAGAATGGTATGGGTGTTGGGGGAATTGTGGGCTCTGGCGTATTGGTGGGAGTTTCTGTTGGAGGCAGGGGCGTTTCGGTGGGCGGCAGGGGCGTGGAGGTTGGCAGTGGCGTTTCGGTTGGTTGCGCGGTCAGGGTTCCGGCCATCATTGTCCCGGCCAGGGCGGCGACGGTGGCGTTTATATCCGCAGTGGGAGGAGCGGGGGGCTGGGCCTGTCCACTGCAAGCGGTCAGCAGGGCCAGGAGGGCGGCAAACAGCAAAAATCGTTTCATGGGTGGTTTCCTCTGTTGGGTTAAAAAAGAATCTTTCCCCTTGCGAAGGCTCCTAAAGGAGAAAAGCAAGAGGAAAGGAAGTATACCCGAAAAAAAAGGCGCGATTAGTTGTTACCAGCGACTTCAAGGAATTGCGCGAGCGTTTCGCGCAGCATTCGTTCGGGCAACGCGCCTACCTGGCGATGGACGATTTTCCCGCCCGCGATGAACAGCATGGTCGGGATGCCTTGCACGCCGTATTTCATGGCCCATTCGGGGTTGTCGTCTGTGTTGACTTTGGCAACGACGACTTTGCCAGCGTATTCCTTGGCAAGTTTGTCAAGGATGGGGGCAACCATTTTACAGGGGCCACACCAGGGTGCCCAGAAGTCTACAATGACGGGGGTAGGAGATTGCAACACGGTCTTTTCAAAAGCCGCGTCGGTTACATTCAGGGGAGTATCAATCATCTCGGATTATCCTTTCTCGAAACAGTTATCTTTCTTTAGACGATAAATGGTTGCGAAAGTTGCGCTGGCTGCGTAATGAATTCCGCGTTACGCAGCCTCGCCTGGTTTCAAAATCCGAAACGTCGAGTGGATTGGCCCGGATTTGACCAGGGTTCCGCCCACCGAGCAGTATTTCTCCTCTGAAAGCTGCACGGCCTGGGCAACATCTTTTTCTTGCAGGTTTTCGCCCCACAAAAGATACTCTACCTGATACTCTGTGAAATGGTAGGGGTACTCTGTCAGCCGTTGGTTGCCGCGCGCAATCACTTTAAACTCGACCGGCGCCTGGCGTTTCTTGCGCATAATCTCAATGATGTCCATCATCGTACAGCCCGCCAGCCCGCACAGTAACATTTCCATTGGCCCAATGCCAGGGTTGCCATCTTTATCCTTGCCCATCAGCACCGTTGCGCCGACTTTGCTGCGGGCAGAGTAACCGGCCTCGCCATCCCAGGCCGTTTCAATCTCTTTCCACAAGTTAGTTGGTTTTTCCTCGCTCATGCTGCCTCTCTTTTGCGGCGGGAGTATAACATGATTTCTGATATAATCGCCAAGCTATGGCAGAATTTTTCAACAAATGGCGCGAGGGACTCGCGCGCGCAAGCAAGGCCACCTTTGGCCGCCTGGCTGGAATGCTAGGCGCAACTGAAATTAACGCTGAAACCTGGGATGACCTGGAAGCGCTCTTGATTCAGGCCGATGTGGGGATTGAGACGACTCAATCGGTGCTCAAATCACTCAAAGACGCGGTGAAACGTGACGGGCTGACACGCGCTTCCGATTTATGGGCTGTTCTCAAGGCTGAACTGCGTTCCCGTTTAACCACCCCGCCGCCGATTGCATTCCCCGTTAAACCGGCGGTTATCCTGCTCGTAGGCGTTAACGGGTCTGGCAAAACCACCACCGCTGCCAAACTGGGTCAGCGCTTTATGAAGGACGGCAAAAAAGTCTTGTTTGGGGCCGCCGACACCTTCCGTGCCGCAGCGGTAGACCAACTCCAGGTTTGGGGAGACAGGCTCAAGGCCGAGGTCTTGTCTGGCGCCCCTGAGTCGGACCCTGGCGCAGTGGCTTACAGTGCCGTCCAGGCGGGAATCGCCCGCGGCGTGGACATTATCTTGATAGATACCGCCGGGCGCCTGCACACCCGTTTCAATCTCATGGAAGAGTTGAAGAAGGTCTATCGCGTCGTTAACAAGGCCATGCCTGGCGCGCCGCACGCCGTCTGGCTGGTGCTGGATGCAACTACCGGGCAGAATGCGCTGCAACAGGCGCGGGCCTTCAAGGAGGCCGTCAAAGTGACCGGAGTGATTCTTTCCAAACTTGATTCATCTGCGCGCGGCGGCATGGCCTTTGCCATCCAGCGCGAACTGGGACTGCCGATTTTATTTGCCGGGCTGGGCGAAAAACCCGAAGACCTGACGCCCTTCGACCCGGATGCGTTTGCGAGTGGAATTTTAGATTCGTAGCGCAAGTTGCCAACTTGTGCCACAGGAGATGCTATGCAAGACCTGATTGACCGTTTACAGCAAGCCGGGGAATTGACACACCAGCTTTTGGAGCGTCTTTGACCTCGCGTCAAAGGAATCCCAACTTTTTGAACTCGAAAAACAAATTGGCGCGCCAGATTTTTGGAACGACCCGCAATTGGCGCAAAAAATCAGTAAAACCGCTGCTTCGCTGCGCAATGAAATTGACGACTGGCGCAGCTTCGAGCGGCGGATTCACGATTCCCTTGAACTGGCCGGGATGGAGGACGAATCCCTGCGCCCCGAACTGGAAGCCGAAGTGGATACCATCGAGCGGGAACTAGGGAAGCGTTCATTCCAGACGATGCTCTCTGGCAAACACGACGAAGGCGATGCCATTCTCGCCATTCATGCCGGGGCAGGCGGCACCGACAGCCAGGACTGGGCTGAGATGCTGCAACGTATGTATTTGCGCTGGGCCGAGGAGCGTGGTTTTAAGACCGAAATCCTCGATATGACCGAGGGCGAAGAAGCCGGTATCAAATCGGTGACGGTTGCCGTCAGCGGGCGCTATGCCTACGGCTACCTGCGCTCTGAAAAGGGCGTTCACCGGCTGGTGCGGCTCTCGCCTTTCGACGCCGCCCATCGCCGCCATACCTCGTTTGCGCTGGTGGAAGTGCTTCCGCAAGTGGCGATGGATGATTCCGATGCGCAAATCAACCCGGCGGATATCGAGGTTGAAGTCTACCGCTCCTCGAGCGCGGGCGGGCAGAATGTGCAGAAAAACTCCACCGCTGTGCGCATCCGCCACATTCCAACCGGCATTGTCGTCACCTGTCAGAACGAGCGCTCGCAAACCCAGAACCGAGAATCGGCCATGAGCGTGTTGCGGGCGCGCTTGCTCGAACTGCAACAGGCCAAACAAGACGCGGAAATTGCCATCCTGCGCGGCGATTATACCAAGGCCGAATGGGGCAGCCAGATTCGCTCGTATGTGCTGCACCCCTACCAATTGGTCAAAGACCATCGCACCGACTACGAAATGGGCAACGCCCAGGCAGTATTAGATGGCGCGCTGGATGGTTTTATGGAAGCCTGGCTGCGGCAGGGCGGGTAAATAAAACTGATGCGTCTCACCAATACCTTCGCCAAAAATTTTTCTGACAGGTTTCGTGGGGCGGATACTTGCGCCGAACGCAAGCGCGGTGTTGCTAATCTGCCCGCCATATTTGGTGAATAAGAATACTTTTTGCCTGTATTTGGGTCGCCACAGAAGCCAAATCCAAAAAATGGCGAAGGTATTGCATCTGTGACTGAAAGAATAACGAAAAACTTCCCAAAGGTATGATGCTTTGGGAAGTTTTTCGTTTGCTGCGCAATACGCATTACAGATTATTCGCCGCGCGCTTTTTTCTTTGTCTTTTTCGCCGGTTTCGCGTCTTCTGCGTGGGGTTCGGCGCCAGATTCGTCCGATTCAGACTCTATCGTGGCCTTTTTGCTCTTTTTCTTGGGCTTTTCTTCGATTGATTCTGCTTCGACCTCGGCCTGACCAGCCGCAATCGCCTTAATGCGTTCCAACACCCGGCGGGTGACCAGGCGGTTCATTGAGTCCATTGCTACTGCGTCTACTACTTCTCGGGTCGGTTTGGTGCCGCCTTTGGTCTGGCGGGCAAAATCTTCGTTGGTCATGGCCAGGGTTGACCACAGATTGCCGAATTCTTCTTCCAGAGCCTTCTGGTCAACATCAATTTTTTCGGTGCGGGCCAGTTCATCCATAATCAGGCCGCGCTCCAGCCGTTTTTGGGCCGCCGGGTGAGCCTGTTCCTCGATAAATTTCTCGCGGGTCGTATCAACCATCGTGAAGTATTTATCCAGGTTTTCCAGTCCCTGCGATTTCAGGCGGCGCTCCATGTCTTCCAGTACATGTTCAAGTTCATGGTCGAGCACTTGGGGGGGATATTTGATGGTTGCCCCGGCTTTGATTTGCTCCAAGACCTTTTCATAATACTCGTCATCGTACTTGTCCTGAGATTGGCGGTTGACGTTCTCGCGCATTTTCACGCGCATTTCGTCAACGGTTTGTCCCAGGCCGGTTTTCTGGGCGAGTTCATCATCCAGCTCGGGCAGGTTCACGCCGCGAATAGACTTTACTGTCGCTGAGAATTCGACATCCTGACCTTTGAGCGATTCGTCGTCAAACTCATCCTCGTATTTATGCGAGAACTCAACCACTTGGCCGGGTTTCGCGCCGGCCAGTTCCTTAGAGAATCCGGGGAAGGGCCATTCGCCTTCTTTCGCATCACTGCGCATCACAACTGCAAAACTGCTGCGCTCGACCAGGGGTTCTTCGCCTTCTTCGGATTGGGCCTTGTGGCCGGTCACAGAGACCAGCACATAATCACCTTCTTGGGCCGGGCGTTCGACGGTTTCACTGGTGGCGTACATGCGGCGCAGGTTCTGGATTTCCTCTTCGACTTCGCTCTCAGCGGGTTCGGCCCATCCATATTCGGCGCGCACCGATTTGTAATCGCCCAAATCTACGGTTGGTAACAGCGGGACGGTAAAAATGAACTTGGGGGGTTCGAGGCTTTCGATGTTTTCAAGCGCGCCAGCAGCGGCGGGTTTGATATCGGCTTCCTTCAATGCTTCGGGGTAAATCTCATCTACGAGAATTTCCACCGCTTCTTCGGTCAACACGCCATCGCCATACAAGCGGCGGACAACATCGTAGGGGGCTTTGCCGGGTCGGAAACCGGGAATTTTGACTTTCTCGGCAATCCGGCGGGCGGCTTTACGGCGCGCGCCTTCCAGCTTTTCGGGTTCGAGTTCAACGACCATCGTCATCTGATGGTCATCGCGGGGGTGGGTTTCTATCTTCAATGCAAAAATCCTTTCTGGTGTAGTGCGTGACGCTGTGGGGACAGAGGGAATCGAACCCTCACGCCTCGCGGCACATGATCCTAAGTCATGCCTGTCTGCCAGTTCCAGCATGTCCCCAGGCAAGCCTTTTCGCGGGCAGAATTATACCGCGAAAAATGCGGCACTTTACCGCGAAAAACGCGGCGATTTACGATATTTTGGCGGGATTGGGAAGGCGAGATGGAAGTTTGCCACTTTTCGCTCTCAATTGCGCTATACTTCGCATACATTTCCATTCAGGAGACCTTATGCCGCCCATTCTTGAAGTTCACAACCTGGTCAAAAAATATGGCGACTTCACCGCCGTCAAAGACATCTCGTTCAACATCCAGCAGGGCGAAATCTTCAGCCTGCTCGGCCCCAACGGCGCGGGCAAGACAACCACCATCTCCATGCTCTCCACGCTTTACGACCCGACCTATGGCGATGCGCTCATCGCCGGGCATTCCATCCGCAAAGACCCCATGGCCGTCCGGCGCGCAATCGGCGTCGTGCCGCAAGATTTGGCTCTCTACGAAGACCTGACCGCCCGCGAAAACCTCGAATTTTGGGGGCAAATGTACAACCTGGGCGGCAAAGCCCTCGCCAGCCGCATTGAAGAAGTCCTCGAACAAATTGGCCTGACCGACAAAGCCAAAAACCGCGTCCGCACCTTCAGCGGCGGCATGAAGCGGCGCGTCAACATTGGGGTTGGCCTGCTGCACAAACCACAGATGCTCTTCATGGATGAACCCACCGTTGGCATCGACCCGCAATCGCGCCGCGCCATCCTCGACACAGTCAAAGACCTCAATGCCCAGGGCATGACCGTCCTCTATACCACGCACTACATGGAAGAAGCCGCTGAACTCTCGCACCGGGTCGGCATCATCGACCACGGCGAGATGATTGCCATCGGCACGCAAAAAGAACTCACCCAGCAGGTCGGCCAGACCGAAACCCTGCTGCTGCATATCGGCGAAAACGACGACCCGGCTGCCCTGGCCCAGGCCCTGACCGGGCTGGAAGGCGTCCTCCAGGCCCAGGCAACCGACCATGAAGTCAGCGTCATCACTCCCGAAGCCGAAGACGCGCTGGCGGCAGTGGTCGGCACAGCCAACGAGCGAGGGATAAAAATCCGCTCCATCGACATCCGCGAACCGAACCTCGAAGCCGTCTTCCTGCACCTCACCGGGCGGGCGCTGCGCGATTGATGGAGTCCGAAGTCTCCCGACTTCGGCTTCCAAAATCTGGAGATTTTGGAGTCCAAACTTATGCTCAAACTCCTCCTCATCGGCCTCAAAGACCTGAAAATTATTTTCCGCGACCGGGCAGCGATTACTTTTATGCTGCTCGCGCCCTTCTTGCTCACCATCGGCCTGGGCTTTGTCACCGGCCAATTTAGCGGTAACAGCGGCTCAGGCTTGTCAGACATCCCCGTTGTCATCGTCAACCTGGACAAAGGGGAACTGGGTAACGCGCTGGCGAATGTTTTCTATTCGGAAGATTTGTCCACGCTGGTAGAGCCGACCGAGGCAGACTCTGCTGAGGCCGCCTACCGTTTCATCGACGAAGACCAGGCTGCGGCAGCCGTCATCATCCCAGCCGGGTTCACCGAAAGCATCATCCCCACTGGGGCGATGATTGACCAGGCCAGGGACGGCAACGCCTCTATTCAAGAACCCATCCAAATCGAAATCTACAGCAACCCGGCCCGCCCCACCTCGGCGGGAGTTATCAAAGCAATTGTAGATGAATTTATCAGCCGCGTGGAAGAAGGCCGCATTACCGGCATGACCGCCATGTTGGGCATCCCTGGGCTTGAAAACATGCCCACCGAACAGGTGGAAGCCCTGGCGCGGGGCATGTTCGAGAACGCTGAGACCGAAGATTCGGATTCGACGACCGGAATTGCGCTCAAAAAAGCCAACCAGGGCGCGGACGCAGTCCAATTCGACCCGCTGGCTTACATGGCCCCTGGCATGGCGCTCATGTTCCTGATGTACACCGCCTCGAATGGCGGGCGTTCCATTTTGGCCGAAAAGGCTCAGGGAACCTTGCCGCGCCTTCTGGTTTCGCCCTCCGGCTCCTCCCAAATTTTAGGCGGCAAAGTCTTTGGAATCTTCCTGACGGGCGTGGCCCAGGTTGGCATCCTCATCCTGGCCTCAACAGTCTTCTTCGGCGTCAGGTGGGGCGACCCGCTTGGCGTTCTCGTTTTAATCCTGGCGGCCGTCTTTGGCGCTACCGGTTGGGGACTGCTTCTGACGGCCATCGGGCGCACGCCGGGGCAGGTTGGCGCGCTGGGTTCGTCCATTATGCTGATGTTTGGCATCCTGGGCGGCAGTTTTATCAGCCTCGAACAACTGCCGCTTGCCATTCAGTGGATTAGCAAAATTACGCCCAACGCCTGGGGGTTGGACGGTTTCACCACCCTGGCGCTGGGCGGCGGCCTGCTGCAACTGGCCGAGCCGATTACCGCGCTGCTGGTGATGGGCGCTTCGCTTTTTGTGGTTTCGGCAGTTATTTTCAGCCGCTCGAATGTGATGAAACGCTAATGTGGAGCGCAGGAGATTGCTCCTGCGCCACCGGCTTGCCGGTGGACTCCATAGGAAAATCTTATGAAAAAAATCTTCGCTATCATCAAGAAAGACGCCATCCTCCGCTTCGTCAGCCCCTGGGAATGGGTGTTTTTCATCATTTTGCCAGTTTTCTTCACCTTCCTGCTGGCAGGCGGAACGCCCAACGGCGAGAGCGACCCGCGCATCCGCCTGCTGGTTATAGACGAGGCCGGCACATCTGTCTCACGGCAAATCCTGGCTGAGCTGGAAAAATCAACTGCCGTACGCCCCGAAGTGGTGCTTCGCGCCGAAGGGCAGAAGCAGTTCGATGAGCGGCGCGCCTCGGCACTCTTCATTCTGCCCGCTGGGTTGGATGTATCTACCCTGCAAGGCGGGACAGCCGAAGTGGAACTGCTGCAACAGCCGAACAACATCAATGCCACCGTGGCCGAACGCGCCGTCCTGACTGCCATCCGTTCTGTTTCTAGCGCGATTGGGGCGGCCAACAACGCCGTCAGCCAGCGCGAAAAAAAGGTTCAATTTACCGGCGAGACTGAAAAACAGGTTTACTTCGCTGAATCGCTCAGCGCCGCCCGCCAGTTTCAGGATGATGCCCCGCAGCGCATGACGGTTGTAACAGGGAATACTCCCGACAGCATCGAATACGACCCGCGCGCTAACTCGTCTGCAGGGCAGTTGATTACCTGGGTTTTCATACCGCTCTTTGGCATTTCGGCCATGTTCGCCTACGAGCGCCAGCAGGGAACCCTGCGCCGCCTGCTGACCACGCCCTCCAGCAAGGCCACTTTCTTACTAGGAACGATTGCCGGGCAGGTGGCCTTTGCGCTGCTCCAGATGTTCTTGTTGGTACTGTTCGGCATGTTCGTGATGAACCTGCAATGGGGGCGCGACCCCGCCGCTTTAGCGGTCATCCTGTTTTCGGCAGCGCTGGCCGGGGCTGCGCTCGGCACCACAATGGGAACATTCATCAAATCTGAAAGCCAGGCCAGCGGCTTGAGCATCATGTTCGGTATGGTGATGGCTTTGCTGGGTGGCTGCTGGTATCCGCTTGAACTGTTCCCCGAAGTCGTGCGGACGATTGTCCACATCCTGCCGACGACCTGGGCCATGCAGGGCTTGCTCGACCTGGTGCTGCGCGGACACGGGTTGGCTGAAATCCTGCCCGAGGCGGGTGTTTTACTGGGGTTTGCGGCGGTCTTTTTTGTGGTGGGAATCTGGCGATTCAGGTATGAGTAAAGGTAGAATTACCCCATCCTACTTCTTGGAGTACCCATGAGCAGCACCCTGATTGGCCTGACAACCTATACCAGCAAGAATGAATATGGCAACCCGGTGGTGGCGTTGGCTACCCATTATATCCACGCGGTTTTGCAGGCTGGCGGGATGCCAGTCTTAATTCCCAACCTGCTGACGGAAACCGAATGGCGGGAACTGTACGCGCATCTCGACGGGATTATCTTCACCGGCGGCGGCGACATCGAACCGGCGATTTTCAACGGCCTCGACCACCCGAAGGTGGGCGGCGTTGACCCTGGACGGGATACCCTCGAACTGCCGTTGCTGCGGGCTGCCGCTGAAGACGGCAAACCGTTTCTGGGTATTTGCCGCGGCTTGCAGGTGGTCAACGTGGCGTTGGGTGGCACCCTGTTTACCGACATCGCCGACCAACTCCCCGGAGCGGCGCGGCACGACTGGCACGAGGGTTACCCACGCGCGTACCTGGCGCATCCGGTGCGGGTGGAGGCAGGCAGCCGACTCGCTCAAATTTTTAGCGAGTCGCTGCCGGGTGTCAACAGCCTGCACCACCAGGGCATTAAAGGCCTGGCGCCTGCCCTGAAAGCCGCCGCGTATGCGCCAGATGGGTTGGTGGAGGCTGTGGAACTGCCAGGGCATCCGTTTGGGTTGGCCGTGCAGTGGCATCCCGAATGGCTGGTGGAACATGAATCGGCGCGGCGGTTGTTTGGGGCGTTTATCGAAGCAGCCCGAAAGTGAGTGTTTATGTCTCCTGGTGAGAACCGCACAGTTTGGTCATCCGAAGGGGGCGACCAGCGCCGCCAACCCGAAAAAAGAGCCGTTATTGCTCAATCGCTGCCGCCCCAGCAGCAAACCGCTTACCTGCACCGCGATTCGAAAGGGCGCGGCGGCAAAGGCGTGACGCTTGTCAAGAACCTGGTTTTGACCGAATCCGACCTGAACGCCCTGGCAAAGACCCTCAAGCAGGCGGTCGGCAGCGGTGGGACGGTTAAGGATGGTGTTATTGAAATCCAGGGCGAGCAGCGCGAAAAAATTGCCGAGGTGCTGCGCAGGCTGGGGTATAAGGTCAAGATGGCGGGCGGCTGACAACGGATGTGGGAACGGATGGCTGCGCGAAACGGAGAAACGGATTTGGACAACGGATGAAGCGGAGAAACGGAAACCGGAGAACGGGTGAACTGGATAACCGGAAAACTGGGTAACTGGATAACGAATGGAACACAATAACGGAAGGATTGGGATTTTCGATTCGGGCGTGGGCGGGCTTTCGGTGCTGCGCGAAATTCGGGCGCAAGTGCCTGGCGAGGGGTTGATTTATTTCGCCGACCAGGGGCATGTGCCGTATGGGTCGCGCTCGCTGGAGGAGGTGCGCGCTTTTTCGGAGGAAATCACCCGCTTTTTGCTCGAGCAAGGCGCACAGTTGATTGTGGCTGCGTGTAACACGGCTTCGGCGGCTGCGCTGCACTACTTACGGGAGGAATTCCCTGCGGTGCCGTTTGTGGGCATGGAGCCAGCGGTCAAACCGGCGGCGGAGCAGACCAAAAGCGGGGTGGTGGGCGTGCTGGCGACCCCGGCTACCTTCCAGGGGGCGTTGTATGCCTCGGTGGTGGAGCGGTTTGCGCAGGGTGTGACTGTGCTGCAGGATACCTGCCCCGGCCTGGTGGGGCAGATTGAAAAAGGGGATTTAGATTCTGGAGAAACGCGCGCTATTTTAGAGAATGCGCTGAACCCGATGCTGGCGCGGGGGATTGATACGGTGGTGTTGGGATGCACGCATTACCCGTTTGTTATCCCGTTGATTCGGCAAATTGTGGGCGAAAATGTGCGGGTGATTGACCCGGCTCCGGCGGTGGCGCGGCAGGTGAAACGGATTCTTGAATCAGCCGGGGGAGCGCGCCCGGAGGGAGACCCTGTTCCGATACGGTATTACACATCCGGCCCGCCTGCGTCTTTTGCTGCGTTGCTGCCTGTTTTGGGCGTGGAACCCGGCCCGCTGCGCGGAATCAGGCTTCACCGCGAGCGCTCAGCCGAGCGGTGGCGGGGTGGACATGTCCAAAAAATTTAATTTTCGTCTGCTGGGCGGATGCCCAATTCATCCGGGAAGATTTGCAGCCCCTTAAAGGCTTTGAACGTAAGGTGCGACATGGATAGGTTTTTTGTCTTTTTGAGCTGCTCAAATAAACCCTGGTAACTGGCTGGGATGGCGTTTTTTGGCTTTAGGCCAAGTTTGCGCGCCAGGGTGGTGATTGCTTCCAGGCTTTCGGCTTCGATTTCGACGAATCGCCCGTAGGGGAGTTCGTCGAGGGTGATGAGCGCGCCGTCCAGCTCATAGATGGCGCGGTATTTTTCGTAGATGGCGGCGATGTGATAGCCGAGACCGGCGAGAAACAGTTTGGCGTTCTCGAAGTCGTTGACAATGAGCTCGATTTCGGTCCGCGCCAGCGCGCCGCCGACGTTTTCGCCGGGGCCTTTGAAGGTCAGGCGGGTGTCGTCGAATTTGCGCAGGCGCAACACTTTGCGTTCGCGCTGGAGGCTGCCTTCGGGGTCGTCGTAGCGCAGGTTGTACTCGAAACCGCGCGGAACGATGCAGGCCGCGCCCAGGGATTGCAGGCGGGACTCGATGGGGGCGAGGTTGCGGACGTAGAATTTGGATTCGATTTCCTGGTGGTTGGTGGTCATGGATTTAATGTATCACGGAATCTTTGGATATTGACAGTTAAACAGGGCTGGTATAAGATTTACCCATTGGTTGGATGACTATTGGGGGATGCCGGTTGGAAAACTTTCAGGTGGTGGCGTGGTCTCATGGATAGGAAGACTCTCGAAATACTGATTTTATCTGCGTTGCGTAAAAAGAATTTTACGCACGCTGCTGATTTGGCGTTTACTTATGGGTATCGCAGCGCGCCGTCTATTTCGACCGGGCTTGAGATTTGGGCCAGGGATGTGCGCTACCTGGATTTGATGTTTGCGAATACGCCTGCTATTCTGGCATCTGTTCCAGACGATGCGCTGGGGCAGTTACGGCTGGTGGCTGGTTTATATCACTTGTTGGGCAAAAATGAGCCGTTGCAGAGTGTGCGGCCTGCCAATGGACATGTCTCTGGTACGCATATCGGCAGCCGCTGGGCGCCCAATATGCTTCTGCGCCATGCCGATTTTTTGACAACGATGGACACGCTCAGGGAGCGCGCTGGTCAGCGTCCCGGGCTTTATGTTACGGCGCGAAACATTGGGGATGAGTTCGTGTGCCGCTCTTGCCAGGAAATGTCGAAAACGCGTTTCAGGCTGGGTGATGACTTCGAGCTGCCGAACCCGCTCTGTACCTGTTACATGGGCTGTCGTTGCCATGCGCACCCGGGGATTTATTAGCGTAATAAATCAGTACAATCATCAATCCAAAACGTGACACTGGCTACATGGCCATAAAATCTCCCTGTGATACAATTTAATCTGTGATGGGCACTCACTCGTCACATATCAATTAAATAGCCTCTCGACTGCGCGGCGCTCGGGGCGAAAACTACTTCCATTTTCCACAAAGGAGACTGAAAGCATGAAACACTTCCTCGACGTGTCCGATACCTCTCCCGCAGAAATTCAGGACATTCTCGACCTCGCTATCCGGTTGAAAAAAGAATATTTCGCCGATGGCAACCAGCCGCTGTTCAAAGGCAAAGTGCTTGGGTTGATTTTCCAGAAGCCCAGCCTGCGCACCCGCGTCTCGTTCGATATGGCCATGCGCCACATGGGCGGCGACGCGCTTTACCTTTCCCCCAACGAAATTGGCCTCGGCAAACGTGAATCCATTGCGGATATCGCCCGCGTCATGTCTGGCTATGTCCACGCCATGATGGCGCGCGTTTTCGAGCATCAGCACGTTGTCGAACTGGCGAAATGGTCGTCTATCCCGGTTATCAACGGCCTGAGCGATTATTCGCATCCCTGCCAGGCGATGGCCGATGCCCTGACTATCATCGAAAAATTTGGTTCGATGAAGGGTCTGAATGTGGTTTACGTCGGCGATGGCAACAACGTAGCCGTTTCATTGATGCACATCGCCGTGATGCTTGGCGCGAACTTCCGCATTGCCAACCCCGAAGGTTATGATATGCCGGATGTCGCCAAGAAGATTGGGGCCGACCTGGCTGCCAAATCGGGCGCGAAGATTGAATACCTGCGCGACCCGCATGAAGCGGTCAAAGATGCGCGCGTCATCTACACTGATACCTGGACTTCGATGGGACAGGAAGAAGAAACCGCCAAACGCGAAGCGGTCTTCCCGCCTTACCAGGTCAACGAAAAACTGGTCAGCGATGCCCATAAAGACGTGATTGTGATGCACTGCCTGCCCGCGCACCGCAACCATGAATTGACCGACGAAGTGGCCGATGGCTCGCACTCGGTCATCTTCCCGCAGGCTCATAACCGCCTGCACGCGCAAAAGGCTGTGCTGGCGCGGTTATTTGAGGTGGCATAGCCGAGCATTTGCTAATGGATATTCGAATATCGAAAGCCAAAGAATAATTATGAAAACTCAAGAATTTATCGCACTCGAAGAACAGTATGGCGCGCATAACTACCACCCGCTCGATGTCGTTATTGAGCGCGCGGAAGGTGTTTGGGTCTATGATGTGGAAGGGAACAAATACCTCGACTGCCTTTCTGCCTACTCTGCTGTTAACCAGGGACACGTTCACCCACGCATTCTTAATGCAATGCTCGAACAAGCCAAAAAGGTGACCCTCACCTCGCGCGCCTTCCGTAATGACCAACTTCCGCTTTTTTACAAAGAACTCTCCGAATTTACCGGCTATGAAATGTCGTTGCCAATGAACTCCGGCGCGGAGGCGGTCGAATCAGCCGTCAAACTGGCCCGCAAATGGGCTTACCGCGTTAAAGGCGTGCCGCGCCACCAGGCCGAAATTATCACCGCCAGCGGAAATTTCCACGGGCGCACCACGACAGCCATCTCTTTTTCTACTGAACCGCTTTACCGGGATGATTTTGGGCCGTTCACGCCCGGCTTTATCACCGTTCCCTATGGCGATGTTGGGGCGATTGAGAAAGCCATCACGCCGAACACTGCTGCCGTGATGCTGGAGCCGATTCAAGGAGAGGCGGGCGTGGTCATCCCCCCGGCTGGCTACTTGCAAAAAGTGGCCGAACTCTGCAAGCGGAATAACGTTTTATTCATCGCCGACGAAATCCAGACCGGTTTATGCCGCACTGGAAAAGTTTTCGCCAGCCAGCACGAAGGCATCCGCCCCGATATGATTACCATCGGCAAAGCGCTCTCCGGCGGCTTTTATCCCATTTCCGCTGTGGTGGCAGATGCGGATATCTTGGGGCTGTTTACGCCGGGCGAACATGGCTCCACCTTTGGCGGCAACCCATTGGCTGCCGCGATTGGCCGGGCTGCAATTGGCATCCTGCGCGATGAAAAACTTGCTGAGCGCTCTGCCGAATTGGGATTATATTTCTTGGAGCAATTGCAAGAAATACCCAGCAAGCATATCAAAGAAGTGCGCGGAAAGGGCCTTTTTATCGGCGTGGAACTCAAACCCGAGGCGGGCGGCGCGCGGCGTTTCTGCGTGGAGCTGCAAAAGCGAGGCATTCTTGCCAAAGAAACGCATGACCATGTCATTCGCCTGGCTCCGCCGCTGGTAATTGATAAGCAAATCATTGACTTGGCTTTGCCACATATCCGCGAAGTCTTGCAGATGAGTTAATATTTTTGCAGGGGCGACTCACCAAGTCGTCCCTGCGCCTGTTCCTTGGAGGTCCTATGAACATTGGCATTCCAAAAGAACGCCGTTCGTTTGAGTTCCGCGTGGGGCTTTCGCCCGCCGGGGTGGAAATGCTCGTTCAATACGGGCATACAATTTATGTGGAGCATGATGCCGGGGTTGGCGCTGGGTTTGGTGACCCTGAATATCAGAGCGCAGGCGCAACCATTGTATATTCGCCCCATGAAGTGTTTGGCCGGGCCGATTTATTGCTCAAAATCGCCCGCCCAAAGCAGGATGAAATTGAGATGCTAAACCCCGGCGCTATTCTTATGGGGTTGCTGCACCTGGCCTCCACGCGCCAGGAACGTATTGACGCCCTGCTGAAGAGCCGGATTACATCCATCGCTTACGAGGAAATTCGTGAGCCGGATGGAAATATGCCGGTGCTGCGCTCCCTGAGTCAGATTGGCGGCATTATGACTGCTCAGGTTGCGGCGCGTCTTTTGCAGAGTAATTTTGGCGGCAAGGGAATCTTGCTGGGCGGCGTGACTGGCGTTCCGCCTGCTGAAGTGGTCATCATCGGCGCTGGCACATCTGGCACTTGCGCGGCGCAATCTTTCCTGGGTTTTGGGGCGCATGTCACTGTGTTAGATAAAAGCCTCGAACCGCTCCAGCGCATCCAAGAGCGTTTTCCCAATGTCGTCACAATGATTTCGACACGCCGCAACATCGAGCGGGTTTGTTCGTATGCGGATGTGGTCATTGGGGCGGTACTGGTGCCGGGCGAACGCGCTCCTATGGTGCTTTCGCGCGAGAATTTCAAGATGATGAAGCCGCGTTCCCTGTTCATGGACCTGTCTATTGACCAGGGTGGCTGCGCCGAAACTTCGCGCCCCACCACGCACGACCAGCCAACTTATATCGAAGAAGGTGTTATTCACTTCTGCGTTCCCAACGTTCCCAGCGGCGTCGCGCGCACCGCGACCCATGCCTTTGTCAATGCGGCCATGCCATACATTCGCGATGTGGCGCGCCTGGGCGTAGAAAAGGTAATGGAGCAGGACCCGGCCATCGAAGTTGCCGTCAACACGCACCAGGGCGAACTGCGTCATGTTCATCGCTGGGCCGTCGAAAAGGGAGGCTAATCATGAGTTGGCAAAGTATTTACCAATCTCGCGTAACCACGCCTGATGAAGCAATCAAGGCAGTTCAATCGGGTAACCGCATCTTCCTAACCGGCAACGTTTCTGTCCCCAAGATGGCGCTGGCGGCGTTGGTGCGCCGCGCGCCCGAATTGCGCGATGTGGAAATTTGCCAGGCATTGACCATTGGCCCGGCGGATTATGTCGCTCCCGAAATGGAAGGCCACCTGCGCGTCAATACCATGTTCATCAGCGCCAACGTGCGCAAGGCGGTTCACGAGGGCCGCGCCGATTTCACGCCCGTCCTGCTTTCTGAGTTTCCACTCCTGTTCAGGAACGGCGTGCTGCCGGTGGATGTCGCCATCATTCACGTCTCCCCGCCCGATGAGCATGGGTTTTGCTCGCTGGGGGTGGAAGTCGGTCTGACCAAATCTGCCGCCGAATCAGCGAAGATTATCATTGCTGAAGTCAACGAGCAGATGCCGCGCACCCTGGGCGATTCGTTCATCCACGTCAGTCGCCTGAATCACATCATCCCGGTTGATTACCCAATTGCCGAACTGCACATGGCCGAAGAAGGCGATGCTGAAATCACCGAGAAAATCGCCGGTTTCTGCGCAGACCTGATTCCCGATGGCGCGACAATGCAAATGGGCATTGGCGCCATTCCCGATGCGGTATTGAAGTATCTCTTCCACAAAAAAGACCTCGGTATTCATACCGAATTATTTGCTGAAGGCGTGATTGACTTGGTGGATGCCGGGGTATTGACCAATGCCCGCAAAACTATTCACGCTGGCAAGATTGTGGCCGGATTTATTCTTGGTTCGAAGCGGTTATACAAGTGGGTGGATGACAACCCGCTGATTGAACTGCACCGCACCGAATACGTTAACGACCCCTTTGTGATTGCCCAAAATGACCGCATGGTTGCCATCAACTCGGCCATTGAAATTGACCTGACCGGTCAGGTTTGCGCCGACTCAATTGGCCCCAAACTTTACTCTGGCGTGGGCGGGCAACTCGATTTCATCTATGGCGCATCGCGCTCGAAGGGCGGCGTTCCCATCATCGCTATGCCCAGCACTTCGGTCATGCGCGATGGCACAGTGTTGACCAAAATCACGCCTATGCTTAAGCAGGGCGCAGGCGTTGTCACCTCCCGTAACCACATCCGATTTGTTGTGACCGAGTACGGCGTGGCAGAACTCTATGGCAAAACCATTCGCCAACGCGCCCAAAACTTGATTAACGTCTCTCATCCCGAATTTCGTGAGCAATTGACTCGCCAGGCAAAAGGATTGAACTTTATTTAGGCAGCGCGCTGCTGGCAGGGGAAAGGGATTGGTTGTTTCAGGCGTTGCCGAATTGTTTGTGAATTTTGCCACAGACGACTGTTTCGGTGTAAAATTACAAAGCAGGGACGCGCTCCGCGCCCCTGCTTTGTGTACAAATATTGGCGTATACTACTTTAGTATCACGCACTCTTGGCGGAACAGGATGGAACTATGAATCGTAAAGCCAAAATCGTCGCAACCATTGGCCCGGCCTCCCAAACTCGGGAGATGCTCGAAGCCATGCTGCGCGCCGGGATGAATGTGGCGCGCCTGAATTTTTCGCACGGCACGCATGAAGAACATGCCGCGCGCGTGCGCTGCTTGCGTGAAACCGCTGCAGAGTTGGGAATCTCTGTCGGGATTTTGCAAGATTTACAGGGGCCGAAAATCAGGGTTGGGGTGCTGAACCCGCCCCTTGACCTGGAAGCGGGCGAACATGTGACCCTGTTTGCTGAGGGAAGTCAAGCACCAGAGAACGGAACCAAACGCATTCCGGTCGCGTTTGTCGAGCTGTTCGATTCCGTCTCGGCTGGAGACCGCGTTTTGCTCGACGATGGCCGCCTGGCTGTGAAAGTCATCGAGACGCATCAACAGTGCCTGCTGGCTGAAGTGCGCGTAGGCGGGAAACTCTCATCGAACAAGGGCATTAACCTGCCTGGTGCGCGGCTCAACATCCCCGGATTTACCGAAAAAGACCGCGCCGACCTGGCCTTTGGCCTGGAGCAAAACGTGGACTGCGTCGCCATCTCGTTCGTGCGAACGGCCCAAGATGTTTTGGCTGTGCGCAGGGCCATCGAAGAATTGGACGAAGGCGGCGCGCGCCCGCTCTTGATTGCCAAACTGGAAAAGCCTGAGGCCCTCGATAACCTGGATGAAATTTTGAAAGTGGCCGATGGCGTGATGGTGGCGCGCGGCGACCTGGGCGTGGAAATGTCGCCAGAGCGCGTGCCAATGGCCCAAAAACACATCATCCAGGAAGCAAACCGGCACGGCAAACTCGTCATTACTGCCACCCAGATGCTCGAATCGATGATGGGCAACCCGCTCCCCACCCGCGCTGAGGCCTCGGATGTTGCCAACGCCATTTTCGATGGAACGGATGCTGTCATGCTCTCGGGTGAGACGGCGGCGGGGCAATACCCGCTCGAAGCGGTGAAGATGATGGACCGGATTGTGCGCCAGGCCGAAGAAAACTTTGCAGATTGGGGGCATTTCAATATCCCCAACGCAAAATCACACGACGACGCCTTTTCCATCACCCGCGCTGCGCGTGAACTTGCGCACGACTTGAACGTGGCGGCAGTGGCGGTCTTTACTCAAACCGGGCGCACGGCCTTGATGATGTCGAAAGCCCGTCCGCGCGTGCCGATTTTGGCTTTTACGCCGGTGTTGCAATCTTTTGGACGGATGTCATTGTATTGGGGAGTTACTCCGCACCTCGTGCCAATGGCCGCCTCGCTGCGTGAAATGGTTAATCAGGCCGATAGCAAACTGACCTCAGCGAAGTGGATTGAACCAGGCCAGCAGGTGGTCGTTATCAGCGGTTTCCCGGTTAATACCATGCGTCCGCCGAATATGGCTTACTTGCATAACGTGGGAGAGAAAATTTAGTTTTCGTTCGAAATCAAAATTCCCAGCCCAATCAACACGCCGCCTAACACGAAGAGCGGCGTGATTTGTTCCCCCAGAAAGAACCAGCCGAGCAAGGCGCCGACCAGGGGCTGGGCAAAAAACGTCAGTGAGGCAACTCCCGCTGGAAGCGCGGCAAAAGCGTAATTCCACAGGAACATAGCAATTGCAGTCGAGATGATGCCCAGAAATAGGATTCCACCGATGACGCCGGGTGTGATGAGACCTATCCCCTGCGTCGAAATCTCCCAAACCCCGAAGGGGATGGAGATGGGCAGGCCGCCGAGCAGGAAGACGGCGGTGGCTTGCAGCAGGTTTGTGCCGCTGGTCGTCACTTTGCGCACCAGCACGGAATAGAGCGCCCAGGTGACAGCGGCCCCCAGAAGGCTGAGATTGCCCAGAAACAAATCGGATGATAAATCTGCTGCTCTTGGGTCAATGACTGCCAGCACGCCCAAACTGGCGACCAGGATGGCGAGCAGGCGGCGAGTCGTAATTTTTTCTTTGAGCAGCAGGAAGGCGAATGGCAGCACGAGCGCGGGCGTGGCCGAGGTGACGAGCGCGCCATTCGCGGCGGTGGAGAGTTTTGTGCCGGTGAACTGGAAGCCGAGCGAGATGCCGTAACCCACCAGGCCGACGCCTAAGGATTCCAGCCATTGGCGTTTGGTCAGGCTGAATCCGCCGCGCCAGGCGATAACCAGCCAAAGCGCCAGGAAGCCCAGCACCAGGCGGGTGGTGAGCAGGGCAAAGGGTGGAATGACTTCCAGCACCACTTTGCTGACGACGTACATCCCGCCCCAGATGGAGGCGGCGGCGAGACCGGCCAGCAGGCCGCGAATGGAGAGCGGGGAACTCATGAAACTAAGGTGCTCCGTTAATTTTACAGTTTTTGCGTGAACAACCGCCAACCCAGCCACCCAAGCCCCAAGATAACAAGCAAAAGTGACAGGGCAAGCAGCCATCGATTGCCTGCCGAGGGCGGCTCATATGGAACGGGGGGTGATTCGGCGGAGGGAGAGGGCGTTAGGGTGAATGTTGGTTGGGTTGTGGGAGCCGTTGTCGGCGGGGTGGGGGTGGGTGTTTCGGTAACGGGGGGAGTCACCAACAGAAGCATTTTCTGGTTCGGGCGGATAATCGAATCGTTGTTTAATCCATTCCACAGCATTAAACTGGTGAGCGGGACATCGTAGTAGGTGGCTATCCACGAGAGCGTTTGCCCGCTCTGGACAGTATGGTAGTACTTGCCGTCGACTTCAGGGGTGAGCCGTTGGATGGCGCTCAGGGTGGGGCTGGGGGTGACGCTGCCGGGGTCTACCAGTAGCTTTTGCCCAATTTGCAGCGGCCAGTCTTTTTGCAGGCCATTCAGGGCCAGAATTCGGTCAACGGTGACGCCGTAGGCTTGCGCAATGGTGATGAGGGCCTGGTAGGCCTGCACTTCGTGGACAATTTGCCCGTCGGCGTTGGGTGTGCTGCGTGTAATCATTCCTTTTGGCGTTGGGGTGGCATACCCGGCGGTGTTTTTGCCGGGGATGTATAGTTTTTGCCCGGCTTTGAGCGGGGTTTCGCGGCTGGTGTTGTTCCAGGTTTCGAGGTCGGCGATGGTAATTTGGTAGGAGATTGCGATTGACCAGAAGGATTGGCCAGTTTGGACGATGTGATAGAGGTTTCCATCTGCATCGGGAGTGGCGATTTTGACCGGGACGATGTATTGGGAGATGTATCCTGAACCGGGCGTGGTTCCGGCTGCCGGGGTGTAACTTCCGCATGCTCCTCCGCTGATATAGGCGGCTTGTAAAACATAGTAGGTTTTGCCGTTGGCGGCGGTTGCTACCCCCGCGCCGACATGGCAATATGCGGCAGTGACAGCCGGGCGCATGTGGTCGGGGTCGGCCCAGGCGGCCATAATTTGGTCAATGCCTATTGATGTGCCGACTGCGAAGTTTTCGGTTGCCCAGACGGTTGCCCCGCCGCCGTAGCCAGCCGCGGCAATCCGTCCGCGTACATTGCCGATGTGCCATGACATTTGGCTATCTGCCATGACTTGGGCTGTGTATTGGGCGACGGCGTTGATGATTGGGTCTTCGATGAGGGGTGGGTTGCCATAAGAAACACGCAGGGTATTCATGGCTAGAATCAAATCGTAGGCGCTGACTGCGTTTGACGGGGCGGGTTGAGAGCGACCGGCGTGGGCGTTTTGGGGTGGCAGGAGCCAGGTGGCTGCTAAGAGCAGGAGCAGCAGCCAGGTGATGAGTGATTTGGCGCGCATAATGCAATTATACCCGCCGAGCGAACTCGAATCTTGACGAATGCCTGCTGACAGGCTAAAATTCTATGTCGCTGTTCTCGACGCCTCCGCGCAATGGAGGCGCGTTTTTTGCGCGAGGTCGCCATGTCTGTATCTGAAAATGCCGAGATCGAAGTTCCGCAGGTCGTTAATTTAGCCAATGTGAATGTGGAAACTGTGCGCGCGGAGTTGGTGCGTGCCAGCCACGCGGCCATCCGCAAGTTAGAGGCACAAGAGGCGGATGTGAGTGGCATTATCATCGGCGCGGCGACGACTGGGAAGTTTAGCGGGCGCCGGGTGGCTCTTGGCGCGATTAATGCGAAGCAAGTAGATGTTCGCGATGCCTATGTTGGCGGCGTGCGCGGCGAGGTGGTTTCGGTTGATGGAAAAATCGCTATGGTGGTTGGCACGGGCGTTAATACTTCGGAAATGAAAGCCGCCATTGTGGCGGGAGCGCAAATTAATGCGGAGAATATTCGCGCCGGGCTGCTGATTGGCCGCAACATTAACGGCAATGTGCATACCCTGGTGGATGGGCGCGCGGCCCTGGTGGCTGGCGTGTTGGGCGGGTTGATTGCTGGGCTAGTTATGTTGGCCGGGAAAATGTTGTTCGGACGCAAAAAATAGTCAATATGCGCGGCAATTCGGCCGCCATAACATTCTAAAGGGGCGAAGGTAATCCTGTGTACTGAAAGGGGCAGGGTGAGAGGCGCCTGAGGAGAAAAGTAAGATGGAAAAAGTTGTTTTGAAAGCCGCAAAACGCACTGTGATTGGTAAGCAAGTGCAACAGCTCCGCCGCCAGGGCCGTTTGCCTGGCGTGGTCTATGGGTATAACGTGGAGCCGACCCCGATTTCGCTGGATGCGCATGAAGCCGGGTTGGCGTTGCCGAAACTGACCTCGTCTAGCATCATCACCATTGACCTGGAAGGCAAACAAATCGCAGTGCTGGTGCGCGAAAAGCAGAGAAACTTTATTAAGAATTTTTTCACGCATGTTGATTTCCAGGCTGTTTCGTTGACTGAGACTATCCGCGCCTACGTCAGCCTGCATTTCTTCGGCACGGCCCCGGCCATTAAAGAATTCCAGGCTGCCATTGTCACAAACATGAACGAAATCGAAGTGGAAGCCCTGCCTTATGACTTGCCGGAGCGCATCGAAGTTGATTTGAGCAAACTGGCATCTCTGGGTGATGCGGTTCATGTCAAAGACCTGCCCATTCCGGCTGGCGTTGAAGTGCTGACTGACGGAGATGAAGTGGTGGTTGTGGCAACCGGCACGAAGGAAGAATCGGCAGAGACTGAGTTTGTTGATGGCATTGAACCCGCGCTTAGCGTGGAACGCGGTAAGAAGGAAGAAAATTAATCCCCAAATGAATAGAAAAAACTGGCAGGAGACCCTGCCAGTTTTTTCTATTCAAGGGTAACCAGAGCGAATTTCAATCATTATCTAATAGTTCGTGGCGGTATAATCGAAAAATGAATTATAAGCCTCCCGAACAAACCTACGAAACCAAAAAGCGAAATTTTCGTAACGTGCAAATTGATGCAATTGGCGTGGCGCTCTCGACCGCCGCCGCGCCATTTTTGCCGGTTTTCCTGACCCGCATGGGCGCAACCAACCTGCAAATCGGCCTGCTGACTGCCATGCCTGGCGTGACAGGGCTGGTGTTGGCGCTCATTATTGGGCGATTTTTGCAAAAGCGCCGCAATATCGTTCCCTGGTTCAGCGGCTCGCGCCTGCTGGTGCTTTCGAGTTATGCCCTGA
>CAYLZI010000008.1:0-34957 GCA_964388215.1 uncultured Anaerolinea sp.
GGCGCGCTGTGCTGGTACATCACCCACGCCGAGATGAAACATTTCCAGCCCATGAAAGCCAACTTTGGCATCCTACCGCCGCTGGAGGGAGCATTTCGCGGCAAACGCGAACGCGGCGCAGCCCACGCGGAACGGGCGGGGGAAGCATTGGAAAGTTTTTTGAACTCTATTTGAGAAATTCCAACAACTCCCGGTTGAACGCCCCGGCCTGGTCAATCGCCACCGCATGGCCGCCCTCGGGAAGGACGACCTGTCGCGCGCTGTGAATGCCATCCGCCAGCATTTTCTGCCTGACCGGGGAAACGGTCGTATCTCGTTCGCCGGTAATGACCAGGGTCGGAACGCGAATCTCACCCAGCCGCCTGCGTGAATCGAACAGGCCGAGATAGCGCATCGCAGCGCGGTAGGCGCGCGGGTCGGCGCGGGCAATTTGGGCGGCGGCCATCTCCCGCAGGGTCTCCTGCCCCGAGGCGGGGAAGACGCGCCGCGCCACAATCTTCGATTGCTGTTCCAGCCCCACCAGGTGAACTACCAACAACCGCTGGAAGAAATACAGCCACTGGGAAAGACTGCCCGGTCGCAGCACAGTAAACGTGCTGACCAAGACCAGTTTACGCACCAGGTCGGGGTAATCGAGGGCAAACTGCTGGGCAATCACCCCGCCCATTGACAGGCCGACGACATGCGCCGGGCCGGTCTCCAACTCTCGCAAGAGAGCCGCCAAATCGGCGGCAACCCGCCGAAAGTTCCAGCCGCGCCCGTCGTAGGGCGAATCGCCAAATCCCGGCGCATCTGGCGCGAGGGGACGGTACCCGGCAGCGCTTAAGGCGTCGAATTGCAGCGTCCACATCGAGCCATTCGCGCCCAGACCGTGCAGGAGCAGGATGGCAGGCGAGCCGGATGAGTTGGGGTCGAGGAAATTTAACTTGGTCATCATCGTTTGAATAAAAAGGCCCCCTTTGTATGGGAGCCTTTTTATTATTTTGGTTCGATGTCTCGACCTTGCTCGACAGCCTTGTTCCCATCCTGGTCTGTTTTCTGCGCTTCTTCCTTCTTTTCACCGCCCAGCCCATCTTTGAACGAGCGCAGGCCTTTGCCCAGTTCGCCAAGCACTTTGCCCAGCCTTCCGGGGCCAAACAGGATAATCACAATCACCAGGATAATAATCAGCTCAGTGGGGCCTAATCGCATCATAAGAAACTCGTTGTTCTTTTGATTTTATCTTACCACAAATCCTACGGCTCACGTCCAAACAAGATGCCCTCCAATTTGCGCAACAAGCGCCGGAAGATGGAGCGAATGCGGGCAAACGGCCTGAACCATTCGGCGCGGATGGCGCGTTCTGGCAGGAGCGGCCCGCTCCATTCGGCGGCCAGCGCGCCCCAGGTCAGCCCGGCCCCGAATCCAACAAAGATAACCTTATCGCCCGGTTTCAACTTCCCAGTCTGGATGGCTTCCACCACCGCTATCGGGATGGATGCGGTGGAGGTGTTGCCGTAGCGTTCCAGGTTGACGAAAAACTTCTCCATCGGCATCTTTAACCCGCGCGCGGCGGCCTCGATGATGCGGATATTGGCCTGGTGCGGCACAATCAGCGTCAGGTCTTCGGGCTTCCAACCGGATTTTTCGGTTGCTTCGAGCGTGGCCTGCGCCATGACGCGCGTCGCAAAACGGAAAACTTCCTTGCCGTCCATGTGGATGAAGTGCATCCCACCCCGAACAGTGGATTCGCTGGCCGGAAGTTTGCTGCCGCTGGCCGGGACAGACAGGAAATCGCCGCCAGAGCCATCAGAGCGCAGTACTGACCCCATCACGCCGCCCGGTTTTTCGCTGGCCTGCAAAACAAAGGCTCCCGCGCCATCACCAAACAAAATGCAGGTATTGCGGTCCTGGTAGTTGGTAAAGCGCGAAAGCGTCTCGGTTCCAATCACCAGCACGGTTTTAGACACCCCCGAACGAATGGATTGCGCGCCCATGTTCAGGGCATAGATAAAGCCCGAACAGGCCGCCAGCAAGTCGAACGCCCCGGCATTGGCCGCGCCAATTTTGTCCTGGATGAGGCAAGCCGTGGCTGGGAAAATATGCTCCGGCGTGGAGGTGGAACAGATAATCAGGTCTAGGTCGCTCGGAAGCAACCCGGCCACGCTGAGCGCTTTGAAGGCTGCTTCCGCTCCCAGAGTCGAGGCGGTTTCCCCATCTGCTGCGATGCGCCGCTCTCGGATTCCGGTGCGTTCCCGAATCCATTCGTCGGTTGTCTCGACCATTTTGCTCAGGTCGTCATTGGTCAACACCTTTTGGGGTACGGCCATTCCCCAACCGGTGATATGTGCGTATGGCATAGAAGCGCTCCCAAAGCCCAAAATCAGGAGATTTTGGAGTCTTTTTCGTAACGGCTAAAAACGAGCGTGGCGTTATGGCCGCCAAACCCAAACGAGTTGGACATAATATGACGCGGGCTGGCTTTGCGGGGCGTATTCGGCACATAATCCAGGTCACATTCAGGGTCGGGTGTAGTGTAGTTGATAGTGGCCGGGATGATTCCATGCTCGAAAACCTCCGCGCAGATGGCCGCTTCGACCGCCCCGGATGCGCCCAACAGATGCCCGGTCATAGACTTGGTGGATGAAATTGCTACCTGGTAAGCGTGTTCGCCAAAGACCGACTTAATCGCTGCTGTTTCAGATTTATCGTTAAGCGGCGTCGAGGTCCCGTGCGCATTGATGTAATCAATTTCAGCAGGATTCAGCCCCGCATCCTGAAGCGCCAACTGCATACACAGCGCCGCCCCGGCCCCGTTTTCCGCCGGGGCCGAGATGTGATAGGCGTCATCGGTTGTGCCGTAGCCAGAAACTTCGCACAGGATATTCGCCCCACGCGCCAGGGCGTGTTCGAGCGATTCCAACGTCAGGATGGCCGCGCCTTCGCCCATCACAAAACCATCGCGGTCTTTGTCGAAGGGGCGCGAGGCCGTCTGCGGGTCGTCGTTGCGCGTGGAGAGCGCGGTCATTACATTCAAACCCGCCATCGCCACCGCCACGATGGAGGCCTCGGCCCCGCCCGCCAGCATCACATCTGCCGCGCCGCGCCGAATCATCTCGGCTGCCTCGCCAACCGCATTCGAGCCGGTCGCGCAGGCTGTTACAAAGGCCGCGTTCGGGCCGCGCACGCCCATGCGGATGGCGATTGTCCCGGCGGCGTTGTCGGCAATCATCATTGGAACCAGGAAGGGGCTGACCCGCTCCGGGCCTTTCTCGCGCATCACTTCCACCTGGTCGAGCAGTGTTCCAATCCCGCCAATGCCGGTGCCAACCAGCACCCCAATTCTGTCACGGTTCTCCTCGTTCACAGACAAACCAGCGTGCTTCGCGGCCTCTTGCGCGGCGGCCACCGCAAACTGGCAGAAACGGTCCATGCGGCGGGCTTCGCGGCTGCCGAACAAGGCTGCCGGTTCGAAGCCTTTCACTTCACAGGCAAAGCGGGTTTTATGATTACTGGCATCGAACAGGGTGATTGGCCCCGCGCCCGCTTTTCCGGCTACAATCGCTTCCCAGGTATCCTTAAGATTGTTTCCAAGCGGGCTAATACACCCCAGGCCAGTGACGACAACGCGTTTACGAGTCATTGAATATTCTCCCATAAAAATTCGTAGGACAATTTGGCAAATTGTCCTACGGTCTGGAAGATATAACACAACGAAATTGGCAGGGATACGCTAAAAATTACCCTTTTAGCAACTCCACATCTTTATCGCCGCCCTCGCTCAAATTCAAGGGCGGTAGTTCAACGAGCGAATTAAGCCCAAAGTGCTGCAAAAACTGGGGCGTCGTTCCATATAAAATCGGGCGGCCAGGCCCTTCAGAGCGTCCCACCTCCTGCAATAAACCCTTACTCAACAGGCTTTTAATGACGCCATCGCTGTTAACCCCGCGAATCGCATCCACCGAGGGACGCGTCACCGGCTGCTGGTAGGCAATAATCGCCAGCGCTTCGAGGGCAGCGCGGCTCAGGCGGCTGGTGGACTCCAGGCCGAGAAATCGCTCAATAGATTCGGCCAGTTCGGGCGCGCTGGTCAACTGCACCCGCCCGGCATGGCGCTGTAAACGTAAGGCGCGGCTGCGGAGTTGTTCTTCCAACTCTTCAAGTCCTTTTTCCACATCCGCCGAAGTCACATCCAGCACGGCGGCCAACTGCAACGGGCTAACCGGCTCGGCGGCGACAAACAACAGGCCTTCCAGCAAGACTGGCAGGCCGGGTTCTGAAAGGTTTTGAGATTCGCTCATGCTATAATTACTCCGCTTAAGTCAAGTCAACGTATTGCGAGATTTCTCGCAGATTTTCCTACGGCAGGTTACGACATGAATGTCGCATTACATTCGGAGATAACGATGAAAAAGAACCACTTTACCGTTTTGATTGCGCTCTTGAGCCTGGCGCTGGCATCCCTGGCTTGCACCATCAATGCTGGCGGACCAGACTATCCTGAAACGCGCGTCCCGATTTCGACCGAATCCGCCTTCAGCCTCGAGGAACAGGTCAGGGCCGCCCAAACCGCCGCAGCCCAAAGCGGCGCGCTGGCTATCAGCATTACCGAAAGCCAGCTCACCTCGCTGGTCGCCGCCAAACTGGCCGAAGACCCGCAGCCAGTCGTTACCGACCCGCAAGTGTACCTGCGCGATGGACAAATCCAGATTTATGGAAAAGCCACCCAGGGACTCATCCAGGTCAACGTGCGCCTTGTCATTGCAATCAGCGTAGATGCCAACGGCCAACCGGTCATCACAATTGTATCCACCGATTTTGGCCCGCTGCCCGCGCCCGAAGGATTGAACAAAACCATTAGCGCGATGGTGCAAGAAACTTTTACCGGCGCGCTCGGCCCGGCGGCTATCGGCTTCCGCCTCGATAGCGTCACCATCGCCGATGGTGTGATGACCCTCGCAGGCCGAGTAAAGTAGCCCGATTATACCTTACAGCAAAAAACCAGCCCCGCGCTCCTGAGCGGAGGCGAGATTTTCAAGGCGACGAAACACACGGCAATGGGTGCTGACTCTCTCAAAATTAGCGCAGCTTTAACTTTTTTTATCGTCCTTGTGCTTCTGCTCAGCGGCTGTCTCGCGCCACAAGTTTCTCAAGGCAACGTCACCCTGAATGCCAGCATCAGCGCAGATGGGGCGAATTACGCGGCGCAGGTTTCGGTGGGCAGCACCATAGCAGACGTCCTGCAGGCCGCCGGGTTGCAAGCCGGCAGCCTGGATAAAGTCGAACCGCCGCTCTATACCATCGTTACCGAAGGGTTATCCATCAAAATTACGCGCGGGCGCGAAGAATTTGAAACCCAGCAAACCGTCATCGAATTTGAACGGCAGACTGTGCGCAACGAATCGCTGCCACAGGGCGAAACGCTCATCATCCAGCCCGGCAAGAACGGGGTGCGAGAAATCACCTACCGCAAATACTTCGAGGACGACATCCTGGTCAACACCAACGTCTCGCGCATCACTATCCTCGAACCAGCCCTGCCCGAAATTGTGATGGTCGGCGCGCGCGCGCGCTTCGCCCCCCTGCCCATCGCCGGGAAACTGGTCTACCTGGCCGGAGGCAGCGCGTGGATGATGGAAGGTTCAACCTCCAACCGCATCCCGCTGGTGGTCATAAACGACCCCGAAACGCCGCTCGACGGGCGCGTCTTGCGCCTTTCTCCCGATAAACGCTGGCTGCTCTACACCCGCAAATCTTCAAAACCCGCCGAACAAGAAATTAACACGCTCTGGGTATTAGATATTTCTGACCCGAAGGCCAAACCAATCAACCTGCGCACGCCCAACGTCATCCACTTCGCCGATTTCGACCCGCTGGCCTCGCTGACCGTCCTCTACTCCACCGTCGAACCACGCGCCGCCGCCCCCGGCTGGCAGGCCAACAACGACCTGTACCGCATGAAATTTGGCGCCAATGGCAACCTGGGCGTCCGCGAACAAATTGTGGAAGCCAACACCGGCGGCGTTTACGGTTGGTGGGGAACCGACTTTTTCTGGTCACCAACCGGCAACTTGATGGCTTACAGCCGCCCCGACGGCATGGGAATCGTCAGTTTCAGGGAAAAAAGACTGCTCCCGCTGCTTGAAATTACCCCGCTCCAAACCCGTTCCGACTGGGCGATGATTCCACCAGTCGGCTGGGGCGCCGAGGGTCGGACGCTGTTCGTTGTCACGCACGCCCCGCCGCCCGGGCTGGTCAATCCCGAAGAGTCGCCCAACTTCGACTTGAACGCGCTCTCGCTCGATTCAGATGCCCTGGCGCGCATCAAACAGCAAAGCGGGATGTTTGCCTACGCATCGGCCTCGCGCTCCAGCAAACGCGGAGAGGAAACAGCTTACTACGTCGCCTATCTGCAAGCCCTGCTGCCCCAACAGTCAGATATCTCTGGTTACCAACTGGTGCTGATGGACCGGGATGGCTCTAACCGGCGGGTTGTCTTCCCTGGCCCCGGCTCACCCGGTCTTGAACCGCAGGTGCCCGTCTGGTCGCCCTCCGCGCCATCCTTTATAGAGGGAGATTTCGTTACGGTTCTATACGAAGGCAACCTGTGGATGATAGACGCCGCGACAGGCGAAGCCACGCAGGTGACAGAAGATGGTCTGATGCAAAGCATTGAGTGGAAATAAATTGGTAACTGCTCACCCAGAGTGCAGTGCGCTACTTGCGGGTAAAAATGTTCAAAGTTAGGAAATAACGATTGGCAATGTATAGCAATTCAGGCAGCACTCATCCCATCAAGGACAAAGAACAATGCGAATGACAATCGGCTCTTTTTTTCAAAAAAAATGGAATGAAACGCAAGTTTGGGAAAAAGTTACTTTAGGCGTATTCCTTTTAAGTTTTTTTCTAGTGTTCCAAATATTTTTACCCAACATGGGTCAAATCAACCCCTGGGACGAGGCTGATTACATTAACGGTGGAAAATTTTTCGCTGAAGGCCAATGGCCTCCATTATCTTGGAGTCCATTGACTGCTTTTTTTTATGGGTCTTTGTATTTTTTATTTCAAGAATCTCCCTTTTGGTTTTTACAAAGCATAACAATAGGCAGAATAACCATCTACGTTTTATTATGGTTAGCAACCTATGTTATCGCCAAAAATTTTTCGGCAGTTATCAATCCCTTTATTGTCGTTGGGATATCATTTGTTGCGCCCCTCTTCACAGACATATTGAGCAACCCGAGTGATGCCTTTTTTGCTTCCATGAGCGGATTGGCTTTCGGGCAGTTTTTGTCTTTTTACAACAGAGGAAAATATATCAACCTTGTTCTGCTCTCCACATTTTTAGGCCTGGCAGGTCTTACGCGCAACGATGGTTTGATATTATTCTTTTGCGTACTCCCGGTGGTATTATTTCTAATCAAGCAAAAACGACTCTCGCTCATTTCATCCATATCCGCATTCTTATTGCCTTTTATCATTTTAGTAGTGGGATATGTGCTGCTTTATTGGTCATTTCGAGGAACGCTAGAGATAGGCACGGGGGGGGCGCTCATACATTGCCTTCTTACAAGGTCATCAAATTATCTATGAAAAAGGAAAAGACTGCCCCTATAATTTTCAAAAATGCGCTGTTTTGGATGCAACAAACAAATTTGGTTCGGCAGAAGATAACAATAATTCTGTCATTCGCGCCATCCTAAGCAATCCGACAGCCTTTTTCCCACATATTATAAAAATGCTCACCACATTGCCTACCTCCTTCTTCGATGCTTACGGCAGGCAATTTTCCTATCTTCTACTATTTACTGCTGTCTCAGGAATAATATACCTGGTCTATTTGCGGCAATATTTTATGGTTTTTGCGCTTCTAATCTGGAGTTCCTACCTGGGCGTCTATTTCTTAACTTTTTTCAGGCCAGGCTACCTGCAAACATCCTTCCATATTTTGTTTACCTTATCGGCATTTGGCATTACTTTATTGCTTCAATCCTTGAAAAATAAATCCTTTTACTTTGTATTGGCGTCTATTCTCGCCATTGTCATTGTCGGCATACAGTTCAATCTGCCTTCTTTTTACTTTAACTTCGGCATCCTTGTTTTCGTGTTGTTACTTGGCCGATTCATCACCATCAACAAGGCAACGCCTGAAATTACAACCAGCACATTTTTGTTTTTGCTTTTGTTATCGAGTATCATCATTCGTGGAAACGATTATCCATTAATTACGGGCAGGGAATTTGCGCAATCTCCTGAAGAACAAGCAATGCTTGTCATGCAAAGCGAATTCAAAAAGAATTCACTGATCGCCGCCGGGGCGCGAGGCGTGGTTCAGGCAGCCAATATGCGCTATTTTTCATTAGGCGACCTAACTGATATAAGCTCATCCGAAGGTCTCTACGAGCAATTAGCGGGTTCTGGAGTTCAAGGGATTTATGTAGACCATAATTTATCAAATTACAATAAAAATGTATGGAACATAATAGAAAGTGATTTAGGAGCCAAATACACTATTCTATACAGTGGAAGACAAAACTCAATCCTCGTTCTAAAAATCAACCCATAATCTAAGGAAAATAACTTATGCGCATTGTCATCACCGGCGCAGCCGGCTTTCTCGGTTCGCATCTCTGCGACCGCCTGCTCATCGAAGGACATAAAGTTGTCGGGATAGATAATTTCATCACAGGCTCTAAAGAAAACATCGCTCACCTGATGGGCTATGACAACTTCACCTTCTACAAACACGATGTTGCCAACTACATGTACGTCGCGGGCAAGGTGGATGCCGTGCTGCATTTCGCCTCGCCTGCCAGCCCCAACCCGCAATCACCGCTGGCCTACTTCAACCTGCCCATTCAAACCATGAAAGCCGGGGCGCTCGGCACCCACAACTCGCTTGGGTTAGCCAAAGCCAGCAAAGCCCGCTTCCTGCTGGCCTCAACCAGCGAAATCTACGGCGACCCGCTGGAACACCCCCAAAAGGAATCATACCCCGGCAACGTAGACCCGGCTGGGCCGCGCGCTGTGTACGACGAAGCCAAACGCTTCGCCGAAGCCCTCACCCTGGCCTATCACAACCAGCACGGGGTGGATACCCGCATCGTGCGCATCTTCAACACTTACGGCCCGCGCATGGATTTAGACGATGGCCGCGCCCTGCCCAACCTGCTCAAACTGGCCCTGATGGGCAAACCGCTCACCGTCTACGGAGACGGTTCGCAAACCCGCTCCTTCTGTTATGTAGATGACCTGATAGACGGCATCGTCAAACTGCTCTACTCCAACGAACACATGCCGGTCAACATTGGCAACCCGGTTGAAATGAGCATTCTGGAATTTGCCGAAGCCATTAACCGAATTACAGGAAACCCCGGTGGAATCGAATTCGTGGCAGATGCCCGCAGCACCCGTGACCCACAGCGCCGCCGCCCCGACATCACCCGCGCCCGTGAAATTTTAGGGTGGGAGCCAAAATTCACCCTGGATGAAGGCCTGCGCCGAACCATTCCATACTTCAAACAAAAGTTAGGCCTGGTGGAATGACGGCGATACTCAAAGACCCGCTTGAGCGAACTCGTTTCATAAAATTTGCCATCGTCGGCGCCCTCGGCGCGTTGATTGATTTTGGCGTGATGAACCTGCTGGTCTGGCTGGTTAAAGCCACCCTGGTAATGGCCGGAAGCGTTTCTTTCATTTGCGCCGTCATCAGCAACTTCACCTGGAACCGATTCTGGACTTACCCCGAATCACGCGCCAAGCACGTTATTGGGCAACTGGTGCAATTTACCATCGTCAACGCCATCGGCCTGGTGATACGCGTTCCCATCCTTAAACTCGGCGAACCCGCCCTCGACAGCCTGCTCGAAAATTCGTCCCTCAACCTGCTTGCCAACAGCCATACCTTCATCAGCCACAACGCCACCCTCGCCCTCGCCATCAGCATCGTCATGATGTGGAATTACTTCGTCAACCGCTATTGGACGTACAACGACATTGATATGTAACGCGGAATTCATTCCGCAACCAAAAAGCGACACATCATCATCTTAGGAAACAATTTGTCGCGCTGTAAGCTTTGCGCGTTCAATGCAAATCTTGCAGCAGTAATTTGATACCAGCAGATACATGAAACACGCAATACGCTCCACGGGTGATTGCGTATTTCGTTTCCAACCCAATATTTGGGCATATAATTGAACTATGGCAAACACAATCATCCCCATTTTCACATCCCGAGGCGACGCCGAAGTCTTCATCGTCTACCCCTACCTGTTTAACCGCCAGGGCGAATGGATTGGCTTCGTCACGCCCCAGCGAGAAGTCTACTCTGTGCTTGGGTACTACGTCGGCAGCCTGACCAATGACCCGCGCATCTTTCGCAAACGCTCGAAAGAAGAACATCCTCGCCTCAAACCTCCCGCCCGCCCTGAGCGCATTCGCATCCCCCCCGGCAACCCGCTCCCCAAAATGATGGGTGACGTGCCTTTCGAGATGCTAGATGTACTGCAAGACCAGCCCGAACTCTTGCACACCCTGGATTCTGGCGAATTCCGCCCCGATATGGAGTAGATTCGATATTCGATACTCGAATATCGACTAACGAATAACGATGACCAATTCTCTCGCCCCCCAACCGATGCGCGCCTCCCTCGTCACCCTGGCCCAGTTCATGCAGCCCGAACACGCCAACCCGCTGGGAAATGTGCACGGCGGCTGGATAATGAAACTGGTCGATGAGTGCGGCGCGCTGGCCTGTATGCGTCACGCCCGTCAGCGCGTCGTAACCGTTGCCATGGACCGCATGACCTTCCGCCAGCCCATCAAGGTCGGGGAACTGGTCACGCTGATTGCGCAAGTCACTTACACTGGCCGCACCTCCATCGAGGCCGAGGTACATGTCGAAGCCGAGAACCCAATCACCGGTGAGCGCACCCACACCAACACCGCCTACGTCGTCTACGTTGCGCTCGATGAAACCGGAAAGCCATCCCCCGTCCCATCCATTTTTGCCGAAACCACCGAGGAGCAAGAAAAACTGGAAGCGGGAAATAAGCGTCAGCAACAACGGCTGGAGCAAAAGTAAGCCCCATGACCACACCCAAAAGCACCTCCCCGACTGGCGAAAGCGGCCAACCATCCAGGCACTTCAAATCGCTCAAAGAATTGCTTGATTTCGCTTCTGTCAAAGATGTAGCCCGAAACCTCGCCCAAATGGGCGATTCCGGCATCGCCGAGGCACTGCCCTTCCCCTTCCTCGCCATCGTCGGACAAAATGAGATGAAACTGGCGCTCATGTTGGGGCTGATTAACCCCAACATCGGCGGCATATTGCTGGTCGGCCCGCGCGGCACCGCCAAAACCACCGCCGTCCGCTCCCTGCTCGACCTGCTGCCGATGATTCAGCGCTCCACCTGTTACTACGGCTGCCAGCCCGAAGATGTCGAAAGCGGTGGCCTGGATGCCGTCTGCCCCGAATGCGCCGAAAAATACGCCCAAGGCAGGCCGCTCACCGCCCCCGACCGGGTTCGCCTGGTCGAACTGCCGCTCAACGCCCGGCTGGAGGATGTCGTCGGCGGCCTGGATGAACGCGCCGCCATCCACGAGCGAATGCGCTTCCGGCGCGGTATCCTGGCCCAGGCCGATAAAAACCTGCTCTACATTGACGAAATCAACCTGCTCAGCGGCGACATTATAGACGCCACCCTCGATGCCGCCGCCCAGGGAATCTACACCGTGCGGCGCGGCCCCGTCTCGGCCACCTACCGGGCACGCTTCGTGCTGATTGGCTCGATGAACCCCGAAGAAGGCAAACTGCGCCCCCAAATCCTCGACCGATTCGGCCTGCGCATCATCGTGCGCGGACTGGATAACGCCGAAGAACGCCTTGAGGCCTACCGGCGCGTACAGGCTTATCTCGCCAACCCGCGCGCCATGATTGGCTTATACGCCGACGAAATTGCGCTCGCCCGCGAGGAACTGCAATCTGCGCGCAAAATCCTGCGCCAGGTGCAGTTACCCGATGCGCTGGCAACACACGCCATCGCCCTGATCCAAAAAATGGGCGTCGACTCGCTGCGCGCCGAAATCACCTGGTTCGAGGCCGCCCGCGCATACGCAGCCGCCGATGGACGCGAAACTGTCCAGGCTTCTGACCTGACCACCGTCGCCCCCATGTCCCTGCGCCTGCGCCGCTCCGAATTTATCACCGAATACTTCGACCGCCAAAAAAACGAAGAAACCGAAATGCAAACCCTGCTCGAACAACTTGGGTAAATTTCTTCCACCAATCTTCACTAATCTACGCTAATACAAAGCGCCAACCCCTGGGAAATTCTAAAAATTCGTGCTGATTAGTGGACAAACCTGATGGACAATCCCGAATTCACCTTCCGCCCCTACACTCCTGCCGACGAAACCGACTGCCTGGCCTTATTCGACAGCAATACCCCCAAATACTTCGGCTCCGCCGAGCGACCCGACTTTGAGAATTTCCTCAAGCGGCTGCCCTGTCCCTTTTTCGTGGTCGAATCTGAAGGGTTGGTGATTGCCTGCGGTGGCTACTGCGCCGAGCAAAAAACCGAAAAAATCGTCCTGGCCTGGGGCATGGTGCGCAGCGATTTACACCGCCAGGGAATTGGCACCTTCCTGCTACAGGAGCGATTGAAAGCCATCTTCCGCGAAAACCCCTCCGCACAAATCATCATCGACACCAGCCAGCACAGCCAGTCCTTTTTTGCCCGCTTCGGCTTCCAGCAAACGGGCTTCACCCCTAACTACTATGCCCCCGGCCTGCACCGCGTAGATATGGAACTCGAACTGACCGATAACCTGCGCCGCCTGCTGGCCGATTAGCCCCCACCCTCGTCATCTATTGTCCACCATTCTCCGCATCATCCGCTCCCCGCTCACCCTCCTCCTAGCCATCAACTTGATGGTCGGATTTTTAACATTCCGCAACTACGGCCTCTCGTGGGATGAACCGCTCTTCTACGACTACGCTGATTCCATCTGGGTAGCCTACACCCCTGAAGCCTACTCCCCCGGCTTCGATTTCGAATCGGTCTATGGGCGCAGCGCCGAAGACCACAAAACGCGCGGCCCCGCCTACCTGCTGCTGGCGCGGCCCATTCAACAGTCGCTCATCACCCTCTTCGGCCTGGATATGGCTGCCGCCTGGCACCTGGTCAACTTCCTGACCTTTCAAATGATTGGCGTTGGCTTCTTCTACGCATTGTTACTGCGTTGGGTACGTCCACCCGCCACATTTTTGGCAACCGCGCTATTCGCCAGCCAACCTTTGCTATGGGGCCATGCCTTCATCAACCCCAAAGACACCATCTTCACGGCCTTTTTCATCGCCGCCACTCACTTGGGGTTACAAATGATTGACCGGCTGGCCCAACACGGCCCCAGCCAGGAAACTGCCCAAGAAAACAGTCACCCGCAAACAGCCCGGCGCAGCCTGCTATTGGCGCTCAAACTATCCACCTGGCCTGCCATCGTCTTCGGGCTGACCATCTCCATCCGCATCCTCGCCCCGCTGGCCGGGCTGCTCATCGGCATCTATGCCCTATTCCGGCTCAAAAAAAACATCTTCAACCGGCTCAGCCTGTTCACCCTGGCCGCGTTTGGAATAACAACAACCCTGGCAATGTTTGCAAGCTGGCCCTACCTGTGGGCCGACCCGGTGGCGCGCTTTAGCGAAATCGTTGAGTTGATGTCCAGGCACCCGGCCTCCATCCAGGTCTTGTTTAGCGGGCAACTTTACCGCGCCTACGACCTGCCATACTCCTACCTGCCCAAACTGCTGGCCCTCACCCTCACCGAACCCGTCTGGCCGCTTTTTGCTCTCGGAATACTGCTGGCGGCCTATCGGCGGCAAGATTGGCCGGCCCTGGCCCCGCTCTTGCTCTGGTTCATCATCCCGTTTCTCTACGTCGTCCTGCGCCGCCCGCCGCTTTCAGACAACTTCCGCCACTTCTTGTTCATCGTGCCGCCCATCTTCATCTACGCCGCCATTGCCATAGACGCGCTTACCAGCAGGCTGCGCCCCAGGTGGGCGATTGCCATTTTGGGGGCATTGCTGCTCACGCCAGGGATTTACGCCAACCTGCGGCTGCACCCATACGAATATACCTACTATAATTCCCTAACCGAAGGCCCCTACCGCACCTATGAAACCGATTACTGGCTGACCTGCTACAAAGAAGCCGCCGAATGGACGCAGGCCAACCACCCAGATGCAACGCTCCACGTTCAGCGCGAACCGGCCCTGGCGCGTTACTACGCCCCCACGCTCACCATCGCCGACCTGGATAAGGAACCCGAAAGCAACGTTCAACCCGGCGACCTGCTCCTGCTTTCCACCCGCGCCAACATGGACACCCGCTCCATCTACCGTAGCCTGCCCGTTGCAGCCAGTTTTGGGCGCAGCGGCGCGGAATTTTGCATCATAAAAAGGAACAGATAATGCCCGGCCCCGCCTACCGCATCGTCACCCCACAACTCGTTCTGCGCTGTTATAATCCCGCCGACGCCCCCCTGCTGGCAACCGCCATCACCGAGAGCCTCGAACACCTGCTCCCCTGGATGCCCTGGGCCGCCGCCGAACCCGAACCGCTTCAGGCAAAAATTGAACGGTTGCGCCGCTTTCGTGCCAACTTCGACCTCGGCCAAGACTACATCTACGGCATTTTCAACCCACAAGAAAACCGCCTGCTAGGCGGCACCGGCCTGCATACCCGCATCGGCGATAACGCCCTAGAAATTGGCTATTGGATACACAAAGACTACATCGGGCGCGGCTACGCCACCGAAACATCTGCCGCGCTGGCAAAAGTGGCCTTCGAGGTCAACATGGTCGAGCGGGTCGAAATCCACTGCGCAGTCGAAAACACCCGCTCTGCCGCCGTACCGCGCAAACTGGGATTCCATCACGAAGCCACGCTCAAAAACCGCTGCTTTGCCAATGGCCGCAATTGTGACCAAATGGTCTGGAGCCTGTTCGCAGAAGACTATCCATCCAGTCCGGTGGCCCAACTCGAAATCGCCGCCTACGACGCGGCAGAAAGGCGCATCTTATGACCACCCACCGCCAACGCATCGAAGCCTGCCTGGCCGGAGAAACCCTCGATAGGCCGCCCGTCGCCTTATGGCGGCACTTTCCAGTAGATGACCAGCACCCCGATACCCTGGCTGCCGCCAGCCTGCAATGGCAGCACACTTTCGACTGGGACCTGGTCAAAGTCACGCCCGCTTCATCTTACTGCCTTAAAGACTGGGGCGCGCAAGATGTTTGGGAAGGCTCTGCCGAAGGGACACGCCGCTACACGAATCGGATTATTTCCGCGCCGGAAGACTGGATTCAACTGCCAGTGTTGGACGCAGACTCCCCGTATCTTGCCTCCCAATTAAGATGCCTCTCCATCCTCCGAGCCGAACTGGACCCAGATACGCCCCTGATTCAAACAATATTTTCGCCCCTTTCGCAGGCCAAAAACCTGGCCGGTGGCGAAACCCTGCTTGTTCACCTGCGCCAAAAACCCGACCTGGTCTGGCGCGGGCTAGAAGCCATCGCCGAAAGCACCCGCCGATTCATCCGCGCCGCCCGCACAATGGGGCTGGTAGACGGCATTTTCTACGCTGTGCAGCACGCCCAGGCCCATCTGCTCACCAAAGACGAATTTAACGAATTCGGGCGCGCCATTGACCTATCGGTGCTCGAATCGGCGCGTCTGTTGTGGTGCAACATGCTCCACATTCACGGAGAAAACATCTACTTCAACGCCCTGGCCGATTACCCCGTCCACATCATCAACTGGCACGACCGCGACACCGCCCCCTCCCTGGCCGAAGCGCAGACCCGCTCCCGCGCCGCCCTGTGTGGCGGGTTGCGCCGCGAAACGCTGGTCTACGGCAAGCCCAACGACATTCTGGACGAAGTGCAAAACGCGCTCGACCAAACCAACGGGCGCAAATTCATGCTCGGCACCGGCTGCGTGGTCGAAACCATCGCCCCGTATGGCAACCTGTTGACGGTGCGGAAGGCGATGGAGGCATAATGCTGCGCGTCATCGCCGGTAAAGCCAAAGGCCGCAAACTGAAATCCGTGCCCGGAGACACCACACGCCCCGTGACCGATATGGTCAAAGAGGCGCTCTTCAACATCCTCAGCGGGGATGTCATCGAATCGAACTGGTGGGATGTATTCGGCGGGACGGGCGCCATCGGCATCGAAGCCCTCAGCCGAGGGGCGACCTTCATCCGATTTTCGGACTTAAACCGCCTGCCGGTCGAAACCATTAAAGAAAACCTGGCAACCTGCGGCTTCAGCAAACACGCCGAAGTGAAACGCGGCGATTCGCTCGCCATGCTGCGCGCCGCCCCCGACCGGCAGTTTGAGTACATCTACATCGCGCCGCCCCAATACAAAGAAATCTGGTCGCTGGCGCTCAAACTGCTCGACGAAACCCCAGGCTGGCTGGCTCAAACCGGCGAGGTGATTGTCCAGATTCACCCACGCGAGTACAAAGAAATAGAACTTGTCAACCTGCGCAAATCGCAAGAACGAAAATACGGCAGCACGCTGCTAGTGTTCTACGAAAAAGCGTAACGCGGAATTTATTCCGCAATCACAAAGGAGGCCGAAATGCTCGAAATCCTGAAAATCATCGCCGCCATCCTGACCATTGCCACTGGCGCGTTCAGCCTGTTCTCGCCCAAGTCGGTGCCTGGGTTTACCGGTTTGCAGCCGGTTGGCGGACGCGGCATCAGCGAAATCCGCTCCATCCTGGGCGGGCTGTTCATCGCGCTGGGCATCGTCCCGCTCGTTTTGGGCGGCGACACCTACGATATGCTCGGCTGGGCTTATCTCGGCATCGGCGCGGCGCGGCTGGTCAGCATTTTCATAGACAAAGCCAGCGAACGCTCGAACTGGATTAGCCTGGTCGTGGAAGTTGTGTTTGGCGTCATCCTGGTTTGGTAAACAACCAGGATTTTCACCCGCTCTGTTATAAAGTTGCGCCCGCAGTGACACTGCGGGCGCAACCATTGCGCAGCAAGAAAAACTGGCAGAAAACTTTAGAACAACCCGACCACCTTGCCGGTTTCCAAATCCAGGTCAACATCATAAAAGACCGGGCGGGTGGGCAGGCCGGGCATGGTGCGCATGGTGCCGAGCAGCGGGTACAGGAAACCCGCGCCCACGCTGGCGCGAATGTCGCTGATGGTGACGCGGAATCCGGTCGGCGCGCCCTTCTGGTCAGCCTTGTCGGTGAAGGAAAGATGGGTCTTTGCCATGCAGAGCGGCAGGTCGGCAAAACCGAGTTTGGTGAACTGCTCGATTTTGGCCTCGGCTTCGGGGGTGTAATCTACGCCATCGGCGCGGTAGATTTCGCGGGCAATCGTCTCGATTTTCTCTTTGACCGACATCTCCAGCGGGTAAAGGAACTGGAAGCTGCTGGGCTGTTCGCAGGCTTTCACCACCGCCTCGGCCAGCGCCACAGCGCCCTTGCCGCCTTCCATCCAATGCCGCGAGACGACCGCATCCATCGCCCCGGCTTTGATGGCGGCCTCGCGCACCATTTCCACTTCACGCTCGGTATCAGTGGCGAAAGAGTTGACCGCCACAACCACATTCACGCCAAATTTGAGCGCGTTTTCAATGTGCCGCACCATGTTGGGCAAGCCCTTCTGGAGCAGTTCCAGGTTCTCATCGGTGTACTCTGGCGCGAGCGGCTTGCCGGCCACCACCTTCGGGCCGCCGCCGTGCATCTTCAGCGCGCGCACGGTGGCAACCAGCACCACTACATGCGGAACCAGCCCAGAGTAGCGGCACTTGATGTTCATGAACTTTTCCATGCCAATATCGGCGCCGAAGCCCGATTCGGTGATGACGTAGTCGGCCAGTTTAAGGGCGATTTTATCGGCGATGATGGACGATTGGCCGTGCGCAATGTTGGCAAACGGCCCGGCATGAACGATGGCGGGCGTGCCTTCGAGGGTTTGCATCAGGTTGGGCTTAATAGCATCTTTCATCAACACGGTCAACGCGCCGGCCACGCCCAGGTCTTCGGCGGTTACGGCTTCACCCTTGCGGCTGACGGCCACCACCATCCGCCCCAGGCGGTCACGCATGTCGGCCAGGCCGGTGGTCAGGGCCAGGATTGCCATGATTTCGGAGGCTACGGTAATATCGTAACCGGTACGATGCTCATGACCAACTTCATCCTTCCCCAGACCGACCATGATTTCGCGCAAGAATCGGTCGTTGATGTCAATCACGCGCCGCCACTGCACGCCGTTCGGGTCAATATCCAGCCGCGCAAAGCGGGCGCGCTCTTCGGCGGTCAATTCGTTCGGGTCGGTCTTGTCGATACCCAGTTTCTTCAGACGGCGCAGCATGGAGGGCGAGAATTTGCGGTTGCCCTTTTTATCGGGCGGGCAAAGCGACTCGAACATCTTCTCGCCATCGGGGGTATTCTTCTCGTGCATCATGCGGGCATCTAACGCGGCGGCGCACAGGTTATGCGCGGCAGTAATGGCGTGAATGTCGCCCGTGAGATGCAGGTTAAAATCTTCCATCGGGATAATCTGACTATAGCCGCCGCCCGCCGCGCCGCCCTTAATGCCAAAAGTGGGGCCCTGCGAGGGCTGGCGGATGACGGTCATCACGCTCTTGCCCAGGTGCGCTCCCAAAGCCTGCGAAAGGCCAACCGTGGTGGTGGTTTTGCCTTCGCCAAGCGGGGTGGGGGTAATGGCAGTCACGTCAATGTACTTTCCAACCGGGTGGTCTTTCAGTCGCTCCAGAATTTCCAATTTGATTTTGGCTTTATAGGGGCCGTACATCTCCAGTTCATCGGCCTCAATGCCTAATTCCTCGGCAATCTGAGTAATCGGCTTGAGCGTGCCAGCCTGGGCAATTTCGATGTCGGATGGCACCGGTTTGACAAGATTCAAGGGGGTGGGGGTGAATTTACGGGGCATGGCTTCTCCTTTGATGAAAAACAATATTCGACAATACCGGGAAATGCGCAAAATAACACCCCTTCATTATGAGAAGTTTTTGTAAAGAAAACAATGGACTTACGTCATAATCCAACGCGCAGAAAGTAAGAAGTATCTTGCCTGTTTCAACCTTCGCAAACCAGGGTCCCCAAATTTTCGCTGAACATCGCTTTTTGGAGGTTGCCCGGCGCTTCGCCGCTGAAGATTTGGGCTGTTAGGCCGGGGATTTCTCCCACTAAATTGAGCATTTGTTGCACTTTGGATTCCATCCCGCCAGTGACATCCGCGCCGTGAGATTCTCCTACCCCTGCCCTGACCTCGTTAAACGAGGCCGGGGTAATTTTTTCCACCCGAATTTTGCGTTCCGGGAAATCAGCCCAAACCGCCCTTTCGAGGCCTGCTAGCAAAATCCGCGCTGGTTTGAGTTGCCGGGCGAGATACTCAAATAGGTCTTCGGTAGAGAGAATCGTCCCGCCGCGCGCTTCGTCGAAAACGACATCGCCATAGACGACCGGAACCATCCCGGCAGATAAGGCCGATTTTAACGGGGTTAAATCCCAGCGTAAGACTTTGCCCTCGCGGGCTGTCACCGCCGAAACGGGGGCCAGCGCCAGGGCAGAAACCCCAGCCCCACGCAGGGATTCCATCACGAAACGGTTGAGCGCCGAGGCCTGAAACCAGACTTCGGAAAACCCATCCCAGTAGGGGCGGGGCAACCCCGCCCCAGGCAATCCCTCCCTGGTGCGGGATTCTTTGGCCGCCACATGCCCAAAGGAGCCAGAACCATGCCCCAAAACGAGGGTAAGTTCAGGCCGGGCCTGCTTTGCGGCGTAAATCTGGCTGGCGAGACTGGTCAAAATATCGAGACGTGGGGTATATGGGCGGGTCTTGTCGGTAATCAGTGAGCCGCCGAGTTTTAAGAAAATCAATTCAGTCATGAGACAATTATAAACGGGTATAATTTTCAGAATGGACATCAGAGCCGGAATCCAGGCTGCAATTTTCCTCGCCGTCTTGGGGCTGCTTATCGCCGCCTGGATGGGCGTGCACTCTATTCAGGCGGCGCGCAGGGTGATGTATTACCAACTGCGGCGCAAGCGCATCGCAATGGGTTGGAGGCTGATTGGCGCGGCGCTTGGGCTGGGCATCCTGGCCCTGGTACTGGGTCGTTTTGGCGAGCCGGTGGCGTACCGCTTTTACGACCCCTCGCCAACCATCACGCTCTCGCCAACGATTACTCTTTCGCCAACCACTACGCTTTCGCCAACCATTACGCTCACGCCCAGTGTAACAAACACGCCATCCATTACAGATACCCCCACCATCACCCCCACGCCGTACATCCCGGCAGCAGTGGAGGCTTTCTTTAGCAGCGCGGTGACGCCCGACCCGGCAGCCATTTTCAGCCCGTTGGTTTTTGCGCGCTCATTCAACCCACGCAATTATGAGCCAATTGAGCCAGGAACCGTCTTCCAAAACCCGATTGGCCGACTGGTGGTGCTGTATTCTTACGATGGGATGAGGACCGGCGCGCAATGGTCGGCGCTCTGGCTGCGGGATGGGGAACTGGTCTATTACGAAACCGCGCCCTGGAACGGCGGCACGGGCGGCTACGGGTTTACCGAGTGGCAGCCTTCGCCCGACCAATGGAAACCCGGCAATTACGAGGTGCAAATTTTCGTTGGCCTGGAATGGAAGGTGGTGGGGCGTTTTATTGTGGAAGGGGAACCGGCCACCCTGACGCCGACTCGCCCGCCTTCGGCAACGCCCAGCGAAACCGCCACGCGCCAAATTCCACCCACTGCGACAGCCTCGGCCACCCGTATGCCCACTTCGACGCGCGCGCCGTCTGCCACCCTAACCGCATCGCCGTTACCAAGCGCCACCCGCACCCCGCGCCCCTCCGATACACCCTGGCCAACCGCAACACCATAACCCGCCTATGAAACCATCCTCGCTCGATGCCAACGCCCCCAACGCTTCCGGATTCTGGCAAGAATGGCTGGGAAATTCTCTGCTTTTCCCCATCTTGAACATTTTGCTAGAAGTGCTGGTTTCAGACCCAATTTACTATCTGATTTCTCCCACCCTGGTCAGCCTGCTCCTCGCAAGCGCCCTGCAAGCCTGGGCACTCAGCCGCTGGCAGGAAATGGATAATCCCCGGCGGCTATTGGGAAATCTGATTGGCCCGGCGGCTTTCACTGCGACAGGGCTATCACTACAAGGGGCAGAGTTTCTTTCCCCGCCCAATCACATCGCCTATTGGGTTTTCGGTCTGCTTTTTGGCATTATCCAAAGCCTACAGCCAGAATCCAGGAAGTGGCTGCGCGCTTTTTTTATTTTTGGAGAATCGCTGCTACGCGGGGCAATGGCTGCCACCATGTATTACATCTTACACGCCCGGCTGGACCCAGTCGCCGCGATGCGCATCCCCTATTTCCTATTCGAGCCGGGAAACCTGTTTGCGGTGCTGTTGTTTTTGCTGTTAGGGCTATATACCGGTCTATCAGATTTATCGGCTCGCCGCAGCTTCAACCTGGCGCAAGAAATCTCGCGCAGGCTTAAAGTATATGCCGCCTGGCTATTTGGGCGCGATTCGCAGGGGCGGGTGATTGAATCTCCCACTGCGCAGGTGGTCAAGCGGGAGGAACGCACCATCCTTATTATGAATATTCGCGGTTTGGCGCGGCGGGGTGAAGCGCGTCAGCCGGAGGAGACACTTAGCCTGCTGAACCGGTATTACCAGACTGCCGAGGCCACCCTCAACCAGCACAATGCCCTGAAACTAAATCTGCGCGGCGGTGAAGCGCTGGCGCTCTTCGAGCGGATAGATGATGGGCTGGAAGCCGCCCTGAAACTGCGCCTGCAAATCAACGCCCTGTTGCACCGTCACGGGTTGGGCGTGGGGCTTGGGCTGCACAACGGGCCGGTGGCGCAGGGCTGGCTGGGCGGGAAAGATATTAAAGTGATGGATGTGGTGGGGGAAGCGATTGAAATTGCCCGGCAGATTGAGTTGAATGCCGGGCCTGGGGAATTGCTCGTCTCTGAGAATATGCGCATCGCCATCGGCGCAACCTTCCGCGCCGGCCCGAAGCGGTTTTTGCCAATTCAAGGGCGAGATGAACTGGTTGTGGTGTATCCGCTAGAATAAGGTAGTAAGACGGAATAAATTCCGTCTTACAGCATTTTCTGTTGGTGTTCGAGGCTGACCATTACGCGGGAAATTTGGGCCGCCAGGCGGGCGTTGTTCAACAGCAATTCGAGGTTGGCGCGCATAGATTTGCCGCCGGTCAATTCGTTCACTCGTTTGAGCAAGAAGGGGGTGAGTTCCTGTCCGCGAATTTTTTTCTCTTGGGCTTCTTTGGAGGCGGCTTCTTCGGCCTGCCGCGCGATTTGCGGATCGAGCGCGGCCCCGCCAGGGATAGGCTGGCAAACCAGCACCCCCGATTTCATTCCCAGCCCCCAATGCGCCCTGGCAAAGCCGACAACGGCTTCGGGGGTATCGAGTTTGGCGCTGACTGAATGATTTTTACCGGGTGAGAAAAATTCGGGGAACTTGTCGGTTCCGTAGCCCACAACTGGCACGCCCATCGTCTCAAGATATTCGAGGGTGGCGCGTAAATCGAGGATGGATTTGGCCCCGGCGCAGACCACAATGACCGGGGTGAACGCCAATGCCTGTAAATCGGTGGAAATATCGAAGGGATGCTCACGGTGAACGCCGCCAATGCCGCCGGTGGCAAAGACTTTGATGCCCGCTTTTTCGGCGGCGAACATCGTCCCCGCAACGGTTGTGCCGCCCATTTTGCCCTGGGTAAGAGCAGTGGCGAAGTCACGCAGGCTGACTTTGATGGCGTCACCCGCGCTTGCCAGCCGCTCTAACTGGTCGGCGCTCAGGCCAACTTGCACTTTACCGCCCATAACAGCAATGGTGACCGGGGTCGCGCCTTCTGAGCGAACGGCGGCTTCCATATCTTGGGCCAGGGCCAGGTTTTGGGGCTTGGGCAAGCCATGTGTAATGACGGTCGATTCGAGGGCGACGAGGGGCAATCCTCGCCGCTGGGCTGAGATAACTTCAATTGAGAGAGAGAATGATTTGGGGAGTTCAGACATGTTATATAGCCAGTTCGTCGTAGAGTTTTTCGAGGGTCAGGTCGGGGCAGACTGTGCCAGGGTGACGCAATGTAAGGGCAGCGGCAGACAGCCCCAGCCGGGCAGCGTCGTCGAGGTCAATGTTGTTGACCAGCGCGAATATCACAGCCGCAGTCAACGCATCACCCGCGCCGGTCGGGTCGACGATGCTGGTGCGCAGCGCCGGGAGGTGGCCGGTGGTCTCGGAACTGGCATAGCACACGCCAAACTCCTCGAGGGTGACGAGAACCGTTTCAACGCCCTGGTTGACCAGGTAGCGGGCAGCATCAATGGCGGCCAGGCTGTCGGCAGGGTCGAAAGGCTGGCCGGCGAGAATGCCCGCCTCCACGCTGTTGGGGGTAATCATCTTCAACTGGTTCAGGTATGGCAGGATACCCAGGGCCAGCGAGCCGGAAGTCGGGTCGGCGCAGACCGGCAGTTTATATTTCCTCGCCAGCCCAAAAACCGTCGCCAGCGCCGAAGCCGATAGGTTGGCATCCACGAAAACCATCGCGGCCTGCTCGAATAAATCGGCGTGATAGAGAAGGTACGATTCCGTCAATTCCTGCATGACGCGCATATCATCGAAGGCGAATTGGCGGTAGCCGTCGCCATCCAGCACTCCCATGTAGAAGCCGGTCGGGAATTTTTCGGTGGTGTAAACATGACTCACATCCACGCCGGCCTGGCGGGTATGGGACAGCACGTCCGCGCCGATGCGGTCTTTGCCAATAACGGAGAGTAGACTGACAGGCTGCCCGAGCCGGGCAAGATTCTCAGCGACGTTACGGGCCACCCCGCCAAATGAGGCGCGGATGCGGGCCGGGTTGGATGTGCCGGGACGCACTTCCCCTTCCACGCGGCTGACCACATCCAGCCCGGATGCGCCAATGACGAGAGCGCTGGCCTCGGTTGAATCGGTCATGCGCGCCAATCCCCATGTTGGGCCTGTCGAATGCGGTTGATGGCATTGACGACCCGCATAATCTGTTGGTAATCGCGCAAGTCGGCATAAAGCCGGTTTGCAGTAAGGAGGAATTCTGAATCTTCTGGCCGCAACGCGGGTTTTAATGTTTCAAGCAAGCCAGCGGCCTGCTGTAGAAACGCTTCAACATCCGTATCGAAAATGTAGTAACCGTCGTCGGCCATGCCCGCCAACTCTTGTAAAAATAAATCGTAGTCTGAAAATGCCGGTCGGCTCCTGAGGGGATTGAGAAGCCGACGGGCTTCTTGAACGAGTTGGGCGAAGCGGAAATCGAGGGCTGCGGGGCCGCGCAGGTATAAATCGGCGGCCTGCTGCAAGATTTCTTCGTATTCTTGCAACAACGCATCCAACGGTTGTACATCGCCGTTTTGTAAGGAATCGATATTCTTGAAAAACTGACCAATGGGCAAAATTTGGATGATTCGCACCATTTCTTGCAGGGCGGTTTCGGCTTTTATACTATTCAGGGCTGCCTTGCTGCCGCGTGTAAGGTTTTCGCGGCTGATTTTCCAGGCTTCGCGGTGGTTGGCAGAAATAATTTCTGCTGGGGCGTGCCAGGTGCCAACGCCAATCCAATTTAATTGGAATCCCTTGGCCGCCATGCGTTTAACGAAGCCATCCTGGCTGTAAAAGGCCTCGGTTAAGACGTTGCGCGTGGCAAAGTCTTTGGGCGCTTCGAGCGGGGGCTTTTTGGTCTCAATTCCATTCAGCCCGGCAAGATTCTGGCTGGTTTTTTCAATTTCTTGCTCACGATTGAACAGGGATTTCTCTTCTGGTTCGCCAATGGCCGCCAGGAAATCTCCCAGGCTGCGTTTGCTGATAAATTCGCCAATTTCGCCCATGATTGGGCCGCCCATCTTAAATTGACCCGATTGCCATTCTGGCATCCGCGAGGGCGCAATTCCCAGTTTGACGGCGCGGCCATCTTTGTAAACCAGGTTTTCAACCGCCATCGGGTTGCAGGGGTAGGGGGTTTGTTTTCGGTCTGGTGTTTCTCCCCGGTACAGGCTATAAGAAAATTGGATGTTCTTTGCGCCGACAAAAATGCCATCCCGCGTGCGGGTTGGGGCGAGGTCAACGGTCTCAACGCTGTCGCGCACGTCAACCACCCGACGGATTCGTTCAAAATCGTCAATAATCTTTTTCTGGCCCGGCAAAATGACATTGGGCGTGCCATCTGGCCGCTCAAACAAGACTGCGCTGTCGAGGTCTACTTCAACATAACCCGGCCCGCCAATTTTGATGATGGTGGAGTCTATCTCTTGCCCGGCGACCGCGCCCTGGCGAATGTGGATAGTGCTGTATCCGCGTCCAAAGGCGGCTTCCATCACAAAATGCCGCGCAGTTGCTTCAGTTTCTTCAAAAATATCGGCCAAATATATGGCGATAACGCGGTGCATCAGCCAAAAAGGCGCGTATAGAGCCAGCGCATGTTTAACAACCGCCGGGTGCAAAAACACAGTAAAGATAAACTTTACCAGGGCAACCGCGAGCGGCTGAGGGTTGCCAACAGAAATTCCACCCAGGGCCGAAAATACTTCCCATAATGCCTGGCGGGCAACGTCTTCTGGAACCGTCATCACCATAGAAAATAGCCATGCCAGGATAAAGCCTACTCCGAGCGCATTCCAACGGGTGATCGATGCGCGATGCGTTAATGAAAAAACTCGGTTGAGCGCGCCGTCAATGGCGTGGGTTATGCCGTCCAAAGTTCGGGTGAATATGGATGGCTTTATGACACGAGCTTCGGGAGCCGGCATAAATTGTTTCATCAGCGTTCTCCCCGGTCATTAAGCCAACTGAAAATATTTGAGAGTTCACGCTGCTCGGTGTTGATTCGTTTAAGCAAGGATGAATTACGCCGGACGCCTAAGAAGGTGTTGTGAACGAGGAAATACAAGGCTTTATATTTGCTTGGAAGCGGGTCAATCTGAAAATCGCGGGTGGCGTCAACTGCGTAGCTCTTGAGCGCATCTTCTTGCCCGGCAACTTCGGCCAGTTTTCGGTCACGGTCAACCTGGTCACGTTCTTTTTCGGCATTCTTTTTCCAAAGGGTTGTCCACTGGGCAATTATGCGTTCTTCTATTTCTGGGGCAAACATTACACGCTTCAGGCCAATGCCTTGCACTTCGAGACCCATATCAGATAAGGTCTTATACTCCCGACTGTTAGCCTTCTTCAGAAAATCTTCGGCTTCTTTGCCCTTTTTCTGTCCTAATAAGAAGTAGTAAAAACCGGTAAAGTCTGAATTGGCAAAGAATTCGTTTGCTTTGGCAGTGTCAATATCGGCGTAGAGGTTTTGGCGAATATGCTGGTTGAATACTTCTTTGCAAGCATCCATCGGTTTCAGTTCTGGGCGGCCAAAATCATCCAGTTGTTCTACTTCGGCCTGCTTAAGCCGTTTGGTAAGCATTATCCCAATTAATTGTAATGCTGTTTCAGAACGGCCTCTGATAATCTCGAATAACTCATCCTGGCGAAACTTGCGGACATATTCACGCCACACATCTACCGCCATGCGCGCCGGAAGTTCGCTCCACAATGGATGAGAAGTATTGGCGCCACGCGTGATGCTGTCTCGAATGGCTTTCTCGGCGCTTTCCTGGTTGAAGCCAAAACGAGAATTGCCCTCGTTTTCTTTGGCCGCAATATGAAACGTTACTGAAATGGCCGCCAATATTTCGATTCCGTCCCGAGTCAGGGCGCTGGTTTCCCAACGCCGCCCCTGAATGGCCTCATAATCAGGGTTGTCCTTGGCAACTTTGAAGGGGTCGCGCTCGCCCTGCTCGTCATCGAGCGGGCCAACCGATTGGGTGAGCGAGTGTAAATCGGCTGTTCCGGCAATGCGCTCGCTGGCTTCTGTAAAATGAACGCCTGGCCCAATCGTGCGGGTAAATTTAGAATTATTGCGCAAAACTGCGGCGCTGGCACTGTCTAGCCAGATGACGCCGGGGCCTTTGCGCTGTTTTTCTTCTTCGCGCGCGCGAACAATCCCGTTTTCCACAAACAGCGCCGGGCCATGCCCGCCTGTCAGGTATGTCACCAGGCGGTCAACCACCTTCAAGCGGTCGCTAAAAGTTCGCACCGGCAGCGCAAACTGCGCAAAAAAGACCAGCCAGGCTACCAGGCCAACCAGGCAAATCACGGCATCTACCGATTGTTGCAAGATATCATTTACCGGCCCCAGGAAAAATGCGCCGGTGAATATAGACACTGTTTCTTCATCTGGCACAGGCGCAAAGAGCCAAACCCAAATGTAGGCCAGCAAGTTCATAAAAAGATACGCCAGTACGAATCCCAAAAAACCCAGTATGGCGCGGACAAGTGGTTGTTGAAAAAAGCGGGGTTGTTCTTCCATTGGTTTGATTCTATATCAAAAACGCAAAAAAGGAAATAACGTATCGTATAATCGCGCCCGATGGAAAGATTTCGTGTTGAGTTTCATTGCCACACCATTTACTCGAAAGATTCTCTCGTTGAACCGCGCAAGTTGGTGGAGGCGGCCCGCCGCAAAGGACTCGACCGTCTGATTGTAACCGACCACAACAGCATTGGAGGCGCGCTGGAGGCGCAAAAAATCGCGCCAGAACTGGTCATCGTGGGCGAGGAGATTTTGACTACCCAGGGCGAATTCCTGGCCGCTTTTGTGCGCGAGGAAATTCCCGCCGGGTTGGAACCGCTCGTAGTGGTGCGTCGCCTGAAAGAGCAGGGGGCGTTTATCAGCGTGTCACACCCCCTCGACCCGATGCGCGGCTGGAAGCGGGAACACCTGCTGGAGATTCTGCCGCACATCGATGCGCTCGAAGTCTTCAACGCGCGCTGCATCGATGTAAAATTCAACGACGACGCGCGCGCGTTTGCCCGACAGCACAGCATCCCCGGCACGGTGGGATCCGATGCGCACACCCTGATGGAGTTGGGTCGCGCCACTTTAACGGTCGCGCCCTTCAGCAATGCAGAAAGCCTGCGCAGGGTCATTGCTTCAGGAGCAGAAGATGTTCAGGTGTCGTCGCCGTTCATCCATTTTACATCGCGCTATGCCGTTTTTGCTAAAAAACACGGCCTGGTGAAGTGGCCGCGTAAACCAGATTTTTTGGCAAGTTAACAGATTGACAAATCCCTAAAGTGGAGTAAAATACTGTTCGCTCAAGCCGAAGTGGCGGAACTGGCAGACGCGCTACGTTCAGGGCGTAGTCCTGAGAGGGGTGAGGGTTCAAATCCCTCCTTCGGCACACAAAAAGCCTCGCAATTGCGGGGCTTTTTTGTTTACTCAGAAAGAACGCGGGGCTACTCGACCATCCTGACATCCCCCAAATAATCGCTATACCCGCCCAAATGCGCAAGCAACCGACCATTTTCAATGGTCAGGATACGCTCCACCGTCCGGTCGAGAAAGTAGCGGTCGTGTGAGATGACCAGCACCGTGCCGACGAAATCGGCCAGGGCATTTTCGAGCACTTCGGCGGAGGCGATGTCGAGGTTGTTGGTTGGCTCGTCGAGCAGCAGGAAGTTCGCTCCGGAAAGCACGAGCAGTGCCAGTTGCAGGCGGCTGCGCTCGCCGCCTGATAAGTCACCCACGCGCTGCTGGGATTGCTGGTAGGTGAACAAGTAGCGCAGCAGGAACGAGACCGCATTCGGCTCGCTCATATTGCCAGCCAGGCGCACCGTATCCAGCACGGTTTTGTCGAAATCGAGCGTTTCGTGTTCCTGGGCATAGTAGCCAACTTTGACGCTCGGCCCGAGGATGATTTCGCCGCATTCAGGCATTTCCTTGCCCAAAATCAGGCGGAATAAGACGGATTTGCCCGAGCCGTTCGGCCCGACCACCCCGACGCGCTCGCCGTGCCAGAGAATCTCGTCCACGCCGTTCAGGATGACCCGTTTTCCGAAGGATTTCGCCACCCCGCGCAGTTCCAACACCTTGTTCGAGCCGCGCCAGCCATTGAGTTCCAACCCCATGCGCCTGCGGTCGAGGGTGGGACGGTCGAGGCGGTCGACTTTTTCGAGACGGGTCTGCATGGAGCGCACGCGGCTGGCGAATTTATCGCTGACCTGCACCCAAACCTGGTAACGCTTGAGGGCCATCTCCATGCGGCGGATGGCGCGCTGTTGAATTTGAAATATTTCTTCCTGACGGGCGAGACGCTGCTCTTTGTCAATGATGTAGTCGGTGTAGTTGCCGATGAAGGTGGTCAGCTTGCCATCTTCGATTTCAGCAATGTGGGTGACGACGGCATCTAGCAGGTATCGGTCATGCGAGATGATGACGACCGCGCCAGGGTAATCGCGGATGAGGCGTTCGAGGTAGGTTTTGCCGGGTAAATCGAGGTGGTTGTCGGGTTCGTCGAGCATCAGCACGGCGGGGCGCAGGAGTAACAGGCGAGCGAGGCCGACGAGTTTTTTCTGTCCGCCGGAGAGAACGGCCAGGGGTTTTTGCAAATCGGATTCAGGCAGGCCGAGTCCCAGTAAAAGGTCACGCACCCGCTGGGGGTAGGAATCGCCCCCGAAAGCGGCATACTGCTCGAGCAGGGTTTCATGCAAAGCCAGCGCTTTTTCGAGGGCTTTGGGATTTTCATAAACGGCAGGCTCGCCCAGGCGCGATTCGACCTCCAGCAGTTGAGCGTGGACTTCGGCATAGCGCGGATTGCCGGCCAGGGCTGAATCGAAGGCGGTCTCGCTGGGGTCGAGTTCCGGGTGCTGGGGCAGGCAGCCCACTGTAACGCCCCTGGCACGGATAAGGCTGCCTCCCGGTTCAGGCGCATATTCGCCGATGATGAGTTTGAACAGCGAGGATTTGCCCGCGCCGTTGGGGCCAATCAGGCCGATGCGCTGGTCGTGCTGGATTTCCCAGTTCAGGTTGCGAAAGATGGCTTTGGCGCCCAGGATGAGGGTGGCGTTGGAGATGGCAATCGAAATCATGGTTTTTCCTTGTCAAATAAAAACGCCGCAGGCAGCTCCTGCGGCGCGAGAAGTTGAAACGTAAACGGTCAATCTTTCTGGGCAACAGGCGCAATACGACAAGGAAAGGCTGAATCGAAGCCGCTCAGGGTGCGGGCGACAATGGGATGGGCGAGCATGAAAACGTAAAGCATGGCGTGATTATATCAGTTTTTCTTCGAGCCGGATTTTGACAGCCGGCCATTCGGCGGCGAGGATGCTGTAGTAGACCGAGTGGCGAATCAGGCCATCTTCTAGAATCATGTGGTTGCGCAAGAGACCCTCGCGGACTGCGCCCAGCCGTTCGATGGCGCGCTGGGAGCGTTCGTTGCGGCTGTCGGTTTTGAACTGGACACGGATGGCGCCGAGGGTCTCGAAGGCGTGGCGCAGGAGCAGGTATTTGGCTTCGGTGTTGGTGGCGGTGCGCTGGAACTGGACTCCGTACCAGGTGCCGCCAATTTCGAGGCCGCGATGCTGGGGGCGGATTTCCATGTAGCGGGTGGCCCCGGCGACCATGCCGCTCTCCCTGTGGATGACGACGAAGGGCTGGTCGGTTGCGGCGGCTTTGAGGGCTAAAATGTCTCGCACCCATTCCAACATGCCCTGTTCGGTGGTGAGTTCGCCGTAGAGCATGTAGCGCCAAATGGAAGGGTCGCTGCCGATGAGAGACAGCCGGTAGGCGTGTTGCTCGGTCATTGGCTCTAAACGGATATATTTTCCTTCGAGGGTAACGGGTTCGACCCACATAAGACATTCCTCCGCGCGAAATTCTAGTACATCGTGAATAACAGGCGAATCGGAGACGAAATGAACTGGCTACACGCCGTCATTCTCGTCCTGCGTGGGCAGGTAGGGCATTTGGGGGCCGTCGATACCCAGGTACTCAGAGAGCGCCGCCCGCATCGCTGTCCGATCATCCCAGGGATATTCGGTCGCGCCAAAGCACATGGATTGTTCGTGGCCTTTGCCACAGGCAATCACCAGGTCGCTGGGACGGGCTAACTTCAGTGCAAATTTAATCGCTTCGCCCCGGTCGCGGACGCAGTGAAAGGTCTTCCCCTCCAGGCCGCCCTTGGACTTTGCGCCGGTCGCCATTTCGGCCAGGATGCCGTCCAGCGATTCGGTGCGCGGGTCTTCGGCGGTGAGGATGGAGATGTCGGCTAATTCGGCAGAGGTTTCGGCCATCAGGCGTCGTTTTTCGCGGTCACGCAGACCGGCTGAGCCGAAAACGGAAATAACCCGGCCCCTCACCCCTCCCCCTTCTCCCACAGGGAGAGGGGAAACTATCTGCCGGGCAGTTTCGAGGGCCACTTTGAGGGCGTTGGGGGTGTGGGCAAAATCAACGATAGCGGTGAAATCCTGGCCCAGGTGGATAAATTCCATGCGGCCAGGAATACCGGGCAGGTTGGCAATACCCTGAGCTGCGACCTGCGGGTCGATGCCCAGGCCGACGACCGCTGCCGAGAGAGCGGCCAGGCAGTTCGAAACGTTGTAAGCGCCAACCAGGCGAGTCTGCACGGGAGCGCGGAAATCTCTCCCAACCGCGTCAAATTTCAGGCCCGAGGGGCTATATCGAATATTTTCGGCATGAATATCCGCGTCGGATGTCAATCCATAACAAACTTGTGGGGTTTTTGTAACCTCGCGCAAATAGCCATAAGATTTTGTATCGTCGAGGTTCAAAACGCCCAGGCGGGGGTTACCTTGGGGCTTTTGGGTGGTATCGGCAAGCAGTTCAAACAAGCGGCCTTTGGCGGCGCGATAGTTTTCGTAAGAGCCGTGTTCGTCGAGGTGTTCGTGGGTGATGTTGGTGACGACGGCAATATCGTACTGCGAAGCATCCACGCGGTGCTGGGCCAGGCCGTGCGAGGTGGTTTCGAGAACGACGTGCGTCAATCCAGCCTCGACCATTTTGGCGAGGTAGCGTTGGACATCGTGGGCATCGGGCGTGGTGACGTGGAAACCGGTATCGAGAACTTCATCACCGATGACAGCATTGACAGTGGAAACCAGGCCGGTTTTAAGACCGGCAGCAACCATACTCTGGTAGAGAATGTTGCTCGTGGTGGTCTTGCCATCCGTGCCGGTGACGCCGATAACAGTCAATTTCCTGCCCGGATACCCGTAAAAGGCCGCAGCCAGGTGAGTCACGGCGCGGCGGGAATCACTTACCCGGATGTAGGGAACATCCAGGCTGGTAATCTCTTTCTGCCCGACGACAGCCACCGCTCCTCGGCGGATGGCGTCTGGAATAAAATCGTGTCCATCCACAGATGCGCCGGGGCGGGCGATGAAAACATAACCGGGTTGGACCTGCCGGTTGTCGATGGCGAGACCGGATACAGACAGGTCGGGGATGTCTGAAGGGGAAAACGGGAAAGGAAAGTCAATGAAGAGGGCAGGGAGAGAAATCATAGTCCAGGTTTTACCATAAATTGATGGAATGGGCGAGTTTGCCTGCGCATTGGCTTTCGGTCGCGCAAGATTCAGCGTTACATAACGAAAATGCCGGAGCAAGCCCCGGCACTCCAAAAACAATACAAATTTAGCGCAGGTTAGAGCGCAGGCCTTCGAGCTTGCCAGCGACGGAACCGTCGAGGATTTTGTCGCCGACCTTGATGACCAGGCCGCCGAGGATGGCGGGGTCAACACGGAAGGAAACGGCTGCCGCGCCAGATTTCGCTAGCACATCCTTCTTGACGGATTCCTGCTCGTCTTGGGTGAGCGTCAGCGCGCTGGTGACTTCGGCGGATGAGCCAGTGACGGACGCGCCTTCCATGACGACCACTTTACCGGCCTTGACCCCGGCGAAGAATTCGTCAATCAAGGCGCGCTGGCGCTTCTCATCAAGGGCTTCGCCAACCAGTTTTTGGGTGGCGGCGATGGAAAGGGCCGCTACCTGTCCGCGCAAGTCGCCGAGGATGCGGTTGCGCTCTTCTTCGACTTCGGCCAGGGCTTTTTCGGCGGCCTTTTTGGCCTCGGCATCGGCGACGGCTTTCACGTCGCGGGCAGCGACCTCAGCCCGTTCGGTGGCTTCGCGCACAATTTGGCTGGCTTTAGCCTGGGCATCCGCAGTGATTTTTTGGGCTTCTTTTTCGGCGTTGGCGCGGGCTTCAGCGGCGATGCGGGCATCTTCCAAGCCACGCGCAATGGTTTCGCGGCGTTTTTCGAGCAGGCCAGAGATGGGGCCAACTATCCATTTGGCGACCACCGTGTAGACAATAATCAGGTTGACTACCTGAACGAGAAAAAAGGGTAGGTTGAGACCCAGTGCTTCCAAGGTATCCTCCCGATTTCTAGAAAACGAACAGGATGAGCAGTGCGACAACCAGACAGTAGATAGCGATGGCCTCGGCAAAGGCAATACCGAGAATCATGTTGGTCTGGATGGTGCCGGTGGCATCGGGATTGCGTCCCATGGCCTGCACAGCACCGCCAACTACGATACCTACCCCAGCGCCAGCGCCAATCGCGCCAATCATCGCCAGGCCTGCGCCAATCAGTTTTGCGGCTTCAACTTCCATTGTGTGTATCCTCCGTGACTCGGTTTCGGGCGGGATAGACCGCCACTGTGAAATGGTGTTTACCCGGGCAGTGACTCGCCCGAAATTTACGCGTGCGCTTCTTCGTGATGGTCGCCGTGTCCCTGGGTGGCCTGGGACATGAAGACCATCGTCAACATGCCAAACACGATGGCCTGGATGAGACCGACGAAGAATTCAAGCAAGTAGAACAGGGCCTGGGCAAAGACAGGCACCAGCGAGCCGATGACGAACAACAGCACCGCGCCCGCGAACATATTGCCAAAAAGACGAAAGGCAAACGACAGGATTTTCGAGAATTCGGAAATCAGTTCGAGCAGGCCAACGCCGAAGTCGATGAACCCGAAAATCGGCTTGCTGAACATGCCGCCCACGTTCCAGAATTTCCATAGGTAAGAGATGCCCTGAGAACGGAAACCAATTACCTGAATCATCACGACTGCCACAACTGCCAGGGCAAAGGTGAAGTTCAAGTCGGTGGAAACGGGGCGCATGAACGGAATCACAGCATACAATTTGCCGCTTCCCTTGCCTTCGCCGCCTTCATCCCAAATGGTATCAATGGGGCCGACCTGTTTCAGGGCATGCCCGTTTTTGTATTCATGGATGATGCCGATGGTTTCGTTGCCCGGCACAAGGCCAGACCAGTTAGCGGCCAGAACCAACAGAGTGATAGTGGCAAACCAGGGGAAGATTTGCTTCGTCCACTTGCCAGCGGTGCCTTCGGTAATGCCATGAAGCATTTCAATCAGCGCTTCTACTGCGCCGGAGATGCCAGTCAGCACCATTTTGCCGCTCTGCGCTCCACGAGCAACCCCCAAAGCCAACAGCAAGACAATAACGTCTGCTACAATCAGGCCAAAGGTGGTGTTAGTGAAGTAGAACGGCCCAATGAAGGGGATGGTGAAAAGGGGGACTTCGCTGTATTTTTCGCCAGGAAGGTAAACATGCGGCATGATGGGCTTAATTCCCAGGCCGATTCCGAAGAAACCGGTAAACAGGAACAATCCCAGGATGATGGCCGCAAGCACAACCCAGCGTCCCCAGACGCGTTTCTTGGGTTTTTCACTCACGTTTCGCTTCCTCCTCAGAAGTTTTGGCTGGATAATTGGTTGTTTTTAAGCGATTGGTGGCCGATTTCACAATGCGGTATAAAACATAGACTGAAATCGGGCCGCTGCCTGCAATAAAAAGGATGGTGAAGAAAGGTTTCGATTCAAGATACCGGTCGAGCCACAACCCCGCGAACAATGCTCCAAGTAAAATGACCGGGGTAATACATCCGACCTGGCCGACAACCACCGCCAGGGTCATGTTAATTTGGTTATTGGCGTTTTGTCGGTTATCTTGTGGGTTGGATGCTGTCATCGGGTGC
>CAYLZI010000009.1:0-30255 GCA_964388215.1 uncultured Anaerolinea sp.
CCCAGTTCATGAGTTCCTGCAACTGGGTTTCGGTGGCTTCGGTGGTCTGCTGGAGGAGGTCGTGCATACCTTGAATGACATCGTCAATGGCGGTCAGGCGTTGGTTGAATTTTTCAATTTCGACATGCAGGTCTTTGTTGAGTTCATCTTGGGTGAGGGTGTAGTTCGTCCAGCGTTTCTGGTCGTCGGCTTTGAATGTGACCCATTCTTGCCGGAAGCGGTCTTCGGCCAGGCGCTGCATTTCGGTAATTTCATTGATGCGGCGCTCGATGCGGGTGTTCATTTCTTCGAAGGATTCTTGCGAACGTTTGACGGAGCGTTGGGTTTCTTCGAGGGTGAGCAGTTGCTGGTCGAGGGTGGCGGTTTGGCGGGCGAAGTTTTCGGAGCGCAGCTGGATTTCTTTCCAGGCGCGGTCACGGTCTACCTGGGCCAGGTTTTGCTGTTCGATGAATTGCATTTGGGCGACACGGCGGTCGGTTTCGGAGGACATCAACTCGTTGACGCGCGCATCCAGTTGTCGGATGGTGTCTGCATTCAGGTCAGAGCGTTCGCGGGCTTCATCGGCGCGTTTGCGGATGGAGGCCAGTTCACCCTGGATGTCGGTAATTCGTTTGGCATCTTGCTTGCGGGCGTCTTCAGCCATGCGGATGCCGCGCCGCAGTTCTTCGTCTACGATGTTGAAGTCTTTGATTTTTCTGTCGGTTTCAAAGATGGAACGCCCGAGGCGGGTATCTTCTTCTACCCGCGCCTGAATGGCCCGGCGCAGTTCGCCAAAGGCTTCGAGGCTGTTACGGACTTCGAGAATGGACTTGTTAAGGTTTTCTACCTCGACACGGCGGCGGTCATCCACTTCGCGGTCATGTTTCAGGCGGCGTTTTTCGATTTCGTCAATGGATTTGTTGAACTCGCTACGATACTGGGTGACGATTGCGTCGAACTGGTCGAGCCGCGCAGTGAGGGGAGAAAGGCGCGAAATCTCGCCGCCGACATCTTTGATTTGAGTCTGGAGGCGCGCGGCATCTCCCTCGTAAAAGGCTAGTTTTTCTTGCAAATCGGCAATGGAGGCCCGGTCTTTGCGGTGTTCTTTTTCGAGCCAGTCGAGCCGTTTGACGAGTTCATCGAGTTCCATAATCCCTTCTCCAAGCGTGAGGTCTTGCGATGATTATATCTATACTCTTTGAGATTCAGCGATTGGTAATTGCTGGCGGTTTACTTTCCCAGGTATTCAAACATGGATGGCAGGTTGGCGAGCAGGGGCCACGCCCATTGTGGGAAGATGCCCGAAAGGAATAAGCCCAACAGGCCAATCCCTATCAGGATGCGTTGGCGCCAGGTTTCGTGGAAGGCCCATCTCTCTGGAGAACGCGAGGCAGTTTGCGCTTTTTCAGGAAACATAGTTAACACGGCCAACGAACGAAGCGCAACAATCCACAAGCCGAGGCTGGCCAGACCAAACCAGAGCGCCAACGGGGTGGATTGGACAGCCAGGTTTTCCCATAATGCCTGGCGAACAGGGAAAGCGGCCAGCAAAGGCGTGCCAGCCAGGGCGAGGTTGGCGAACACGACCCCAGCGGCGGCAGCCGGATACTGGCGCGCTAACCCCTGCACGGCAGCAAAGCGCAAATCGCCAGTGTGACGTTGGATGATGCTGATGGACATTGTCCATACCCCCAAGGCCAGGGCGCGCGGAATAAACAAGTAAAACAAAATTTGCAAACCGAGCTGGCGGTCGGGAAGGCTCATGGCAAGCAGTGAAATTCCGGTTTCGGCAATGATGGCGTAGGCGGCAATCCGCGCCAGGTGGCGTTGGAAGGCTGCCCAGATGCCTGCTGTAATGATGGTGAGCAATCCAACCGCTTGCAGGATGGATTGCAGCTGGGCAGAATCACGTAGCCAGGAGAAGCGGTCTATGAAATTCAGTGCCAGCACCAACCCAAAGGTGGGCAGCATCGTCAGCAGAAATCCAACTGCATAGGGCGAGGATTCTTCAGCCAGAAGCGGAATCCAGGCGTTGAAGGGGAATACCGCCAGCAGGAAGGCAAAGCCCAGTAAGAGCAAAATCCCGGCTTGAACAACCTGTGCCACGTCGGCGGGCCCGGCCTCCACGCCAGAAAGCAGGAACCCAGCAAAGAGGATGAACGGCATGGCGAGGGTCTGGTAAATCAAGAAGCGCAGCAATCCCACTCCGCTGCGCTGCGATGATTGGCGGTTTTTCGTGAGGTTGCCCGGAAGAGACGCGCCTGCCAACAACGGCACTGAGACGAGAACGGCTATTTCGATGAATAAGGCGGCGTATAGGAAAGGTCTCACCGCCAGGGATGCAACCAACAAGGCAATCACCGCCAGCCCTAGCGAAACAACCTGGCGCGCCCCACCCACTGCCAGAGTGCCAAAAAACCAGAACGCGGCCATTCCGTAGACGAGGATGAGTATGGTCTGGTCGCCGGCATCCAGGCTGATTTGGCGGCCAAACAGGTTGAGGTTCGGGTCAATGCGCAGGGAGAATGCGCCAATGCGCTGAACAGCGCCGGGCGGAATCCAGTATGCAATTCCGGCCAACGCCAGGGCGAACAGCGTGCCGAGGTAAGAGACCATTCTTTCGCGGGGCAAGATGAAAAGCAGCGCGGCCAACCCCAGCGGAATCCCGATCCAAACGAGGGGGGCGGTCATGCGAATTCCTCCGCAGCCTTAAGCGCAACCAGGTAAGAGCCTGCCAGGGCCAACCCCAGCGTAATCACCGATAATAGCCCAGCGACGAGGATGGAGTTTTCAATTGCCGCGTACAGGGTTTCAAAGCCGAGTAACACGGTAAGCAATCCCAGGGTAACGCGTAGGGGGTTGGCTGTCATGCCAAGGTGAAGCAGCCCAAGGCTGATAAGGATGAGAGCGCCGGTTATATCGGGCTGGCTTACGCCGGGCAGCCATTCGGTCACTGCCTGAGATGATGTGAAAACTGCCAAAAAAATCAACCCGGCTGAAAACAGGCGAAAAACGCGGCCCTGCGGCCAGGATGCCTCGCTCATTTCTTCGCGTCTCGAAAGATGTTGGCGTTCTTTTATGTTGATTTGGGTCATACCCAAAACAGCGGCGGCCATCCAACCTGTGACGAGTTTGGCGGCGGCCATTGCTAACGGCCAGTGTAAGTAGACCAGCCAAAAGGCAGCAAAGTACTGCCCAGCGAGCAGGGCGATGCTCCAACGCCACTCTCGGCTAACCAGCAGGCCAACAGATGTGAAGACGAGTAAGGCAACGGCAACCGATAACAACGGAACAGGCATCAAAGTCCTCGCAGGGCGGCAATAAAGATGAGCAACAAGAGCAAAGTCCACAACAAACCGCCATCGCCTTCTAGCAGGTTAGAAAGATAGCCAAACAGGCGCCCTACCAGGCGGTAAAAGCCCCATAGCAGCCCTGCCAGAAGTTCCTGTGCCTGGGCAAAGTGTGAAATCCTTGCATCGGGCGGTTCTTGCCCAGTTGGGGCCGGCTGGGATGCGAACAGGCGGCGCAAACGCAGGTAGGCAACGCCAACGAGTGAGGCCAGCGCCATCATGACGAGGGCAATCGCCCACGCGCCGATTTGCAGGCTGCCCGGCCACCCCCACAACCCGGTGAGAAGAATGGTGATGACGATAATTCCCAGGCCAGGCGGGTAAGCAGCCTGTGCCCAACGCGGGAGTTCATTGAAGGGAGTATCTCCACCCCGGAATAGGTGACGGATATACCCGGCGACCAGCATGGCATGGGCAGCGAGGAACAGGGGCCAGAACAGGGCCGGAAGGGGAAACTCTCCAACCCAGCCAGTAGCGGTCAATGTAAAAGGTAGAGAGAGCAAGAACAAGGCCAAACCAGCCAACAGGCGCGTAAACCAAACCTGGCGAGATGAGTATAAGAAAGATAGCCCACCAAACAGAACGAGCGCGGCGCCCCAGGCAGCGCTTCCTTCCGGATTACCTCGCAAGGCTGCCGCCAGCGAAAGCGCGCTCATGCCAATAATCCAATAAGGACGGGCGCTGATTTCGTCGGGCAGAGAAAGCCATTTCCAACCGGCATAGAGGGCGGCCAGGGCTACCAGCGCCAGCAGGAAAGAAAGAAGAGTTTCATCTACCACGCCAACCGGCAGGCGGGCCAATACCACCAGGCTGGTGGCAGCAGCCGTCAGGCGCAAAGAGGAGCCTATGCCGCGCCGCAGGGCAGGGTCATCCCGGTAAGCCAGGTGCAGCGGAATGACGCCCAGGCGTAGCCCCACGGCCAGTAGCATGAATAACCAGGCTTGCGGCGGGGTGTCTTCAAGAGAGGCAAGCTGCCCGCCCGCAGCGCTGATTACCGCCGACCAAAGCGCGAATCCTGTCCCGACGGCGCGGAATGAGAACGATATAACTGCCCGTTCGTTCAAAGATGAAGATTGAGAGATGCGCAGCGTGTTCAGGTATTCCAGTAAGTCAATCGCCGTCCAGACCAGCGCCAGGGTTAAAACGTTATCGGCCATGACGGCCAACAGGGCGAACAGCGCCAGGGCGACTGCGCCAATCCACATCGTCGGGCTAAGCACAGCCATCCGCGCCAGGGAAGTGAGAATAACCGCCACCGCCAACGCGCCCAAGCTAAGGGCATAGAGCCAGGCATACGAATCTGCTTCGAACGTGGGCGTTGCGTTGAATAACGTAAACGGCGCCCAGAGGTTCACAGGAAGGCGGGCTGGAAGGTCGAACTGCCAGAGAAAAATGCTGACCCAGGCCAGCAATGCGCCCAAGGCAGACGCCATCCAGGCAAAGGCAGCCGGGCGGCGAGTCAGCCGCAGGGTTGTCATTGCCAACGAAGAGACGAGCAGCAGGCTTAGGGTGATGATAACAAACATCGCGAAATGTATTTTATCAGGTTTGCATCTGCGAAACGGTTTATAATTTTGACGATGAATACATCACGGCTTAAAATCCTTGCGGTGGGGATTTGGGCAGGCATTTCACTGGCAGGAATCCTGCTCATCACCATATTATTTTCTGCCAGCAAACTTGGCGATGCGCTCGGCATGGATGCGACAGGTGCTGTGCAAACTCCCCGCCCAACCCTGACCCCATCCCGCACGACCACCCCAACCCGCCAGGTCATCTACCTGCCGTCGGCTACCTCCAGGCCAGTCTCGGCCACTCCCATTACGCCTACCGCCACCCCCATGCCCACCCTGGCAATCAGCCTATATGCCCCCAAAACGGACAGAAGTCCGCTGACGGGGCTGCTGGCAGACCCCAACCTGCTCAATCGCCGCCCGGTGGCTGTCAAAATCAGCACTTTCCCACGCGGGGTGCGCGCTTATCAATCGGGGCTGAGCCTGGCAGATGTGGTGTATGAATACTACATCGAAGATGGTCTGACGCGCTTCGTAGCAGTTTTCTATGGGCAAAATGCCAACCGGGCCGGGCCGGTGCGCTCTGGGCGATATTTCGATGAGCATGTGATGCGCATGTACCAGGCTGCGTTGGTCTTTGCGAATGCCGATGAGCGCGTGGAAACTTACCTGTTGAACCAGACCGAACTCAAACCCCTCCTGTTCGTTATGCGTCCCGACAATTGCCCGCCGCTGTGCCGAGATACCAGCATCAACGGCTATAACAACGTCTTTGTAGATACGGCTGGGGTGGGAGCCAAACTGACCGATAACTCTAAACAAGAACTGCGCGATACCCTGGTTGGGCCGCTGCTTAATCCGGCAACATACCCGGTGACAACGAAGATTTTCACGCACTATTCGCAATATAGTTACGGCTATTGGGAATATGACCCGGCCAACCGACTCTACTTGCGCTTTTCAGATGCAAAAGATGCCGAAACTTTCACCGTCAACGAATCTTATCAGCCACACATTGACCATTGGAACGGCGAACAGGTTTCGGCCCAGAACGTGGTTGTTTTGGTTGTGCCGCATGTCTTTAATAACGAGTACGACCGCGCAGACCAGGTCTTCAATATCCAGCTGCTCGGCTCTGGCACGGCTTACATCTTCCGCGAAGGGCGCATGATTCTCGGCGCATGGCTGCGCGACACCCTGCATCAGCCCATCCAACTGATAGATAAAGCCCGCAACCCCATCCCGCTCCAGCAAGGGGTAGCGTTCTACCAGGTGATTAATCCGCAGAGCGGGTTCCGTCATAATGGCGAAACGGTCGAGTTTTTCTTTTCCATCCCGCCGCGCGTCGTCACGCCCACAGCCACCCCATTCGGGTTCAACCCCAGCCCAACGCCGAAGAAGTAACCCGTATCCAGTATCAATATCGAACATCGAATATCAAATTATGTGTGGACGATTTACCCTGACCGTTGACCCAGCAGACTTGCAGGAAGCCTTCCCGCAGTATATATTTCCTGTAGAGGGCAAACCGCGCTTCAACATTGCCCCCACCCAGCCCGTTCTGGCCCTTCCCAACACCCCCGCGCTGGCTGCCGATTACTTCACCTGGGGCTTGATTCCATCCTGGGCCAAAGACCCCTCAATTGGCTCACGGCTCATCAACGCCCGCGCCGAAACCCTGGCCGAAAAACCGTCCTTTCGGGGCGGGTTCAAATACAAACGCTGTCTCATTTTTGCGGATGGCTTCTACGAATGGAAAGCCCAGCCGGAGACAAAGTTCAAAACGCCTTATTTCATTCACTTGAAATCGGGCCGGCCCTTCGCCTTTGCCGGGTTGTGGGACGAATGGCACGCCCAAGATGGCTCGCTCGTCAAATCCTGCGCCATCATCACCACCGAGCCAAACGAGTTGATGGCAACCCTCCACAACCGAATGCCAGTCATCCTATCGCAGTCCTCATACGAACAATGGCTCAACCCAACTCCGCAAAACCCAGAAGCCCTGCAAACACTGCTCACCCGGTATCCATCCACCGAAATGGCCGCCCGTCCCGTCTCTACCCTGGTCAACAGCCCGGCAAATGACCGGGCCGAGTTGGTAATGGCGACCTAAAAAACCTATCATGTCAATCAAAGAATCTATCTCCCTGCGTTTCCCGGCCCTCAGCTCGCGCAATTTTGCCATTTTCTGGGTTGGGCAGTTCGTTTCGCTCATCGGCACCTGGATGCAAAGCACCACGCAGCCCTACCTGGCCTACCGCATCTCCGGCCAACCCTTCGACCTGGGGCTAATAGGCTTCGCCGCCACCCTGCCGACCCTTTTACTGGCCCTGCCGGGCGGCGTGATTGTGGAACGGCTCGATAAGCGAAAAGCCGTCATCGTATTACAGGCCGTGATGATGCTCCAGGCTTTGGGGCTGGCCGCGCTGACACTCTCCGGTCTCATTCAAATCTGGCACATCGTCATTATGGCCTTTATCCTGGGCATTGCCAACGCCATCGAAATCACCGCCCGCCAGGCCATGCTCGTCGAACTGGTGGGGAAAGAACGCCTGCCCAACGCCATCGCCCTGCAAGCAACCATCTTCAACGCCGCGCGCGTGCTGGGGCCAATGATTGCCGCGCCCTTCCTGGTCTTTATCAGCGAAAACGGGGATGGTTGGGCCTTCCTGGCAAACGGAGTCAGTTACCTGTTCGCCGTTATCGGGCTGTTTTTTGTCAGCACCCCCTTCAAAGCCGCCCGCCAGGCCAAGAAAGGCATCAACTTGTTGGAAGAATTCAAAGAAGGACAGCGCTATATCCGCTCCACGCCTGTTGTGGGGATGCTTATACTGATGTCGAGCGTTATTGGCTTTATCGGTTTCCCGCTCATCCAGCAGATTCCGGTCATTGCGCGAGACGTGCTGGCCCAAACCGGGGATACACAAGCGACCCAGGCGGCCCGCAACAGCCTTTTATTCACCTTTCAGGGAATTGGCGCGCTGATTGCGGCGCTCACGCTGGCAACGTTCAACCCCCAACGCAAAGGCTGGCTGCTAACCTTTGGGCAAACGGCCTTCGCACTGAGCTTGATCGCGCTCTCTTTCAATCGAATCATTCCACTTGCAGCGGTGCTCATCATGCTGGTAGGCTGGGGCACAGTCACCATGCTGGCAACAACCAACACCCTCATCCAACTCGATGTCCCCGATACGCTGCGCGGGAGGGTCTTCAGCACTTACCTGTGGGGCTTACAAGGAGTCGCACCGTTTGGAAGCCTGGCAATTGGCTGGATATCGCAAAATTGGGGGGTTCCAGTCGCCCTATTACTCTGTGGGATGGCCTGCCTGGTCTTCATCGGAACAATTCACGTCCACAACCCAGGAATACGGCAACGGGTGGCTTGAAGCGCGCATTAATCTCCCCTTAATCGCCCGCTTGACGCCCATTTTTGCGCATGTTATGATGATTCCTTATGAGTGAAGATAACGAAAATTTCGCTCCGCAGGCCAAACAGGGGACTGAAAGGCCTCCGGAAGCACCGCCCCCAAGCAAGCAGCATGACGAAGGCTGCAACTGGCTCGACTTCCTGGCCCAGCTGGGGCTAGGAGAAACGATTGCGCGCATCGGCACAGGCGTTTTAACATTTGCGCTGATACTTATCGTAGTCTGGCTGCTGCGCCTGTTCTACAACGCCGATGCCCAGGCCGCATCGGCTGATAGCGCACCTGGTATCCTCCAACCAACCGCGACACCCCAAATAGACCTGGCTGACCTGCCAAAAATCGAAGTGGATGCAGATGGCATTGCGCGCAAAGCCCTGATTCACACCACCATCCCCTCGCGCCCGCGCCAAGACGTCGTCAAATACACCGTCCAGGCTGGCGATACAGTCTTTGGCATTGCCGAAAAATGGGGATTAAAGCCGCAAACCATCCTATGGGCCAATTACTACACCCTGCGCGACGACCCGCACAACCTTCAACCAGACCAGAACCTGAATATCTTACCTGTAGATGGGGCTTACTACGAATGGCAGCCCGGCGACGGACTGAACACTGTCGCCCGTTTTTTTGGGGTGAAGACAGAAGACATCATCAACTATCCGCAAAATAACCTCGACCCAGCCGCCATCGGCGACTACGCAAACCCCAACATCCAGGCCGGAAAGTGGCTGATTGTGCCAGGCGGCTCACGCTCCTTCATCAGTTGGTCGGCGCCAATTGGCGTAACACGTGATAACCCGGCAGTTGCCCGCCAAATGGGGCCGGGAGCATGCGGCACGGTACAAGATGGGGCTGTCGGATTTGGCTCTTTCGTATGGCCGTCTACCAAACATTATCTTTCGGGGTTTGACTATTCGCCCGAAACCAACCACCGCGGCATAGACATTGCTGGCGGCCCCACCGAGGGAGCCTATGCCGCCGACGCAGGCGTGATTGTCTATGCCGGATGGAACGACTGGGGCTATGGAAATATGGTCGTCATAGACCATGGCAACGACTGGCAAACGCTTTATGCCCACCTGGGCAACATCAACGTTGTATGCGGCATGAGCGTAGGGCAAGGCATGATGGTTGGACTCATCGGCAGCACCGGGCGCTCTTCTGGGCCTCACCTGCACTTCGAAATGATGCACAATCAGTATGGCAAAGTTAACCCCTGGTTTTACCTGCCCCCACCCTAAAATGCGGGCAAGCACAGTCTCCCCAGCAGCGCCCCCCCTAAAAAGAATGTTTAAAAATCGGTATTGTCAACTGGAACAATCACCTGTATAATCCCTCTAATCTCTTTGCATTGGAGCAATTCAGTTATGATTGATGAACAGGACGCCCTGAACGGGCAAGGGGGCCGCGAGGACCAATTCCAGGTGGATAACAATCACGAAACAATGGAAAGCCTCATGCGGTCCGAAGATGCCGGGCTGGAATTCCCCAGCCAGGGCGAAATCCGCAAGGGCGTAATCGCCAGCATTTCACAATCCCAGATTTTAGTCAGCGTCGGGTCGAAATCCGAAGGCGTAATTATGGGGCGTGAATTGGACCAAATTCCTGCCACCGAACGAGAAGAACTTGCCGTCGGGCAGGAAATTCCCGTTTATGTGGTCAACCCCGAAGACCAAAACGGGAACATCGTCCTTTCTTATGTCCGCGCCCGTGAAGCAATGGGCTGGGAACAAGTAGAGACGATGCAAGAAAGCGGCGAATCCTTCGAGGGAAAAATCGAAGGCTACAACAAGGGCGGCCTCATCGTGCTGGTACATGGCCTGCGCGGCTTCATCCCGGCCTCGCAAATCAGCATGGCCCGCCGCAACGTCGCGCAGGGCGACACCCCCGACCGCTGGGCCAAGATGATTGGCGAAAGCATCAACGTCCGCATTATCGAAGTGGACCGCGCCCGCCGCCGCCTGATTCTTTCCGAACGCGCCGCCAACCCCGAAACGCGCCAGTCTCTTAAAGAACGCGTCATTGAAGGCTTAGAAGAAGGCCAGGTTTACACCGGGCGCGTCACCTCGGTTGCCGAATTCGGCGCATTCGTCAACGTTAACGGTGCCGATGGCCTGGTTCACCTGTCCGAACTCTCATGGGAGCGCGTCCAGCACCCCAACGAAGTGCTTACGGTTGGGCAAGAAGTCAAAGTCAAAGTCATCAGCGTTGACAAAGACAAGAAACGCATTGGCCTCTCCATCCGCGCCTTGCAGGGCGACCCCTGGCACACCAAAGCCGATGGTTTCAAAGTCGGTCAACTGGTCGAAGGCACCATCACCCGCCTGACCAAGTTTGGCGCTTTTGCCCGCCTCGAAGGCGACATCGAAGGGCTGGTTCACATCTCCGAATTGAGCGAAAACCGCATCAATCACCCCAAAGAAGCCGTCAAAGAAGGCGATACCGTCACCCTGCGCGTCATCCGCATAGACGCCGACCAGCGTCGCATTGGCCTCAGCCTGCGCAAAGTCGATTCAGGAGCATACGCCGACCTGGACATGAAGGCTCTCGCGGCGGAACTCAGCAAAGAAGACGAAGAATAAATCACCCAACCGAGAGCGCGCCCCCATCGGCGCGCTCTTTTCTTTTAGTGGAGGCAATTGTCAAAATTGCCTCGTTTTTTATGATAAAAACAGGCTATGCCACATCTTATCGTTGACGCGCACCAAGACCTGGCCTGGGTTTCGCTCACCTTCGGGCGCGACTATACCCAACCCATCGAAGAAACCCGCCGCCGCGAAAAAGCCAGCCCATACATCCTCGCCAGCAACGGAGATGCCACTGCAAATTGGCATGAATACCAGCGCGGGCGCGTTGCGCTGGTATTTTCGGTCCTATTCGCCGCCCCCTTGCGCGCCAAAGCCGGAAAATGGGATACACAGGTCTATGCAACCTTTGAACAGGCAAATCAGATTTACAAGCGGCAACTAGATTTTTACGACCGCTTATTCGACCAGCATCCCGAAAAATTTACCCCCATTCACACCGCGCCGCAGCTTGCTTCCCTTATTGAAACATGGAATCACCCTGAAAGCGTCCACCCCTCTGGCCGCCCCACAGGACTGCTAACCCTCATGGAAGGCGCAGAAGGAATCCGCTCTATAGATGAACTCACCGAATGGTGGGAGCGCGGCGTGCGCATCATCGGCCCGGCCTGGGCGGCCACCCGGTTTTGCGGCGGCACCAACGAACCGGGGCCGTTCACCAGCGAAGGCCGCCAACTGCTCGGCGCAATGGCAGAGCATGGCTTCCTGCTCGACCTGACTCACTTGGCCTGGGAAGCAGCCCTGGAAGCGCTCGACCGCTACGAAGGCCATGTCATGGCCAGCCACTCCAACCCACTAAAAATGGTCAAAAATGGCACGCGCAACCGTTTTTTAACCGATGAAATTGTAGATGGTATCATCGAGCGCGACGGTGTAATTGGCATCGCCCCCTACAATCGCTTCCTCGTTGAAAGTTGGAAAAATTCCGACCCCCGCGAAGACTGCCCCCTCGACATGGTCGCCGCGCACATAGACTACATCTGCCAACGCGCCGGGGATGCCCGCCACGTTGGGCTTGGCACCGATTTAGACGGCGGATTCGGCCTTCAACACATCCCCCCCGAGCTAGATACCATCGCCGACCTGCAAAAACTTGCCCCCCTGCTGGCCGCGCGCGGCTACACCAGCGAAAACATCACCGCCATTTTTGGCGGGAATTGGCTGAACCACCTGTGGAGGACCCTGCCCGCATGACAACCCCCGCCACCCCACCCGATTCTAATGGCCACATCCCACGCGACCGCGTCTATTTTGGACTCATCGTGGCGACCCTCGGCTTCATCGTTTTCATTTTTGGCGCCAAGCCCGAATGGCTTGGGCAAGACCGCAGCCCGGTGGTCGGCTTCGTGCAAATCACCGTCTTTCTCGTAGGGCTGGCATTCATCTGCCTGGGTGGCTACATTGGTCTGGCCGCGCTATGGAACGGCCAAGAGAAAAGCATCGCGGCAGATATTGGCCTGCGGCTCATCGGCACCGGCTATGTCATTGCCGTATTCACCGGCATGGCCGACATTTTTGGCATGACCATTGCAGATACACCCAAAATTCCATACTTCGGCCCCTGGCAGGCTGCAGGTGTGCAAATTGGGATGGCCCTGATTGCGCTCGGCATGATTCTCATTGTGCCACCAGTTAAACGTAACAAGCCAGAACAACCCTAAAACAGATTGCTCGCAAAATCAAAGCAGGTCGGATAACTCACTCATCCGACCTGCTTTTGCATCGCCATTTCAAGCCGCCTCAAGACTGCTTGATTGGCTCCCAATCCGATAGCGCGGCGCCAAAGAACAACTTCTTGATACCCATCAACTCAAGAAAACCCTGTACCTTCTGCAAAACCCAGTTGGCCGCCTTGAACCAGGTTTTGAAAGCTTTGCCAAATGGAAAACGCGCGCTCACCCAGGCCAGCAGGGAAACCCAGGTGAACAGGAATACGAGGACAACCCCGCCCACCACGCTAACCAGCCCCCAGCCAACCCACCCAATTGCCATCAAGGGCAAGAAAAACGGAGTCAGGAAAAATGAAAACGTGCGCATCAATTTATCCTGAAAGGGCTTATCTCCTAGCAAAAAGGAAAGATAGGGTAGCAAGAAAAAGAAATAGGCAAAAATCAGGTAAAACCCGGCCAGAATTTGGAAAATTTGGAAAGCCAACCCCGACATAGAGTCCCTCCAACAAGAATTGGCTTGATTATACGCTTTTTTAGTTGATTGCGATGAAAAACACAAAGACTCGCCGCGAATTCCTGTGAAATATGACGCGCAGATGCAAACAATTACCAAATTTAGCGGCGGGATGTACAATTGACGCATGAACACATCCATTTTCCGCATCGAACATGATTTACTCGGCGAGCGGCAAGTCCCCGCTGAGGCCTACTACGGCATCCACACCTTACGCGCGCTCGAAAACTTCCCCATCACCGGCACGGGCATTCAGGCTTACCCCAGCCTGGCGCGCGCCCTGGCCTGCGTTAAACAGGCCTGCGCCCAGGCCAACCATAAGTTAGGATTGCTGGATGACCGGAAAACGCAAGCCATCCTCCAGGCCTGCGAAGAAATTCGCGCCGGGCAGTTCCATAACCAATTTGTGGTAGATGTCATACAGGGGGGGGCCGGTACCTCCACCAACATGAACGCCAACGAGGTGATTGCCAACCGCGCGCTGGAAATATTGGGGCTGGAACGCGGCCAATATACCGAAATTCACCCGCTCGAACACGTCAATCTGAGCCAAAGCACCAATGATGTGTACCCAACCGCCGTCAAACTGGCGCTGCGCTTTGAAATTGACAGCCTGGTTGCTGCAATGGGCGTCTTACGCGCCGATTTCGAGGCCAAAGCCGCCGAATTTTCCGACATCCTGAAAATGGGACGTACCCAAATGCAAGATGCCGTGCCGATGACTCTGGGGCAAGAATTTAGCACCTACGCCGTCATGCTAGAAGAAGACCAGCAGCGCCTGCGCGAGGCCGCCCTGCTCATTCAGGAAATCAACTTGGGCGCAACCGCCATCGGCACCGGCATCAACGCCCCGCCCGGCTACGCCAGCCTGGCATGCGAATTCCTGGCCGAGATAACCGAAATCCAGTTTGTGACAGCGGGCAACCTGGTAGAAGCAACCCAAGATGCCGGAGCCTTTGTGCAACTTTCGGGCGTGTTAAAACGAATCGCCGTAAAACTCTCCAAAACCTGCAACGACCTGCGCCTGCTCTCCTCTGGGCCGCGCGCGGGTCTGGGCGAAATCAACCTGCCCGCCGTGCAGGCCGGGTCGTCTATCATGCCCGGCAAGGTCAACCCGGTCATCCCCGAAGTAGTCAACCAGATTGCCTACGAAGTCATCGGCAATGACATCACGGTTTCGTTTGCGGCGGAAGGCGGACAATTGCAACTCAACGCCTTCGAGCCAATCATCGCCCATAACCTGCTTAATAGCCTGATTTACCTGCGGCAGGGCTGCCTGACGTTGGCCGAACGCTGCGTGCGCGGCATTAGCGCCAACCGTGAGCGCCTGCAACAGATTATTGACAATTCAATCGGCATTGTGACGGCCCTGAACCCCTACATCGGCTATGAAAACGCTTCAGCGGTGGCAAAAGAAGCCTACGCCAGCGGAAAGAGCGTCAAAGAAATTGTCCTGGCACACAATTTGTTGACAGAAGAACAACTGCGCGAAATTTTGCGCCCCGAACTGCTCACCCAGCCGCGCCCGCTTCGATAAGAATGCCCCTTGAACTCCCCATCCCACTCCTGCTCGCCCCGCTGCCACTCGTTCTCTATACCCTGCGGCGGCGCGGATGGAAATTCCTGCTGGCCTTTGCCGCCTACTGGGTCTACTGCCTTGCCCTGGTAAATGCCGTGCTTTTCCCGCTCTACCTGCCAACGCGAGGCATCGGTTTCACCTTTGCCTCGCGTTGGGAGCAATTCAGCCATCTCTATCACTACCACGGCCTGAACCTGATTCCGTTCTACTTCGGCAATTGCTGAGACCTGCCACATCTCTGCCGCATCGGAATCATCCAAAACATCCTGATGACTGTGCCGTTTGGGATTCTCTACCCGCTCTTGCATCCCCTCCCCGCCCGGCGGATGCCGCTCCTCGCCCTGTTGGTCGGACTTGGAACCGAATCCGCCCAACTGCTGGCTATGCTGCTCATCGGCAGCAACTACCGTTCGGTGGACATCAACGACACCCTTTTCAACGCCCTGGGGGTTGGGCTGGGATACGGCATCCTCAGCATTTTACGATGGGCACGTATTATCTTTGCGCCCGCACATACACCCGCTCGAACTCTTTAAGATACTGGGCGGCGAGTTGCTCATCGAAAATGATGACCACATTCTCGTCATTCTTGCGCTCGGCGCTGGCGCTAAAGTTATAAGAACCGGTAATCACAATTTTCTCGTCAATGATGATGACTTTATGGTGCATTTGGCCGGGGTTGCCGTCTTTGTAAACTTTTAGCCCGGCCTCGCGGAATGGGTCGAACTCGGTACCCTGATTCGATTTAACTTGCGATTCATCCATCACACCAAAGACCCGCAGCCCATCTTTGGCCTTCTGGCGAATAATCTCGCCAAAATCGTCGGCGGTGAAAGAATAAGCCATGAAGTGGATGCTGGTTTCAGCCCCACGCAGCAGTTTCATCACCCGCGCCGCCACCCCATCATCGGGAGAAAAATAGATTTCGAGCGGGATGCCGTCAATGGTCAGTTGCGGATGGGGCGTGTTCGGTAAAATGTCTGGGCCGAAAAAATCGTCTTCGAACATCTCGTTGAATTCAGCCAGGTAATTTTCGGCCACCTTTGTCGAGCGGATGCGCACCAGGTGGTTGTTATCCTCGTAAGCCCCGGTCGTTGTGAAATTCATCGAACCAATCCACACTTCGGAGCGGTCGATGATGACGAATTTATTGTGCATCAATCCCTCGCGCCGGTCTCCAATCATCGGAATCCCCTTTTCGGTCAGCCGTCGGGGGACATTGCGCTCCAGGTTGTCGCTCTCCATCACAATCCGCACCTGTACGCCGCGCTGGTGGGCAGCCAGCAGCGCATCGCGGATGGAGTTCAGGCTCATGCTGTAAACGGCCAGGTCAACCGAAATGCGGGCCTCGTCAATTGCCCGCGCCAGGGGAATATCGATGCCGCCCTCCTGCCGCTTGGAGGCCGGGTTGAAGGGGTCGCTGAAATAGACTTCGTAAAACGAGCCGCGATAGCCATATCCCACCTGCAAGGGTATCGGCTCGCCTGGGGCAGCCTGCGCTACAGGCGTCTCGGTCGGGAACCCCTGCGGCGCGACTGTCACGACCCCGGGCGTTTCTGGCGCGGCCACGCAAGCCAGCGCAGAAAGAATAAGCACGAGAATTGTCAAACCCAAACGTCTCATCTGGATACTCCCAAATTACAATTTTCGAATATCTAGTATCGAACCCAATCACCACCCCCGCAATTCTAGCACACACATCCCACCCGCCTGCGATATACTTACCGCCATGTCCACGCCCAACTCTGCCAACCGCCAAATTGCCCGCGCCGCCGGGACGGTGATGGTCGCCATCGTGCTTGGGCAGATGCTGGGACTGTTGCGCAGCGCGCTGGTTGGGGGCACTTTCACAGGCGATGAGCGCGATGCCTTTTTCGCCGCCAACCGCGTGGCCGAAACGCTCTTCACCCTGGTCGCTGCCGGGGCGCTTGGCTCGGCCTTCCTGCCGACGTTTACAGGATTGCTCGTTAAGGGAGAAAAAACCGCTGCCTGGAAACTGGCCGTTTCGCTGGCGAATCTCGTCACCCTGGCCCTCAGCCTGCTGGCCGTTATCGCGGCAATTTTCGCGCCCCAAATCGTGCGTTACTTGCTGGCGCCCGGGCTGTTCTACAATTTCACCCTCTACAACCTGACCATTGACCTGCTGCGCATCCAACTCATCTCTGCGGTCTTGTTTGGGCTGGGCGGGCTGGTGGTCAGCATCTTGAACGCGCGCCAGGTCTTTTTTATCCCGCAGTTAACGATTGCCATGTACCAGGTGGGGCAGATTTTCGGGGTGCTGGCGCTTTCGCGCTGGCTGGGCATTTACGGCCTGGCCTGGGGCGTGGTCATCGGTTCGGCGCTTTACCTGCTGATTCAACTCCCAACTCTCTCCAAACTTGCGCCCCCATCCGCTAACCGTTTACTGATTACTGATTACCGGACACTGTTTACTGACTCCGCTGTCTGGCAAGTCATCGGCCTGATGGGGCCGCGCGTGCTGGGAGCGGGCGTAGTGCAGTTGAATTTCTGGGTGAATACCGCCCTGGCTTCGGGCATGGCAGCGGGAAGCGTGGCAGCGGTGACCTATGGCTTCGCGCTGATGCTGATGGCGCAAGCCGCAATCGCCCAATCGGTGGCAATTGCCGTCATGCCGACCTTCTCGGCGCAGTTCGCGCTCGGCAAATTGGATGAAATGCGTCATGCCCTGGCCTCGGCCCTGCGCGGAATGCTGCTGATGGCCGTCCCCGCCAGCCTGGGGTTGGCGATGCTCTCGACCCCGATTGTGGCCATGCTGTACCAGCGCGGCAAATTCACCGCCATCGATACCGAAATGACCGCCTGGGCTTTGCTCTGGTACGCCGCCGGGATGGTCGGTCATTCGGTCATGGAAGTGCTGGCGCGCGCTTTCTACGCCCAACAAGACACAAAAACGCCGGTGTTGATTGGCACAGTGGCGATGGGACTGAATGTGGCTTTCAGTTTTGCGTTTTCGGCCTGGTTCCGTCAAATGGGATTGATGCCGCACGGCGGGCTGGCGCTCGCCAATTCGCTGGCGACTGCTCTGGAAGCGGCAGCCTTGTTTATCATCATGCGCCACAGGCTGGGCGGCATGGAGGGACGCGCCCTGTTCGGTGGCGGTCTGCGAATCGGAGCGGCGGCGCTCGGGATGGGGCTGGCGCTGATGGTCTGGATTCAATTGACAGTGGAGTCGAATCCCTGGCTGGGCGGCCTGGGCGGGGTGGCGGTTGGGGGTCTGGTCTATGGCCTGGGCATAGTCATTCTCAAAGTCCCTGAGATACAGGGCCTGATAACAATGATAAAGAGGCGCATACTTTAATCTCGCAGAATAATTTCTGCGTTACGGGGTGGCGCGCGCCTGTTGTATCAGCCCGGCGCAAAAGACCAGAATTTCGTCTGTAATAGCCTGGTCAACAGTTTTATCGCCCTGAGCGGGAATCGTCAGTTTGGTAGACATGGCATCGGCAATGCCGGGGTCTTTGTAAGTATATTCGATTGCTTGCAGGCCGTCGTACCAGACGTAGAGTTGTTTCAGTTGTTCGGCATCTAAACGGTAGTCAACATCTACGTTTTTACAGCTAGAAAGAATGGCAGAGCCATCGAGATAGACTTTCACCTCGTCGCAAAAACCGGCGAAACCGCCCTGGCGGCTGTAGGTGAGCGCCAGCCCCCAATCGGCCTCGGCGCGGCCAGATTGCGCCACCAGGAATTGGATTTTCATCCACTCGGCGATGGCGCGTTGTTCGGCGGGCGAGGCGGCTGTTGTTCCGATTCCGCTAAAAATAACTTTCCCGGCGGGTGTTTCGGCCTCGAAGGGGGCGAGGGTGTCGAGAAATTCAAGCATGGCGGCGGGAATTGAGCCATCGTGCCAGGGGAGGACAGTGTAAGGGCCGCCGCACGCGCCAAACGAGAGTCCTTCGAGCAAGAGGAGGGCTTCTTCGGCGCATTCGGGATTTTGCCACATCACCAAAGGCCGGGCTTCTTCGCTGGGCGCGGCAAATGAAATGCCCTCTTCGCGGCGCAAGGAGGTGCCGCGCTCGTTGGCTCGGTAGATATATTGCGATGTGCCAACGAGCAGAGTAATGCGATAGCCAGGCACCATTGCTTCGGTACACGACTCGCCCGGCCTGGGCAGGCCGAGGCAGCCATCGGACCAGGTGGCAAATTCAATCTCGCGGATTTCGATGGTTTCGACGCTTGCTTCAAGCAGTTCGGCCAGGGCATTACGCGCGGCAAAGGCGGCCGGTGGAAACCCGCCAGGGATGGGTTCGGGCGTTGGTTCGGCAGTTGGCAGGGAATTCTGCCTGTCTATGGGCGGAATAAGCGGCTCGGCAGACGGTTCAACGGCCTGGGGCGCAGCCGCGCACGCGCTCAGCAAAATGGATGCGAACAGTAAACATGCTGAAAAAATTGTCTTTTTCATGGTTTGTTTCTCCTTCAAGCAGATACGCTGCTTGCTGAATTATAGACGCAAGTGAGGCGTAAGCGGTTCCTTTTAAATAAAAAATTCGTAACCCGCCCTTCACGAAACGCGAATGGCGGGTTACGAATTGCGAATTACGATTTGCCTATTACGATTTACTTCTTGCCGCCCAGCAGCCCGCCTATCAGGTTCGCCGCTTCGCCAGCAATGCCTTTGCTGCCCAAAACGACATCTACCTGGGCAGCCACAGGGGCCGGTAACTTCTTTTTCAAGAAATCAATTACGATGGTTACCGCTTGTTTGGCGGTTTCTTTGGGCAGGCCGGTTTTCTCGACCACCAGATTGACAAGTTCGTCCATTTTTTCCTCCGTGTTTGGTTTTTATCAGCATAGCGCATTAGCGCTTAAAAAGCAAGCCTTATCCGATAAACATCCAGTATAAAATACTCACAATAACGCCCAACATAATGCCACCGGTCACTTCGAAAGGCGTGTGGCCCAGCACTTCGCGTAGTTCTTCTTGAGAGATTGGGTGGCCGGAAAGCAGTTCTTCAATCAGAATATTAATTTTCTCAGCGTGCCGGCCAGCCTCGCGCCGCACCCCGGCGGCGTCATAAACGACGATCATCGTAATTGCTACGGCAATTGCAAAAATTGGCGAATCGAAGCCGATATGCAGGGCTATCCCAATGGTCGTGCCAACCATCAAGGCTGAATGTGAGCTGGGCATCCCGCCTGCGCTGAACAGGTAGCCCCAATTCCACTTTCCCCGACGCAGGTATTCCATCGGCGGTTTAAGGATTTGCGCCAACAGCCAGGCTGCCAGCCCGGTTAACAAGGCGTGGTTGGAAATTAATTCATTCCACATTTCAAGCCCCTACCTGTAAGACCTCCCCGTTCAACTGGCGCACTTTCAACTCAGCCTTTTCGAGCAAGGAGGCGCAATGCCGCGCCAGGGCCTGACCACGCTCGTAGTACATAATCGATTCATCCAGCGGGCGACCCTCGCCCTCCAATGCCGCGACCACCGCCTGCAACTCGGCAAACGTTTCCTCGTATGTCATCTCGTCGATAGGTTTTGAATTGTTCATCTTTCTCCTCGCAGGGTTCAGTATCCAGTGTGCCAGTCCGCAATGTTCCGAATATCGAATATCGAGTCTCGAATATCAAATTACGAATTACGAATTACTTCCACATTCAGCGACCCTTCGGCCAGCCTGACATGCAGGTTCGACCCCGCCGGAGCCATTTGCGCCGTCAAGACAACTTTTCCATCCTGTGGGCGTGAAACGACGGCGTAGCCGCGCCGCAACACCGCCAGCGGATTGAGCGATTCTAGCCTGTCGCGCCACCCCGCCAGGCGGGCTGATTCGAGGGTGATGCGCCCCTCCAGCCCGCGCGACATGCGCCGCGAGAAATCATCCAGCCGCTGCTGCTCGGTCATCAGCCGCCGCGCCGGAGAGTAGAACTTCAGCGCGGCATTGAGCGCATGCAAGCCCTGCCGCCGCTCCGCAATTTGACGCTCGACAATTTCATCCAACCGCTCCAGGCTGGCGCGCAGCGAGTAGGCCAGGTCATCGATTGTGATGGGGGTTGCCAGTTCGGCGGCGGCGGTGGGGGTGGGAGCGCGCAAATCGGAAGCGAAATCGGCCAGGGTGAAGTCGGTTTCGTGTCCAACTCCGGTAATGACCGGGGCCGCCGACCCTGCCACAGCCCGGACGACGCGCTCGTCGTTGAAGGCCCACAAATCTTCAATGGAACCTCCCCCGCGCGCCAGCAGGATGACATCTGGCTGGTAAATTGCGTTTAGTTTTTGCAAGGCCGCAGCCAGCGTGGAAGGGGCTTCCTCCCCCTGCACCAGCGAGGGCGCGAGCAAGACATCTACCAAGGGCAGGCGGCGTCCCAGCACGTTCAGCATATCGCGCAGGGCCGCGCCGGTGGACGAGGTCACAATCCCAATTTTGCGCGGAAACTGCGGAATCGGGCGTTTAAGGGCCGGGTCGAACAGCCCTTCGGCCTCTAGCAAAGCCTTCAGGCGCATGAACTCCGCATAGAGCGCGCCCTCGCCCGCCGGGCGGAGGGTGTCTACAATGAGTTGGTATTGCCCGCTCGGCTCGTACAGGCCAATCTTGCCATGCGCTTCCACCGAAAGCCCATCTGCCAGCGGAACCCCGCGCGCGCGCGCAGCGTCGCCCTTCCACATCACGCAGCGCAGCGACGCGCCCGCGTCTTTGAGGGTGAAATAGAGATGCCCCGAAGCGGGACGCGAGAAATTGGAGATTTCACCCTGCACCCAAACATCCTGCAAGGCTTTATCACCTTCCAGCAGGCGGCGCACGCGGCGGGTGAACTCGGTCACGGTCAGGCGGGGAGTCTCAAAGAGCGGCATCTGATTCATGGTCAATTTCCTGGCGGGAGGATACCCGCAATGAAGGGAAGTGTCAACAGATTGCGTCTGTCAGGGTAAAATTCCATTCAAAGAAAGGGAAATCACTAATGAAACGACTCTGGGCCATCTGGCGCATGAAATACGTCACCAACGCCGAACAAGAAACCGGCTGCGTATTCTGTAACGCCCTCGCCAAGCCAGATGACGGCCAAAACCTGGTCGTCCGGCGGGGAGAGCGCGCTTTTATCATCCTGAACAAATATCCCTACACCAGCGGGCATCTCATGGTGGCCCCGTTTGTGCACCAGGCCTCGCTAGAGTTGCTGCAACCCGCCGAACGCGCTGAAATGATGGAACTCGTCTCGCAGTGCATCACCACATTGCGCCAAACCTACAACCCGCACGGGTTCAACGTTGGAATAAATATCGGCACAGCCGCGGGCGCGGGCGTGCCGGGGCATGTTCACATCCATATCGTCCCACGCTGGAACGGCGATACCAGTTTCATGTCCACCATCGGCGAAACGCGCGTGCTGCCCGAATCTCTCGACGAAACCTACCGACGCATCGGGAGCATCCTCCATGAGCAATAAAAGCAGCCAGGCACAAACCATCCTGAGCGGCCTGGCCTTTTTGCTCTTTACCCTGCTCTTCAGTTACCATTTTGCCTTCCTGCGCGCCCATGAAACCTTCACCTACCCCGCCGCCGCGCCCGAATCCCTCGCGCAGGGGCTGGCCCCCACCCCCTACCAGTATCGCATCCTCATCCCGGCCCTGGTTGGGCTGCTCCAATCGCTGACCGACCTACCCACCGACTCGCTCTACCGCATTATCGAATTTCTCGCTACCACCGCGCTGCTCTATGCCTTTCGCGCCTTTATCAACCTGTTTGCCAGCCACCTGAGCCTCGCCAGCCTCTTCACCCTCCTGCTGGCCTATGCCCTGCCCTACAACTTCACCTATACCTTCTTCTACCCCTATGACCTGCCCGCCATCCTCTTCACCACTCTTGGGCTAATTGCGCTCTACCGCAAACAGTGGGCATTTTATTACGCCGTATTCATCATCGCCACCTTCAACCGCGAAACCAGTTACTTCCTCACCTTCGTTTACCTCGCCAGCGCCCTCGGCAAAGAAAGCTGGAAGCCCGTAATCAGCCATGCCGCCGCGCAAGCCACCCTCTGGATGGGCATCAAAACCGCCCTTTACCTGCTCTTTGCCAACAACCCGGCGCAAGGAGCCGGGTTGTTTGAACTGCAACTCACCCGAAGCCTGGAACAACTCGCCAACCCTGGCACCCTCAGCATCCTGGCGCGTAATTGGGGCATGGTCTGGATTTTTGTTCTGGCTTGGCACGCCCACATTCAAAACCCCTTCCTACGGCGCGGCCTGCTGGCCTGCCTGGCGCAGCTGCTCATCCTGCTGCTGGTTGGCGTCATCGAAGAGCTGCGCATCTACGGTGAAATTCTCCCCATCCTACTGGCCGCCCTGTTTGCCATTACCCAAAGTTTTTTTCAGGAAAAGACATGAAAATTGGGATATTTTCCTGGCTCATTATTTTGACCACCCTCCTGACCGGGTGCGCCGCCCCTACGGCTTTACCAGCGTCCCCGACCCCGCACGCGCCTGCCACCCTTACACCGGCTTTTACTTCACCCCCGGCATCTGCCACCCCAACCCCAACATTTACCGTTACCGCAACCGCGCAACCGCGCCTCACGCCGCACCCCTCCGGCCCCGAAGCAGATGACTTTGCCCCCGGAATCAACCCGCTGACAGGGCTACCCGTGCTCGACCCAACGCTGCTCAACCTGCCAGCCGTGCTGGTATCCATCAGCAACCTGCCCGTCACCGCCCGTCCGCAAGCCGGGACAGGTTTCGCGCCCTGGATTTTCGAACTGTTCATCGGCACCGGCGCGACCCGCTTCATGGGCGTTTTCTACGGCGATTACCCCCGCCGCATCCCCAACCTCACCGGTAGTTGCCCAGTTAACGAGAAAATCTTCCAGCCGGGGGGTTCTGCCTGGGTGGGCAACCGCGTCTGGTTCGACGAAAATGCCGACGGCGCGCAAAACGCCTGGGAGGCGGGCATCGGCGGGGTGTGCATCACGCTGCTCGATGCAGAAGAAAAGGTCATCGCCAGCACCAGCACCGATTCGAATGGGTATTACAGAGTCCAGGGGCTTGCCCCCGGTCATGGAGCAAGTGAACATCAAGGAGCAATCTCCTTGACTCCATATACGTTATTATTTGATGTTCCCCAAGCCTACACGCTTACCACCCCCCATATCGGCGATGATGATTCGGATAGCGATGCCGACCCGCTGACAGGGCGCATCCACTTTTTTTATAACGGCAAAACAGATTCCAGCCTGGATGTTGGCCTCGCGCTAAAAACGCACCTCGCCGCCTCGTCTGCTCCACATCCCAACGACATCGCGCCCGAGCGAACCTACGTCGGCCCGATTCGCTCCGGGCGGCTGACTTACGAGGATTTCCGCAAGATGTTCCCGGCCAGCTGCCTGGTTTTTGCGAGCGCGGGGAGCGACATCCTGCCGCAGTTGGAAATCTGCGAAATCGTCTTCGGCGAACATCCCGAAGCCAGCCCCAATACCGCGCTGTTAGACGTGAGCCGAATGCGTGAACTGGCCGAACGCAGCAAACCCGCCAGCCAGCCAGTGAACTATTCTGGTCATCTGTTCGACCCAACAGCCCCTGCGGGCGGGCACACGGCGCAATCATTGCTAATTTATTATCATGGTTACGCGCAGTCGAAGTGGGAATTCGACCCGCTTTCGGGCAAATACCTGCGTTTTACCGACGACGCCGATGGCCTGGGCATCTTCCACGCCGATACCGAGCGGCTAACCGGGCGGCAACTGGCCTTCGAGAACGTCATCATCTTGCTGGCCGATTACAAAATCTATCGGTACTTGCAATACGATGTAGATTTGCGCTACGGGTCGGAGGGCTGGGCCTATCTGTTTCGAGATGGGCAAATGTATAAAATTCGCTGGAGCACAGCCAACCGCGCCTGGGAGCAGCAAACCGGCCTGCTGCGCCCCATTCACTTCACTGGCAACGACAGGCAGCCCTTCCCCCTCAAGCCGGGTCGGACGTGGATAAGTATTATGACACTCAACTCTGCGGTTACAGAAGTGGCAAGCGGCGGGTGGCGCGCGCTGTTTGCCCTGCCCGTTGACCCCTCGCCCACGCCGGGCGAATGAGCGACCTATGCCTCATGACGTTCTAAAGAATGCTTGACAAGCACAGCATAATATGACGTATTCCCTCACCCCTGCCTCTCCCCCGGTGGGGGAGGGGCAGGGGTGAGGGAGAAACTTGCTTTCTTGAGAACGCCATACTTGTGCCTCAGGGCTTTCTTAAAGTCGCTAAATTTCCCTCACCCCAACCCCTCTCCCGTTGGGAGAGGGGCTTTTTCTCCCTTCCCCCACTGGGGGAAGGGCAGGGGATGAGGGCGTTTGATGACTTTAAGAAAGCCCTGCCTATGCCTGGGCAAATTGGCACTGGCAAAAACCACATGCTATAATCAATTCATTATGGCTTCGACCCGACTTTCATAGTACGATGTCGTAATCGTAAGTTTTGCGCCCGCAATGCAAACCATAGCACGAGTAGAGTGATGACAGAATCGTCCCTTATCCAAATTAAAGGTATCCGCGATGGGCTGCTCGTCTCGCTGGGCGAGGCGGGCTGGCCGGTAGTGCAGCGCGCCCTGCTGGAGCGCATCGAAGCCCAGCCAGATTTTTTTAAGGGCGCGCGGCTCTCGCTGGATGTGGGCGCGCAAGCCTTGAAATCGGTGGAGTTGACCGCCCTGCGCGACCAACTTTCGGAGCGCGGGATTACGCTGTGGGCGGTGGTCAGCACCTCGCCGGTCACTGAAAATACCGCTCAACTGCTGGGGCTGGCGACTCGCCTGTTCAAACCCACGCCGCAACGTGAAACAGCCTCCCCGCACGCTGTGGCGCGGACGTTTCCAGTTGCCAAAGGCATAGATGACGAGACAGCCCTATGGGTCAACAAGACCCTGCGCTCAGGCACGCGCATCGAATTTGCCGGGCATGTGGTTATCTTTGGCGATGTCAACCCCGGCGCGGAGATTATCGCCGGGGGCAGCGTAATTGTCTGGGGCCGCCTGCGTGGGTTCGTTCACGCCGGGGCGCAAGGGAATAAAGATTCGGTGGTTTGCGCGCTCGACCTTTCGCCGACCCAATTGCGCGTGGCCGATGAAATCGCCGTCGCCCCCAAGCGAAGCGGCAAGCCCCAGCCTGAAGTGGTACGATTGAAAGACGGCCTTTTGCAGGCCCAACCCTGGACACCCGGCTGATGGAGCGAACATGACAGGAACTGTAATTACCGTAACCTCCGGCAAAGGCGGGGTGGGAAAAACCACCGCCGTTGCCAATATCGCCGTCGCGCTAGCCTCAGACGGCAAAAAAGTCGTTTGCATTGATGGTGATATTGGACTGCGCAATCTGGATGTCATTATGGGTTTGGAAAATCGCATCGTCTACGATGTTGTAGATATTATCGAAGGCCGCTGCCGAACCCGCCAGGCGATGATCCGCGACAAGCGCCTGCCAGAACTCTTTCTCATCCCCGCGGCGCAGACCCGCGACAAAAACGCCATCTCGCCAAGCGACATGGTGCGCTTATGCAACGAACTACGCGGCGAAGTGGATTGGGTTTTGATTGACTCGCCAGCGGGCATCGAGCGCGGGTTTCGCAACTCTGTTGCCCCCGCCGATAAAGTGCTGATTGTTACCAACCCAGAAATGTCTGCCGTGCGAGATGCTGACCGGGTGATTGGCTTGCTCGAATCTGAGGAAAAACCCGCTCCCTCGCTCATCATCAACCGCCTGAATCCGAACATGGTACGGCGCGGCGATATGCTCTCGGTGGAAGATGTCTACGACCTGTTGCGCATTGATATCATCGGAATTGTGCCAGAAGATGAAAGCGTGATTGTGGCCTCAAACCGGGGTACGCCACTCGCAATGGATGGAAAGGCAAAGGCCGGGCAAGCCTTTCGCAACATCGCCCGCCGCCTGAATGGAGAACAGGTGCCGTTCCTTGACCTTGAAGTGACCAGCCTGTGGGACCGGCTAACCAAACTGGCAGGGAGGAAGTAAGATGAACTTCTTCGAGCGCCTGACCGGCAAAAAGAGCGCCAAAAGCGCAAAAGAACGCCTGCAACTGGTACTCATCCACGACCGCACCGACCTGACCCCGGCAGCATTGGACGCGCTAAAAGATGATTTAATCGCTGTCATCTCGCGTTATGTCGAAATTGACCCGGCCAGCGTGCATATTGACGTGGCGCATGAAGGCCGCCAACAACGCCTGGTGGCCGACATCCCCCTGCGCATCACAGGCCGCCGCCGCGCTAACTGAGTGCGATACTGGGCATTCGATACTGGATATTCGATGCTTTACACGATGGAAATATCGAATACCGAATAACAAATATCGAACATCGAATAACAAATAGCGAATAACGAATAACCAACTATGCGTGGAGGTTTCTGGCGGCATTTTGATTTCTGGCTGTTTGGCGCGGTAACAATCCTCGTCATCCTTGGCGTGACCATGATTCGTTCCGCCGTAGCCGGGAATATCGAATTGACCACCACCACGAACCTGGTCAATCGCCAGATGATTTTCGCGGTGGCCGGGTTCGTGGTAATGTTAATCACCGCATCCATCGACTACCGGATGTGGTCAGCCATCAGCCAGCCGATGTACATCGGCACGGTCATCGTTTTAGGCTCGTTGAATATCGCCGGGCAGGCCCTCTACGGTTCAGCGCGCTGGTTCGATACCGGCGTGATTCTCATCCAGCCTTCGGAAATCGCCAAAATCGTGATGATTCTGGTCATGGCGAACTATTTTGCCGTCCACCTGCACCAGATGCACGAGCCGCGCTGGACCTTCCGCAGCTTCTTCCTGATGATGGGCATCACCGGCTGGGTGCTGGCCCAGCCAAACTTAAGCACATCCATCGTATTATTCGTCCTGTGGGGCGTGCTGTTGTGGATGGCAGGCCTGCCCGTCAAAATGATGCTGGGATACGGCCTGGCTGGGCTGGCGGTAGTGGCTATCTCGTTCCCGGTACTGGTCGAAGTCGGCGTTATCCAAAGATATCAACTTGCCCGCATCACCAACTTCATCGCCCCCGACCCAAATGCCACTTACGGCGACCTGTACAACATTCAGCAGGCGCTTATCTCCATCGGCTCGGGCGGCCTGTTTGGGCAAGGCTACGGACACGGCACGCAGGTGCAGTTGCGTTTCTTGAAAGTGCGCTGGTCTGACTTTATCTTTTCGACCATCTCACACGAGCTAGGCTTCATCGGCGCGCTGTTGATTATTGTCCTGGTGGTTTTCGTCGTCTGGCGCTGCCTGTACGCGGCCCGAATTTCGCGCGATGCATACGGCTCACTCATTTCCTACGGCGTCGCCACGCTCATTGCTTTCCAGTCGCTGGTTAACATCGGCGTCAACCTGAACGTCATGCCCGCCACCGGCCTGACCCTGCCCTTCGTCAGTTACGGCGGCAGTTCACTGCTGGCAAACATGGTTGCCATTGGCCTGGTGCAAAGCGTTATTATGCGTCACAAGGCGCTCGAAATGTAATTTTGGAGTGCGGAAGCTCGCTTCCGCGCATGGAGGACAACTTGGATTCATCAACCCCCGTCCGGGTGCGTTTCGCGCCCTCCCCCACCGGGCGAATGCACATCGGCAATGCCCGTTCCGCGTTATATCCCTTCCTGCTGGCGCGCCGCGCCGGCGGCACGTTCATCCTGCGCATCGAAGACACCGACCAGAAGCGCTACGACCCCAACGCCGAGCGCGAACTCATCGAGGGCCTGCGCTGGCTGGGGCTGGATTACGACGAAGGCCCCGACATCGGCGGCCCTAACGCGCCCTACCGCCAGACCGAACGCTGCGCCATATACCACGAATACGCCTGGAAACTAGTCGACTCCGGCCATGCGTTTCCCTGCTTCTGTACCCCAGAACGCCTGAACCAGGCGCGCCAGGAACAGATGGCGAATAAACAGAATCCCCGCTACGACGGCCACTGCCGCAGCCTCGACCCCGCCGAAGCCCGCCGCCGCGCCCAGGCTGGCGAAAAATTCGTCATCCGCTTCAAAATGCCCAAAGAAGGCAGCATCACCGGGCTAGACCTGCTGCGCGGCCCCATCACCACCGAAAACACCGCCCTCGACGACTCCGTCCTGCTCAAATCGGATGGCCTGCCGACCTATCACCTGGCCGCCATGGTCGATGACCACCTGATGGGCATCACCCACGTCATTCGCGGCTCCGAGTGGCTGCCCTCCATGCCGCTCCATATCCACGTCATCCGCGCCTTTGGCTGGGAAGCGCCGCAGTTTGTGCATCTTTCAGTTTTCCTGAAACCATCGGGCAAAGGCAAACTTTCCAAACGCGACAGCGCCCAGGCCATTAAAGACGGCTACTCCACCTTCCTCGGCGATATGAAAGACCTCGGCTACACCCCTGAAGGCGTCCTCAACTGGATTGCCTTGATGGGCTGGGGCGTGGATGAAGATGACGTGATGACGCTGGAGCAAATGATAGAGCGATTTGACCTGAACAAACTGACGCCTTCTCCCGCTGCGGTCAATTTTGCCAAGCTAGACCACTTCAACGGCGCCCACATCCGCCGATTGACCGCCGAAGATTTGGCCGGGCGCATCCGGCCCTATTTCGAGAAAGCCGGTTCTACAGTGGATGATGACCTGCTGCTAAAAATCGTCCCGCTCATTCGAGAGCGGCTGGTCACGCTGGATGACTGCCTGCCGTTTGCGGGCTGGTTCTTCCAACAGACGGTTTCTCCCGCCCCTGAAACGCTGGTCGCCAAAGGGCAGACTCCCGCCGAATCTGCCTCCATTGCCCGAAAAATCTACGACATCCTGGCCGCCCTGCCCGAAATTACGCACGCCGCCGCCGAACCACCCCTGCGTGGACTGGTGGAGCAGCTCGCCCTCAGCCCCAACCAGGTCTTTGGCATCCTGCGCGCCGCCGTCACCGGTCAAACCGTCAGCCCGCCGCTCTTCGAGAGCATGGAACTCCTCCCGCGCGAGACCATTCTGGAGCGGGTGCATAACGCCATCACCCAGCTCGAAGCGCAGTAATATAATCATTTCGCGAACGGATTTCCCACGCGAAGACAGCGCGTGAGTTGTAAAACCAACGCTTCAAAACAAAGGAGATTACAATGCCAGACAATGTTGAAACGGTTGGCAAACTTTTCGAGTACGCAATTGCCCTTGAAAGAGCCGCGGAAGGTTTGTATAGAGAGTTGGGAAAGATGTTTGCCCATTATCCTGAAGTCTCTCTCTTCTGGAAACACCATGCTGATGAAGAAAAGGGACACGCAGAATATCTTGAGCGTATTAAAGCAAACGTTGATGGAAACCGTCTCTCTCGCCAAGCCGATGATTCGATGTTGCAAAAAGTGCGGCATTGTCTTGAAAAAGCATCACCAACCAGGTTGACCCAAATCAAAACGCTGGAAGACGCTCACGAACTGGCTACAGAGTTAGAAAACTCGGAAACCAATGCTATTTTTGAGTTTATGATTATCAATTTTTCCACCGATGAACTGGCGCAGTCGCATAAGTTTTTGCGAACACAATTAAGCGCCCATATCGCCAGGCTGGAAAACGAATTTCCAAATCCGTATAAAAGCCGTACGGCGCGACAAGGCGCGCTTGTAATTAATTGAGCCACGGACATAAATATCAGGCGGCCTTGATGAGCGCTTTCAGGCCAACCCG
>CAYLZI010000010.1:0-30062 GCA_964388215.1 uncultured Anaerolinea sp.
GGTTGGCGGCCAGGCCTTGCGGGTCGAGCAGGTTCATGTCCCCGCCCAGGGCGGTCAAAAGATTTTGCATAGCAATCTCCTGAATACAGAGATTATAGCAAACTATACGAGTGGACTTCAACATGGCTGGCGGGGCAATCGCATTTCCTGTGCCGCCAATCAATGATAAACTCCCGTTCTGAACAGATTTGTTTCATGCTCTGCGTACCCTCGTTCAAACCCACTTATTTCTTTTTGGATGGCTTGCTATGAACTCCTATCGCAAAGAACTCTGGTTCAATGTCCCGGCCCGACGCGGGTTTATCAACATTACGCCACAGGTTGAAACCTGCCTGCGCGAAAGCGGCATCCGCGAGGGGTTGTGCCTGGTGAATGCCATGCACATCACCGCCTCGGTCTTTATCAACGATGATGAGAGTGGCTTGCACCACGACTATGAGACCTGGCTGGAGGGCCTGGCCCCGCACGAGCCGCTCGGCCAATACTGGCACAACCGCACCGGTGAAGACAACGCCGACGCGCATCTCAAACGCCAGGTCATGGGGCGCGAAGTGGTCGTGGCCGTCACCAACGGCAAATTCGATTTCGGCCCCTGGGAGCAAATTTTCTACGGCGAATTCGATGGCTGCCGTCAAAAGCGGGTGCTGGTTAAAATTATAGGAGAGTGACTTTGACCAGCATCCGCTCTCTGGGGGCACGCCTTTCTTAAAGTCACTCAATTTCCCTCACTCTAACCCCTCTCCTACAGGGAGAGGGGCTTTTTTTCCCTTTCTCCGCCGAGGGAAGGGGCGGGGAAAGTGCCCCGAAAGGGTATGAGGGCGTTTGGCGACTTTAAGAAACCCCTGTCTCTGGGGGGCTGGCCGCGCCGCTCACCGCCTGGAAAATGATACAATACCCCTATGAACGAATCCGCCCTGATTCATGACGCCCAACACGGCGATCTGGATGCCTTCAACCGGCTGGTGCTGGCCTACCAAGACGCGCTCTACAACACTGCGCTGCGTATCTTGGGCGATGAAGACCGCGCCGCCGATGCCACGCAAGAAGCCTTCATCTCTGCCTTTCGAGCCATCAACAGCTATCACGGCGGGTCATTCAAAGCCTGGTTGCTGCGCACCGTCACCAATGCCTGTTACGACGAACTGCGCCGCCAGAAGCGCCGCCCCACCACCCCGCTCGAACCAGAAAACGATGACGATGAGGAAATCGAATCGCCGCGCTGGCTGGCCGATAGTTCGATGAGACCCGAAGAAAAATTCGAGGCCGCCGAGTTGGAACATGCCATCCAGCACTGCCTTGAAGCCCTGCCAACCGATTTCCGCGCCGTGGTGGTGCTGGCTGATGTGCAGGGGATGGATTACGCCGAGGTGGCCGCTGCCGTGCATACCCCGCTTGGCACAGTCAAAAGCCGCCTGGCGCGCGCGCGCTTAAGGCTGCGCGAATGTCTGCAAGATTTCTGGGAACTTTTACCCGCCGCCTTCCGTCTGGACAATGAGGCTGCGCTATGACCAATCCTTCTTTCCGTGACGTTGAATTGATTTCTGCCCTGCTGGATGAAAAACTCCCCCGGGAAGAATCCGCGCGCCTGCAGTTGCGCATCGCCGCCGACCCTGAACTTGTCACCATTTACCAGCAGTTATCACAATCTCGCGCCTTGTTGCGCAAACTGCCTATTCGTCGCGCCCCGCGCAACTTTACGCTGACCCCCAAAATGGCCGGGGTTAAGGCCCCCGTTCCGCGCAGCTTCCCGCTCTTTCGGTTTGCATCGGCTTTTGCCAGCCTGCTGCTTGTCTTGACCTTCGCCGCCAACGGGCTGGGGCAGTTGGCCGCCAACGCCCCCGCTGCTCCTGCCTATGGCGTTGGCGGCGGCCCAATGACCGAAGCAATCGAATCGGCCCCTGCTGAACCGCGCCCACAATCGGGCGGGGGCAGCGAATTAGAACCGCCTGCCCTGGCCGCGCCAGCCGCCCCCGAAGATGCGGCCAACGCTCCTACCCAAGAAGCTTTGCGCGCCCAGCCCGAGCAAGAAATGCCTGCCGCCAAAGCAACCGGGGAAGAGGTTCAAGCACTCGAAGTGACCGACCCGCCTGCTCAAAACGCCTTCCAAATTTCAGGCTGGCTGCAACTCGCATTACTGGTCATCGCCCTGCTGGCCGGCGGCGCGGCTTGGTTTGTTCACTGGCAGGCCAATTTTCAATTTGCGCGAAAAAACAAGAAATGAGAGCCGAAGACATCAACTATTGCCCACGCTGCGCTGCGCCGGTCGTTCTAAAGGTCAAATTTGGCCGTGAACGACCGGTTTGTCCATCCTGCGGCTGGATTCATTTTGCTGACCCCAAGGTGGCGGCTGCCGTGCTGGTAGAAAAAGATAGCCAGGTGCTGCTTGTGCGGCGCGTCAATGAACCCCATCGCGGCTTGTGGAGTCTGCCAGCGGGCTTTGTCAATGCGGACGAAGACCCCGCCGAAGCCGCCGCGCGCGAATGCCTCGAAGAGACCGGCCTGGAAGTGGCATTATGCGGCATCCTCGATATTCGATTCGGCAGGGAACATGCCCGAGGCGCCGATTTTGTCATCTTTTACCGGGGGCAGGTGACAGGGGGGCTGCTTGTTGCGGGCGATGACGCCGATGCCGCCGAGTGGTTTGGGCGCGGCCACCTGCCCGGGCTGGCTTTCCAATCCACAAAATATATCCTGACCCGCTACTGAACGTTCCGAAGGTTATTTTGTTCACCTGCCTGAAGTGCTACAATAGAAGCGGAGGTATTTATGGATGAGATTGCTGAAGTTCGCCCCTCGCCCATTGCTGGAACCTGGTACCAATTTAACCCGGCAACTCTTTCTCGCATGGTAGATGGTTTCATGGACAACGCAACGCTGCCTGAACTGCTCGGTCAGCCGCTGGCAGTGATTGCGCCGCACGCCGGGCATATTTACTCTGGCTCGGTGGCCGGGTATGCTTTTGCCGCCATCAGGAATCTCGCGCCCGAGGTCATCGCTGTCGTTTCACCCATGCATCATGCCTATCCCTACCCGTTAATGACAACGGCGCACGCTGCTTATGGCACGCCACTGGGAAGGCTGCAGGTCAACCGTGAATTGGTGAATGAGTTGGATGGGAAATTGGTTCGCCGTTTGGGATTTGGGTTGACCCCAATTGCCAACGACCCCGAACATTCGCTCGAAATCGAACTACCCTTCCTCCAACGCGCCGTTAAATCGGCATTTACCCTGCTGCCGGTGATGACGCGCACGCAAGACCGCAAAACCTGCCGCCTCTTGGGTGAAGCCCTGGCAGAGACGTTGACCGGTCAGAACGCCCTGCTGGTGGCTTCCACCGACCTTTCGCACTTCCACAACGTCGAGACCGCCACCCGGCTAGACTGGGCGATTCTGGAGCAGGTAGAAGCCTTCTCGCCCGATGGTTTGTTCGAAGTGGAAGAGCAAGGCAAAGGCGAGGCTTGCGGCCTGGGGGCGCTGGCAGCGGTCTTATGGGCAGCCAAAGCCCTGGGCGCGCAAAGGGTTAAAATCCTGCATCACGCCACATCCGGCGATGTGACCGGCGATATGCGCAATGTGGTTGGCTATGGCGCGGCGGTGGCGCTTCGGGATTGATAAAGCCGCATTGAAAAATGAAACCGCCCTGTTCCACATCGGACAGGGCGGTTTCATTTTCTCTTAAGAATGGACGCGGATAAACGCTGAATGTGTGGATTTTCCTGATTCTAACGGAATTTGTGGTTTGTTGTTCCCTATTGCGCTGCGCCCGATAAATCGGACTTTTTAGCCCTGTTTACAGGTCGCCGCCACCTAGCCCGGTGATTTATCACCGGGCGAATCGGTGAAACCACAAAATCCAGCAGAAACAGGGATTTTCAAGCACGATTATGCTTTATTTCAGTAAATCTTGATATTCCAGGTTGCGGTCGAGGTAACCGTTGATGAACCAGCAAGTTGAAACGACCTTCAGCCCGTTGGCGCGGGCGTAATCTAACCCGGCGCGGGCCAGTTTGCTGCCAAGCCCTCGCCCTTCCAGCGCAACCGGGACGCCTGTGTGCGTGAAGGTGATGACACCACCGTTGAGGGTGTAATCAAGCTCGGCCAGGTGTCCTTCAACCTGGATTTCAAACCGGTTATCTTCACGATTATGTTGGACGGTGAGTTCTGCGGCCATCATCATCTTTCTCCACGAATAAAATATCGGCGAACCCTGTTGGGTTTGGGTAGAAAACCCTCGCAGTACGAAAAAGATACGCGCCTGCGCAGTAAATTCCCACTTATCATATCTTATTTTGTGAAAATAACTATACTCCGAAAAGATGGGTTCTGCATGACCCAAACGGGTTAACTTTCAACCGAATAGAAACACAACCCGGCAGTGCCAGGGCCGGTATGCACCGCCAGGGCTGGGGAGAGCTCGGCAACAAGCGACTCGACCACATTAACCCGTTCTTCAACCATTTTTTTGAGTTTGTCAATCTCGTTTATGGCCCCGGCATGGACGTAAGCCACCCGCGCTTTGCTCTCCCCGACGGCTTGCGTCAGGTAGTCGGCCATGTCAATGTAGGCGTGCAAGCGCGAGCGGGCCTTGCCCAGGGCAACGATGACCCCGTCCTTCATGCCAATCAGCGGTTTGATGTTGAGCAGGGTTCCGACCAGGTTTTGCGCCCGCCCGATGCGCCCGCCCATATAAAGGTATTTGAGCGTGTCGGCGGTTTGCACCATCTGCGTAATGGGAATCATGCGATGCACCCTGGCTGTGGTTTCGGCCAGGGTGGCCCCATCCTGCGCGGCGCGGGCGGCCTCTATCACCATCCAGCCCTGGCAAAGCGAGACGTTTTGGGTGTCAATGACTTCGATACTTACCTCAGGATGCTGTTCAGCCATCATAGACTGGGCAACCATTGCCGCCTGGTATGCGCCCGAGCCGCGCGAGGTCATGTGAATGCTGATAATTTGTTTGAAGCCATCGGCAATCAACCCCCCGTACATCTCCAGGTAATCGCCAGGGCCGGGGCTGGCAGTGGTAGGCAGCTGCGTGGCGGTCGGCAGCCAGCGCAGGAACTCTTCGCGCTGAATGGTGACCAGGTCGCGCAAAACTTCCTGCCCCCGGTGGATGTAGTAAGCCACTGTATGGATGTTCAGTTGGGCAAGCAACGATTCTGGAATACTGGCGCAACTATCCGTAACAACTGCTACTTGGGATAACATGGCAGGCTCCTAAATGTGAAAATGGGTACAACATCATTGTACTCATTTTTTTGCGGTTTGATTATTGACCCTTGTCCTGTTTCCTCTTACAATACTTTTATGACGTATTCCATCCAAAATCAGGCAGGAATTCCACCCTATTATGGCGGCTTTTTCCGCCCAGACCATGACCCGCCACGGCTGACCGACTCAGTACCTGCTTTGCTTTAGAAATATGTCGCTCCCGTTTTTGATGGGATGTCAGGATGTCGGCGACCCGCCCAGCGCAAAGAAACATCCTTTTTTGCCAGCGTTCTCTGCAAAATCGCATCTAATGATACCCTGATGGGTCGCCCTGCGAGTTTTCCTGTTCAAAACGGTGGAGCCAGAAATATCCATTCCGCTACTTTTAGATATTGAGGAGTTTCCCATGCCCACACCTTTTGTTTCCAAGCGCGCCCCCATTTACCGGGATATACCCGATGAAAAATGGAATGACTGGCGATGGCAGTTAAGCAATCGGCTCAACAGTGCCGAAGATATTGAAAAAGTCTTGCCACTTTCTGAAAGTGAGCGCAAAGCCCTGCAAACCCAGGGGCTGTTTCGCGTAGATGTAACCCCCTATTTCATCTCATTGATTGACCCCGAAGACCCCGAAGACCCTACTCGTCAGCAAATCATTCCACGCTCTGAGGAATTGCAAGCCTTTACCGCTATGATGGAAGATTCTCTGGCCGAAGACCGTCATTCGCCTGTGCCGGGGCTGGTGCATCGCTACCCCGACCGGGTGCTGATGTTGGTGACAACGCAATGCGCCTCGTACTGCCGCTATTGCACCCGCTCGCGCATCGTGGGCGACCCGGGGCAAACCTTCAAGCGGGAAGAGTTCGAGATGCAAATCGAGTACCTGAAACGCACTCCGCAGGTACGCGATGTGCTGCTCTCAGGCGGCGACCCGCTGGTACTGGCCCCAAAAATTCTGGAAGAATTACTCACCCGCCTGCGCGAGATTCCACACATCGAAATCGTCCGCATCGGCTCGCGCGTGCCAGTCTTTATGCCCATGCGCGTCACCCAAGAATTATGCGACATGCTCCAGAAATTCCACCCGCTTTGGATGAATATCCACGTCAACCATCCGAATGAAATTTCGCTGGAGCTGGAACAGGCCTGCGACCGGCTAGCCAGGGCGGGCATTCCACTGGGCAACCAGGCTGTCTTGTTGGGGGGCGTCAACGACTGCACTCACATTCAGCGCGACCTGGTGCATAAACTTGTTCGCATTCGCGTTCGACCATATTATCTCTATCAATGCGACCTGGTGGAGGGCGCGGGACACTTCCGCACGCCAATTGCCAAGGGCATCGAAATCATCGAGGGCCTGCGCGGGCATACCTCGGGTTATGCCGTGCCGCAGTACATCATTGACGCGCCCGGCGGGGGCGGCAAAATTCCGGTCATGCCCAACTATTTGATGACCATGTCAGACCACAAAGCCATTGTGCGCAACTATGAAGGTTACATCACAACCTACGAGGAACCGACCGAATACACAATGCACAACCCCAAAACCTGTAAATATTGCCAAAATAAACGCCCCGAGCCAGGCCAAACTGGTTTAACCGGCTTGCTCGATGGTGACGAGATGTTCATCAAACCTGAAAACTTCGACCGACTGCACGACCGGGGCGGTATCCAACATCGCTTGAAAGACGAAAGCAAATGGAAACCGCTCGGCATCGGCGAATCAACAGATTAATTTTGTGATGACGCTGACTCTCTCACGGGTCATGAAAAAAAGAACCTTTGCTATTGGAGTCGTGATTATAGCCATCCTGGTATCGTCAGCCTGCGTGGTGGCGATACCAGTGCCTGGCCTTGCGCCTGCCACGGCTCCGGTTATCATCGAGCCAACTTGGTCGCAGGAGGCGGCTGCCCCAACGCTTACGCTTGTCTTCACTGAAACGCTTGCTCCCACTCTCACGGCCAGTTTCACGCCCACTTTTTTCCCCACCATTACCCCTTTTCCCACCGCAACGCTTACACCCAGCATCACGCCATCGCTTATTCCAGTGGAAATTGCCACCCTGGGCGGGGAAATGCCGCAAGGAACGCTGACCCAAATTGCGCTCACCCCGCTTTCATCAGGCGACCCCATCGGCGCGGAATTTTCCTGCATCGTCACCGCCAAGCGCGTTGCCGATTCAACGGTATTCACGCCAAAATATCAGTTTACTGCCTGGTGGGATATCAAAAATGTCGGGCGAAAAAAATGGGACTCTGATGTGGTGACAGCCTATCTTATAGAGGGAGTAAGAATGGCATCAGACCGGTACGCCTCACTGCCATCTGAACCCAAGCCCGGAGAAAGCGTGCGCTTAAGAATTGAAATGGTCACCCCAGCGCAGGAGGGAACCTACCTGACGACCTGGGGACTGCTAAACGCGCGCACCAACCGGCATTTTTGCTTCTTCACGCTTAAAATTATTGTCAAAAAATAATGGCTCTCCCGTTTTTAATGTGAAAATCCGCAGGGCGACCCGCCCAGCGCGAAAAATCACCATTTTATGCCCTGACGGGTCGCCCCTACTACCCCGCCATCCTGCCAGAAACGAGAGAGCCAAAATAAGGATTGATGACCAAGAAGACAGTTGGCATCTTTAATTAGGAGGTGTTATGCACTATCGTCGTTTGGGCCGCTCTGGCCTGAAAGTCAGTGAAATTTCGCTTGGTTCCTGGGTTACACTTGGCGACCAGGTGAATGGAGATGCGTCTATCGAGTTAATCCAGGCCGCTTACGATGCCGGGGTCAACTTTTTCGATAACGCCGACATCTATGCCAACGGCCAGGCCGAAATTGTCATGGGCCAAGCGCTGAAAGACATCCCGCGTCAGGCGCTGGTGATGTCATCCAAGGTATTCTGGCCGACTATGCCCGGCCCCAACGGACGCGGGCTTTCGCGCAAGCACATCACAGAATCGATCCATGCTTCACTCAAACGGCTCAATACCGAGTACCTCGACCTGTACTTTTGCCATCGATTCGACCCCGATACGCCCATCGAAGAAGTTGTTTTTACGATGGATACCCTGATTCGGCAAGGGAAAATCTTATACTGGGGCACATCTGAGTGGCGCGCCTGGCAAGTGACAGCGGCCATCGCAGTTGCGGAACGGTATAACCTGATTCCGCCAACGATGGAACAGCCACAATATAACATGTTCCACCGCCGCCGCGTAGAACTTGAACTGGCCCCCCTTTGTAAAGAATATGGCCTGGGGCTAACAACCTGGAGCCCGCTCTACTACGGCATCTTGACCGGTAAATACAACAACGGAATCCCGGCTGGCAGCCGCGCTTCGATGGAGAGCATGGCCTGGATTCGAGACCGAATTACTCCAGAACGCGTAGAAATCGTCCGCGAGTTGAGTGAAGTGGCATCAGAATTGCATATCAATACCGCGCAACTGGCAATTGCCTGGCTGCTGCGCCGCAAGGAAATCAGCAGCGTCATCACTGGCGCGACCAGCATTCAACAGTTACAAAACAACCTGGAGGCCGCCGATGCCGTGGATATGCTCCACGACGATGTTTTGGAACGCATCGAGCAGATTTTGGGGAATTACCCCGACGAAGACTGAGAGCAGGCTCAGGATTCTAAACCCAAGTGGTTTAATCTGCCGACGAATTTTCCTGAGAGGCAAAGTCGTCCTTGATTTTGCCTCGCGTTTATGCTATTTTAGGGCAATTCTCCCTAAAGGATTTCTATGCACCGCGAACGCGTCTCTGAAAACGTCTATTGGTTCCAAAGTGAAGTATATGCCCAGGTAACGGCGGGAGTCATCGCCGGGCCGCAGTGGGCAGTGGTTATTGACACTCTTGCCACCCCTGAAGAAACCCTGGGCATGCGCGAATACATCGAACATGAACTGGGCTTGCAAATCCGCTACGTCATCAATACCCACTATCACGCCGACCACACTTGGGGTAACTGTTTCTTTCCCGGCGCAACCATCGTCGCCCACTCGAAATGCCGCCAACTCATGGCAGAAAAGGGGATTCCATCCCTTGAATCAGCCAAAAAGCAAAATAATGCCATACGCCAGGTAAAAGTTGTGTTGCCGCACCTGACCTTCGACGACGGCGAACTCAACCTGCGGGTTGGCAAAAAGAACCTGATTCTCGCCTCGGCAATCGGCCACAGTCACGATGGAGTCTCCGTCTTTGTAGAAGAAGACCGCATTCTGTTTGCCGGTGATGCTTTTATGCCTTTGCCGTATGTTGTAGATGGAAACATCAACGACCTGGCGGCCTCCATCAAAAAAATTGGGCGCATGGGTCTCGAAAACATTGTGCAGGGACACGGCGACATCATCCTGCGTGGTGAAATTGATGCGGCTGTCAAAGAAAACCTGGCTTATCTTTCTGCCATTCGCAAAGCCGCGCGCGCCGCTCTCAAACGTAAAGCGCCTTTCGAGTACCTGGACGAAGTCACCATTGAAGAGTGTGGAAAAAGCCGCGTTCACCTGGGCGGGCTGGCTCCGGCCCTGCACCAGCGCAACTTGCGCGCGCTCTACCGTCACATGTTCGAGAATAAAGATAACATGGAAAGCGAAGAATAAAAGTAGCTGCTCAGTCTTCGGCCTACTTCGGCGGGCTAAAGCCCTTCTTCAGTACAAAAAAACTTCGGGCTGCCACCAAAGTCGGCTTAAGCCGACTTCTATGCCATGATGCAGGGCTTCAGCCCGACGATGGCCGAGTGGCAGTTACGAATAAAACAAAAAAACGGGGATGATTGCCCCGTTTTTTTTTGTTTTATTTTGCATTTTGGGCTGCTGCTTCCCTTTGCTCTTTGTGCTCCCGCAGTTTTCCGTGCAGGCTAATGCTCACCACCCGCTCTGTGCCGTTTATCAATTTCATGATGTTGGGACGCAATGCCCAGGCCAACAAAAACAAGGTGATAACACCATAGAGCACATCGGTCCACGAAGCATCGGGCGAACCGGTTAGAACTCGAACCAGGAAGACAAGAATGGCAAACAAGGCCACGCTCAAGGTCGTCACCGAGGCGTATCCCAGAGTGAAAAAGACCAGCGCGCCCAGCGGCAGGATAATCAGCACCGAGGGCCACCACAACCCAATTGCCCCACCCAAAGCCGGGGCGCCACCCGCCCCGCCGCGCAGACGCAAAAACCGGCCACGCTCATCAAACTCTGGCAGGTAAAGGGAGTAGTTATGGCCCAAGATTGCGGCCAGCGGCGCAAGAATATGCACCCAATGCCCATCGGGGGTAACAGCCAAGGCAATCCAGGTCGCCACGGTGCCTTTGAAAATGTCTAAAAAGGCGGTAAGCAGCCCGGCTCCAAACCCGGCAGCGCGAAAAGCATTCGTTCCGCCTGTGCGGCCACTTTCTACAGCGCGAATGTCTTTTCCCGTCTTGAGTTTCACAACCAGAAGCCCAAACGGGACAGAGCCAAGCAAATACCCAAGCAATACAAGCCCGCTGTCAATCAGCAGTTGCATCATCTTCCTCCAAATTGGTGTATCAGGGGTAACACAGAAAAGCAGGTAAAGTTACACATCAGGCAAAATTAGGGGAACTTCCGTGGCGTGACCGGCTTCTATCCAAAAAGCATGAGCCAGCCACTCCCCTTCTACAGGTGACCAGATTATCTGGATGACCTGGTAATAGGCCTCGGCAATATCGGTAGGTGAAGGAACCGCCGGGCCTTTTGGGTGCGAGTGGAAGATAGCCAGCAAATCCATTCCGGCAGATTCAACCTGCTCGAAGGCTGCTAACTGTTCGAGCGGCTCCATCCGGTAACGCACTGGGCTATTCTCTGCATTGTGGATGGGTATTACCAACTCCGCCAGCCCTTCTCGTCCACCGAGCAGGCCACAGGCCTCGAGCGGAGCGAGCGATTCCACATAATCACGCATCTGTTTCCATTGCGCGCGGGAGATTGTCAGGCGGCGGTTGAGTTTGTCGAGAACCATGCGTCATCAGCCTCCAAACAAAATAGCCGCAAGCCAAAAGACGCCCAGCCCGGCCAGCGCATCCATTCCCGCCCGACGCGGCGAGACTTGCTCGCGCAGGTTAATGGTCAGACCAGTTAGAGCGTAGAGCGGGCCAAGCAGAGCCAGGCCATACTGAACAGGCTCTAACGGCCAATAATGAAAAGCAGCGGCAAACTGGGTGAGGATGAACGCACTCATTAATGCCCACAGAACATCCCAATTCCCAGATTGCAAGTGGATAGCGCGCAGCGCCACCAAACCGGCAGCCGGGAAAATTGCCAGCGCCAGCACAATCAACCGCACGCCAGAGTATGATAGGGCCGAAGCCAGGATAACGAACAGGGCGAATGATAACGCCATCAGCCCGGCAGAAGCGGCGGGATGCCGCACATCCGACGAATCGAGCGCGATATACTCGGCCACCAGCACCAGCAGCAGTAAAATCCCTCCAAAGACAAAACCCAACCACCACAGCGGGCCAAACGGCATGTTGTAGAGGGGAATGCCTAACACCAGGGCGGTCAGGGCCGGCAGAATCCAATGTTGAAAGGTGCGCCGCCCGTCATATTGCGGATGCCCACGCAGCAGCCAATCAACGCCCGAAGCGGTTAACCCGGCTGCCAGCCAGATTGCCAGGGAGGTGGGTTCAAACGCAAAAGAGAAATCAACATCGAACAAAGAAAAATCAACTGCGTATTGCTCCCGCGCAATCAATTGCGCCAGCGCGTAAGAAAGCAGCACTGCCGCAATCAGCACGCTCAGGCGGTTCGCATCGGGGGTATGGCGGCGTTCAATGGACATATCGAGATTGTACCTGCCCAATTAAGACACGGGAAGGGTGAATTCCTGTTTCGTTTTTCGGGCTCTCCCGTTTCTGGCGGGATGGCGAGGTAGGGGCGACCCGCCGGGGCATACCGTGATTCGTTTTCGCGGAGAATCCTGGCATAAAATGATGATTTTTCGCGCTGGGCGGGTCGCCCCTGCGGGTTTTCCCGGTAAAAACGGTAGAGCCGTTTTTCGATGATTGCGCAACGGGGATTATAATCGGGACAGGAGGCAACCATGGAATATACGTCCATTTTGGTCGAAAGGCGCGGGCGGGTTGGGCTGGTCACGCTCAACCGCCCGCAGGCGTTGAACGCGCTCAACCAGGTCTTGCTCTCTGAACTGGCGCAGGCGCTGAATGCCTTTGACGCCGATGAGGGCGTCGGGGCGATTGTTCTCACCGGGGGCGAGCGCGCTTTCGCCGCCGGGGCCGACATCCGCGAGATGGCGGAGGCTGGTGAAGCCGAAATGCGTCAGAAGGGATTTGTGGACTTGTTCGACGGCCTGTGGCGCATCAAAAAGCCACTGGTGGCGGCGGTGAGCGGCTTTGCCCTGGGCGGCGGCTGTGAACTGGCCCTGGCCTGCGACATCATCCTGGCTAGCGAAACGGCCCGCTTTGGCCTGCCCGAAGTGACCATAGGCGTCATCCCCGGCGCGGGCGGTACGCAGCGGCTCACGCACATCGTAGGAAAATACCTGGCGATGGAAATGATTCTCAATAATCGCCATCTCACGGCGGCGGAAGCGGCCCAGCTTGGACTGGTGAACCGGGTGCTGCCCGTTAAGCGGATTCTCGACGAGAGCATTGCCCTGGCCGAAAGCCTGGCTGCGCGCGCCCCACTGGCAGCGCGTGCCGCTAAACAGGCCATTAACCAGGCCTTCGAGGGGTCGCTGTCTGAGGGACTCAGCGAAGAGCGCGACCTGTTCTATCACCTTTTTGCCACCGAAGACCAAAAAGAGGGCATGAGAGCCTTCCTGGAGAAACGCAAACCAGATTGGAAAGGAAAGTAATCGCACTGTGACTTACGAACGAACTTCGCTGGGATATTACGCGCTGGTAGATGCCTTTGCGCAACTCGAATTGAGAGATGTTCCTGTCCTTGCGCACGCCTCGCTGCGCTCTTTTGGGCATATTGAGGGTGGGGCCGACAGCCTGCTTTCGGCCCTGCTGCCCAACGTGGCCGCCCTGATGATGCCCGCGCACACTTACACGACTATGATTACTCCGCTGGCCGGCCCGGCCAACAACGGCATCGTCTACGGGCGGCGGCAGGACCAGAATCGCATGGCCGAGCCATTCTCACGCCAATTGCCCGCCGACCGGCTGATGGGTATGCTCCCCGAAACGCTGCGCCAACGGCCCGGCGCGAAGCGCTCCATGCACCCCATCCTATCGTTTACCGGCCTCAACGTGGAGCGCGCCCTGAAATCGCAGACGCTCGAAGAGCCGTTTGCGCCCATCCGCATGTTAGCGGGAAATGACGGCTGGGTGCTGCTGTTGGGTGTTGACCACACCGTCAACACCACCGCCCACTATGCCGAAAAACTGGCCGGGCGGCGGCAGTTTATCCGTTGGGCAATGACTGATGACGGTATCATAGACTGCCCGAATTTCCCCGGCTGTTCGGCAGGCTTTCGCCCGCTTGAACGTGACCTGATGCCATTCACCCGCGAAATTATCGTCGGCGAAGCCGCCGTCCGCGCCATGCCGATGAAGGCAATTGTGAATGCTGTGGCCGCCCGCCTGACGCGCAACCCGCGCGATTTGCTGTGCGGTGACATCACCTGTGAACGCTGTAACGAGTTAAGAAAGTAACACGCATGGAAAACGTTCTCACATTCCTGGTTGTACTGGCGGGCTGGGTCTTTTCACTCACCCTGCATGAGTTTGCCCACGCTTTTGTGGCCTATCAGGGCGGCGATTGGACGGTGCGTGAAAAAGGCTACCTGACTTTCAACCCGCTCAAATACACTCACCCGGTTTACTCGCTTGCCCTGCCGCTGCTCTTCTTGGTGATGGGCGGAATTGGCTTGCCCGGCGGCGCAGTTTATATTCAAACGAATTTACTGCGCTCGAAACGTTGGGAAACGGCTGTTTCGCTGGCCGGGCCGTTCTCGAACTTGCTGGTGGCGGTTGGATTGGGTTTGCTCTTGCGCATCTTGCCTGCATCAGCGGGTGGAATCTGGCCTGGTCTGGCCTTCCTGGCTTTTTTGCAAGTGATGGCGGCCTTATTCAACCTGTTGCCCATTCCGCCTTTCGATGGCTACGGCGCGATTCGCCCGCATCTGGCTTGGGGCGCGCGCGAAAAGATGGACCGTTTTGGGCAGGTTTCGATGCTTGTCGTCCTGTTTGCGTTCTGGTATTTGCCGATTGTGGGCGGCGTTTTCTTTGGCCTGGTTCGGTTCATTGCAGGGCTGATTGGAATCCCAATCGAACTGGCGGCACTTGGGCAGTCAGAGTTCCTGTTTTGGAGATAACAGTTTATGCCAGGATTCTCCGCGAAAACGTATCAGGTTATGCCCTGATGGGTCGCCCCTGCGGGTTTTCTCGGTAAAAACGGTAGGGCCGAAATAAAAAGCCCGTGACTTTGTCACGGGCAAGGGATTCGTTACAAACTGGCATTGAGGGTACTGAACATATTTCTCACGAGCGGGCCCATGGCGATCAGCGCAATAACAACGACAACTGCTATCAAAACAAGAATCATGCCGTATTCCACCATCCCCTGGCCTCGTTCCCTGAGAAAGAACAACATAGATTTCACCTCCTTTCCCGGCGCGGTTATCACCCTGCTATCTGCCTGAAAATATTATATAACGCCCACCGCGCGGCGCAAATCGTGTAACTATGTTGTCATGAGTCAGTATGTATGGCGTGTTGCGCGCATTTTGAAACCTTGTACCTTGTTCTTGCGCAAAAACAAGGTCAGCCTTCGTAACTGCTCAGCCGCTCGGCCATCGTCGGGCTGAAGCCCTGCCTTATGCCACAAAAGTCGGCTTAAGCCGACTTTTGTGGCATAAGGCAGGGCTTCAGCCCGACGATGGCCGAGCGGCTGAGCAGTTACGAAGGCTGACCTTGTTTTTGCGCAAGAACAAGGTACAAGGTTTCAAAATGCGCGCAACACGCCATACATACTGACTCATGACAACATAGTTACACGATTTGCGCCGCGCGGTGGGCGTTATATAATATTTTCAGGCAGATAGCAGGGTGATAACCGCGCCGGGAAAGGAGGTGAAATCTATGTTGTTCTTTCTCAGGGAACGAGGCCAGGGGATGGTGGAATACGGCATGATTCTTGTTTTGATAGCAGTTGTCGTTGTTATTGCGCTGATCGCCATGGGCCCGCTCGTGAGAAATATGTTCAGTACCCTCAATGCCAGTTTGTAACGAATCCCTTGCCCGTGACAAAGTCACGGGCTTTTTATTTCGGCCCTACCGTTTTTACCGAGAAAACCCGCAGGGGCGACCCATCAGGGCATAACCTGATACGTTTTCGCGGAGAATCCTGGCATAAACTGTTATCTCCAAAACAGGAACTCTGACTGCCCAAGTGCCGCCAGTTCGATTGGGATTCCAATCAGCCCTGCAATGAACCGAACCAGGCCAAAGAAAACGCCGCCCACAATCGGCAAATACCAGAACGCAAACAGGACGACAAGCATCGAAACCTGCCCAAAACGGTCCATCTTTTCGCGCGCGCCCCAAGCCAGATGCGGGCGAATCGCGCCGTAGCCATCGAAAGGCGGAATGGGCAACAGGTTGAATAAGGCCGCCATCACTTGCAAAAAAGCCAGGAAGGCCAGACCAGGCCAGATTCCACCCGCTGATGCAGGCAAGATGCGCAAGAGCAAACCCAATCCAACCGCCACCAGCAAGTTCGAGAACGGCCCGGCCAGCGAAACAGCCGTTTCCCAACGTTTCGAGCGCAGTAAATTCGTTTGAATATAAACTGCGCCGCCGGGCAAGCCAATTCCGCCCATCACCAAGAAGAGCAGCGGCAGGGCAAGCGAGTAAACCGGGTGAGTGTATTTGAGCGGGTTGAAAGTCAGGTAGCCTTTTTCACGCACCGTCCAATCGCCGCCCTGATAGGCCACAAAAGCGTGGGCAAACTCATGCAGGGTGAGTGAAAAGACCCAGCCCGCCAGTACAACCAGGAATGTGAGAACGTTTTCCATGCGTGTTACTTTCTTAACTCGTTACAGCGTTCACAGGTGATGTCACCGCACAGCAAATCGCGCGGGTTGCGCGTCAGGCGGGCGGCCACAGCATTCACAATTGCCTTCATCGGCATGGCGCGGACGGCGGCTTCGCCGACGATAATTTCGCGGGTGAATGGCATCAGGTCACGTTCAAGCGGGCGAAAGCCTGCCGAACAGCCGGGGAAATTCGGGCAGTCTATGATACCGTCATCAGTCATTGCCCAACGGATAAACTGCCGCCGCCCGGCCAGTTTTTCGGCATAGTGGGCGGTGGTGTTGACGGTGTGGTCAACACCCAACAGCAGCACCCAGCCGTCATTTCCCGCTAACATGCGGATGGGCGCAAACGGCTCTTCGAGCGTCTGCGATTTCAGGGCGCGCTCCACGTTGAGGCCGGTAAACGATAGGATGGGGTGCATGGAGCGCTTCGCGCCGGGCCGTTGGCGCAGCGTTTCGGGGAGCATACCCATCAGCCGGTCGGCGGGCAATTGGCGTGAGAATGGCTCGGCCATGCGATTCTGGTCCTGCCGCCGCCCGTAGACGATGCCGTTGTTGGCCGGGCCGGCCAGCGGAGTAATCATAGTCGTGTAAGTGTGCGCGGGCATCATCAGGGCGGCCACGTTGGGCAGCAGGGCCGAAAGCAGGCTGTCGGCCCCACCCTCAATATGCCCAAAAGAGCGCAGCGAGGCGTGCGCAAGGACAGGAACATCTCTCAATTCGAGTTGCGCAAAGGCATCTACCAGCGCGTAATATCCCAGCGAAGTTCGTTCGTAAGTCACAGTGCGATTACTTTCCTTTCCAATCTGGTTTGCGTTTCTCCAGGAAGGCTCTCATGCCCTCTTTTTGGTCTTCGGTGGCAAAAAGGTGATAGAACAGGTCGCGCTCTTCGCTGAGTCCCTCAGACAGCGACCCCTCGAAGGCCTGGTTAATGGCCTGTTTAGCGGCACGCGCTGCCAGTGGGGCGCGCGCAGCCAGGCTTTCGGCCAGGGCAATGCTCTCGTCGAGAATCCGCTTAACGGGCAGCACCCGGTTCACCAGTCCAAGCTGGGCCGCTTCCGCCGCCGTGAGATGGCGATTATTGAGAATCATTTCCATCGCCAGGTATTTTCCTACGATGTGCGTGAGCCGCTGCGTACCGCCCGCGCCGGGGATGACGCCTATGGTCACTTCGGGCAGGCCAAAGCGGGCCGTTTCGCTAGCCAGGATGATGTCGCAGGCCAGGGCCAGTTCACAGCCGCCGCCCAGGGCAAAGCCGCTCACCGCCGCCACCAGTGGCTTTTTGATGCGCCACAGGCCGTCGAACAAGTCCACAAATCCCTTCTGACGCATTTCGGCTTCACCAGCCTCCGCCATCTCGCGGATGTCGGCCCCGGCGGCGAAAGCGCGCTCGCCCCCGGTGAGAACAATCGCCCCGACGCCCTCATCGGCGTCAAAGGCATTCAGCGCCTGCGCCAGTTCAGAGAGCAAGACCTGGTTGAGCGCGTTCAACGCCTGCGGGCGGTTGAGCGTGACCAGCCCAACCCGCCCGCGCCTTTCGACCAAAATGGACGTATATTCCATGGTTGCCTCCTGTCCCGATTATAATCCCCGTTGCGCAATCATCGAAAAACGGCTCTACCGTTTTTACCGGGAAAACCCGCAGGGGCGACCCGCCCAGCGCGAAAAATCATCATTTTATGCCAGGATTCTCCGCGAAAACGAATCACGGTATGCCCCGGCGGGTCGCCCCTACCTCGCCATCCCGCCAGAAACGGGAGAGCCCGAAAAACGAAACAGGAATTCACCCTTCCCGTGTCTTAATTGGGCAGGTACAATCTCGATATGTCCATTGAACGCCGCCATACCCCCGATGCGAACCGCCTGAGCGTGCTGATTGCGGCAGTGCTGCTTTCTTACGCGCTGGCGCAATTGATTGCGCGGGAGCAATACGCAGTTGATTTTTCTTTGTTCGATGTTGATTTCTCTTTTGCGTTTGAACCCACCTCCCTGGCAATCTGGCTGGCAGCCGGGTTAACCGCTTCGGGCGTTGATTGGCTGCTGCGTGGGCATCCGCAATATGACGGGCGGCGCACCTTTCAACATTGGATTCTGCCGGCCCTGACCGCCCTGGTGTTAGGCATTCCCCTCTACAACATGCCGTTTGGCCCGCTGTGGTGGTTGGGTTTTGTCTTTGGAGGGATTTTACTGCTGCTGGTGCTGGTGGCCGAGTATATCGCGCTCGATTCGTCGGATGTGCGGCATCCCGCCGCTTCTGCCGGGCTGATGGCGTTATCATTCGCCCTGTTCGTTATCCTGGCTTCGGCCCTATCATACTCTGGCGTGCGGTTGATTGTGCTGGCGCTGGCAATTTTCCCGGCTGCCGGTTTGGTGGCGCTGCGCGCTATCCACTTGCAATCTGGGAATTGGGATGTTCTGTGGGCATTAATGAGTGCGTTCATCCTCACCCAGTTTGCCGCTGCTTTTCATTATTGGCCGTTAGAGCCTGTTCAGTATGGCCTGGCTCTGCTTGGCCCGCTCTACGCTCTAACTGGTCTGACCATTAACCTGCGCGAGCAAGTCTCGCCGCGTCGGGCGGGAATGGATGCGCTGGCCGGGCTGGGCGTCTTTTGGCTTGCGGCTATTTTGTTTGGAGGCTGATGACGCATGGTTCTCGACAAACTCAACCGCCGCCTGACAATCTCCCGCGCGCAATGGAAACAGATGCGTGATTATGTGGAATCGCTCGCTCCGCTCGAGGCCTGTGGCCTGCTCGGTGGACGAGAAGGGCTGGCGGAGTTGGTAATACCCATCCACAATGCAGAGAATAGCCCAGTGCGTTACCGGATGGAGCCGCTCGAACAGTTAGCAGCCTTCGAGCAGGTTGAATCTGCCGGAATGGATTTGCTGGCTATCTTCCACTCGCACCCAAAAGGCCCGGCGGTTCCTTCACCTACCGATATTGCCGAGGCCTATTACCAGGTCATCCAGATAATCTGGTCACCTGTAGAAGGGGAGTGGCTGGCTCATGCTTTTTGGATAGAAGCCGGTCACGCCACGGAAGTTCCCCTAATTTTGCCTGATGTGTAACTTTACCTGCTTTTCTGTGTTACCCCTGATACACCAATTTGGAGGAAGATGATGCAACTGCTGATTGACAGCGGGCTTGTATTGCTTGGGTATTTGCTTGGCTCTGTCCCGTTTGGGCTTCTGGTTGTGAAACTCAAGACGGGAAAAGACATTCGCGCTGTAGAAAGTGGCCGCACAGGCGGAACGAATGCTTTTCGCGCTGCCGGGTTTGGAGCCGGGCTGCTTACCGCCTTTTTAGACATTTTCAAAGGCACCGTGGCGACCTGGATTGCCTTGGCTGTTACCCCCGATGGGCATTGGGTGCATATTCTTGCGCCGCTGGCCGCAATCTTGGGCCATAACTACTCCCTTTACCTGCCAGAGTTTGATGAGCGTGGCCGGTTTTTGCGTCTGCGCGGCGGGGCGGGTGGCGCCCCGGCTTTGGGTGGGGCAATTGGGTTGTGGTGGCCCTCGGTGCTGATTATCCTGCCGCTGGGCGCGCTGGTCTTTTTCACTCTGGGATACGCCTCGGTGACGACCTTGAGCGTGGCCTTGTTTGCCATTCTTGTCTTCCTGGTTCGAGTTCTAACCGGTTCGCCCGATGCTTCGTGGACCGATGTGCTCTATGGTGTTATCACCTTGTTTTTGTTGGCCTGGGCATTGCGTCCCAACATCATGAAATTGATAAACGGCACAGAGCGGGTGGTGAGCATTAGCCTGCACGGAAAACTGCGGGAGCACAAAGAGCAAAGGGAAGCAGCAGCCCAAAATGCAAAATAAAACAAAAAAAAACGGGGCAATCATCCCCGTTTTTTTGTTTTATTCGTAACTGCCACTCGGCCATCGTCGGGCTGAAGCCCTGCATCATGGCATAGAAGTCGGCTTAAGCCGACTTTGGTGGCAGCCCGAAGTTTTTTTGTACTGAAGAAGGGCTTTAGCCCGCCGAAGTAGGCCGAAGACTGAGCAGCTACTTTTATTCTTCGCTTTCCATGTTATCTTTATTCTCGAACATGTGACGGTAGAGCGCGCGCAAGTTGCGCTGGTGCAGGGCCGGAGCCAGCCCGCCCAGGTGAACGCGGCTTTTTCCACACTCTTCAATGGTGACTTCGTCCAGGTACTCGAAAGGCGCTTTACGTTTGAGAGCGGCGCGCGCGGCTTTGCGAATGGCAGAAAGATAAGCCAGGTTTTCTTTGACAGCCGCATCAATTTCACCACGCAGGATGATGTCGCCGTGTCCCTGCACAATGTTTTCGAGACCCATGCGCCCAATTTTTTTGATGGAGGCCGCCAGGTCGTTGATGTTTCCATCTACAACATACGGCAAAGGCATAAAAGCATCACCGGCAAACAGAATGCGGTCTTCTTCTACAAAGACGGAGACTCCATCGTGACTGTGGCCGATTGCCGAGGCGAGAATCAGGTTCTTTTTGCCAACCCGCAGGTTGAGTTCGCCGTCGTCGAAGGTCAGGTGCGGCAACACAACTTTTACCTGGCGTATGGCATTATTTTGCTTTTTGGCTGATTCAAGGGATGGAATCCCCTTTTCTGCCATGAGTTGGCGGCATTTCGAGTGGGCGACGATGGTTGCGCCGGGAAAGAAACAGTTACCCCAAGTGTGGTCGGCGTGATAGTGGGTATTGATGACGTAGCGGATTTGCAAGCCCAGTTCATGTTCGATGTATTCGCGCATGCCCAGGGTTTCTTCAGGGGTGGCAAGAGTGTCAATAACCACTGCCCACTGCGGCCCGGCGATGACTCCCGCCGTTACCTGGGCATATACTTCACTTTGGAACCAATAGACGTTTTCAGAGACGCGTTCGCGGTGCATAGAAATCCTTTAGGGAGAATTGCCCTAAAATAGCATAAACGCGAGGCAAAATCAAGGACGACTTTGCCTCTCAGGAAAATTCGTCGGCAGATTAAACCACTTGGGTTTAGAATCCTGAGCCTGCTCTCAGTCTTCGTCGGGGTAATTCCCCAAAATCTGCTCGATGCGTTCCAAAACATCGTCGTGGAGCATATCCACGGCATCGGCGGCCTCCAGGTTGTTTTGTAACTGTTGAATGCTGGTCGCGCCAGTGATGACGCTGCTGATTTCCTTGCGGCGCAGCAGCCAGGCAATTGCCAGTTGCGCGGTATTGATATGCAATTCTGATGCCACTTCACTCAACTCGCGGACGATTTCTACGCGTTCTGGAGTAATTCGGTCTCGAATCCAGGCCATGCTCTCCATCGAAGCGCGGCTGCCAGCCGGGATTCCGTTGTTGTATTTACCGGTCAAGATGCCGTAGTAGAGCGGGCTCCAGGTTGTTAGCCCCAGGCCATATTCTTTACAAAGGGGGGCCAGTTCAAGTTCTACGCGGCGGCGGTGGAACATGTTATATTGTGGCTGTTCCATCGTTGGCGGAATCAGGTTATACCGTTCCGCAACTGCGATGGCCGCTGTCACTTGCCAGGCGCGCCACTCAGATGTGCCCCAGTATAAGATTTTCCCTTGCCGAATCAGGGTATCCATCGTAAAAACAACTTCTTCGATGGGCGTATCGGGGTCGAATCGATGGCAAAAGTACAGGTCGAGGTACTCGGTATTGAGCCGTTTGAGTGAAGCATGGATCGATTCTGTGATGTGCTTGCGCGAAAGCCCGCGTCCGTTGGGGCCGGGCATAGTCGGCCAGAATACCTTGGATGACATCACCAGCGCCTGACGCGGGATGTCTTTCAGCGCTTGGCCCATGACAATTTCGGCCTGGCCGTTGGCATAGATGTCGGCGTTATCGAAAAAGTTGACCCCGGCATCGTAAGCGGCCTGGATTAACTCGATAGACGCATCTCCATTCACCTGGTCGCCAAGTGTAACCCAGGAACCAAGCGAAATTTCACTGACTTTCAGGCCAGAGCGGCCCAAACGACGATAGTGCATAACACCTCCTAATTAAAGATGCCAACTGTCTTCTTGGTCATCAATCCTTATTTTGGCTCTCTCGTTTCTGGCAGGATGGCGGGGTAGTAGGGGCGACCCGTCAGGGCATAAAATGGTGATTTTTCGCGCTGGGCGGGTCGCCCTGCGGATTTTCACATTAAAAACGGGAGAGCCATTATTTTTTGACAATAATTTTAAGCGTGAAGAAGCAAAAATGCCGGTTGGTGCGCGCGTTTAGCAGTCCCCAGGTCGTCAGGTAGGTTCCCTCCTGCGCTGGGGTGACCATTTCAATTCTTAAGCGCACGCTTTCTCCGGGCTTGGGTTCAGATGGCAGTGAGGCGTACCGGTCTGATGCCATTCTTACTCCCTCTATAAGATAGGCTGTCACCACATCAGAGTCCCATTTTTTTCGCCCGACATTTTTGATATCCCACCAGGCAGTAAACTGATATTTTGGCGTGAATACCGTTGAATCGGCAACGCGCTTGGCGGTGACGATGCAGGAAAATTCCGCGCCGATGGGGTCGCCTGATGAAAGCGGGGTGAGCGCAATTTGGGTCAGCGTTCCTTGCGGCATTTCCCCGCCCAGGGTGGCAATTTCCACTGGAATAAGCGATGGCGTGATGCTGGGTGTAAGCGTTGCGGTGGGAAAAGGGGTAATGGTGGGGAAAAAAGTGGGCGTGAAACTGGCCGTGAGAGTGGGAGCAAGCGTTTCAGTGAAGACAAGCGTAAGCGTTGGGGCAGCCGCCTCCTGCGACCAAGTTGGCTCGATGATAACCGGAGCCGTGGCAGGCGCAAGGCCAGGCACTGGTATCGCCACCACGCAGGCTGACGATACCAGGATGGCTATAATCACGACTCCAATAGCAAAGGTTCTTTTTTTCATGACCCGTGAGAGAGTCAGCGTCATCACAAAATTAATCTGTTGATTCGCCGATGCCGAGCGGTTTCCATTTGCTTTCGTCTTTCAAGCGATGTTGGATACCGCCCCGGTCGTGCAGTCGGTCGAAGTTTTCAGGTTTGATGAACATCTCGTCACCATCGAGCAAGCCGGTTAAACCAGTTTGGCCTGGCTCGGGGCGTTTATTTTGGCAATATTTACAGGTTTTGGGGTTGTGCATTGTGTATTCGGTCGGTTCCTCGTAGGTTGTGATGTAACCTTCATAGTTGCGCACAATGGCTTTGTGGTCTGACATGGTCATCAAATAGTTGGGCATGACCGGAATTTTGCCGCCCCCGCCGGGCGCGTCAATGATGTACTGCGGCACGGCATAACCCGAGGTATGCCCGCGCAGGCCCTCGATGATTTCGATGCCCTTGGCAATTGGCGTGCGGAAGTGTCCCGCGCCCTCCACCAGGTCGCATTGATAGAGATAATATGGTCGAACGCGAATGCGAACAAGTTTATGCACCAGGTCGCGCTGAATGTGAGTGCAGTCGTTGACGCCCCCCAACAAGACAGCCTGGTTGCCCAGTGGAATGCCCGCCCTGGCTAGCCGGTCGCAGGCCTGTTCCAGCTCCAGCGAAATTTCATTCGGATGGTTGACGTGGATATTCATCCAAAGCGGGTGGAATTTCTGGAGCATGTCGCATAATTCTTGGGTGACGCGCATGGGCATAAAGACTGGCACGCGCGAGCCGATGCGGACGATTTCGATGTGTGGAATCTCGCGCAGGCGGGTGAGTAATTCTTCCAGAATTTTTGGGGCCAGTACCAGCGGGTCGCCGCCTGAGAGCAGCACATCGCGTACCTGCGGAGTGCGTTTCAGGTACTCGATTTGCATCTCGAACTCTTCCCGCTTGAAGGTTTGCCCCGGGTCGCCCACGATGCGCGAGCGGGTGCAATAGCGGCAGTACGAGGCGCATTGCGTTGTCACCAACATCAGCACCCGGTCGGGGTAGCGATGCACCAGCCCCGGCACAGGCGAATGACGGTCTTCGGCCAGAGAATCTTCCATCATAGCGGTAAAGGCTTGCAATTCCTCAGAGCGTGGAATGATTTGCTGACGAGTAGGGTCTTCGGGGTCTTCGGGGTCAATCAATGAGATGAAATAGGGGGTTACATCTACGCGAAACAGCCCCTGGGTTTGCAGGGCTTTGCGCTCACTTTCAGAAAGTGGCAAGACTTTTTCAATATCTTCGGCACTGTTGAGCCGATTGCTTAACTGCCATCGCCAGTCATTCCATTTTTCATCGGGTATATCCCGGTAAATGGGGGCGCGCTTGGAAACAAAAGGTGTGGGCATGGGAAACTCCTCAATATCTAAAAGTAGCGGAATGGATATTTCTGGCTCCACCGTTTTGAACAGGAAAACTCGCAGGGCGACCCATCAGGGTATCATTAGATGCGATTTTGCAGAGAACGCTGGCAAAAAAGGATGTTTCTTTGCGCTGGGCGGGTCGCCGACATCCTGACATCCCATCAAAAACGGGAGCGACATATTTCTAAAGCAAAGCAGGTACTGAGTCGGTCAGCCGTGGCGGGTCATGGTCTGGGCGGAAAAAGCCGCCATAATAGGGTGGAATTCCTGCCTGATTTTGGATGGAATACGTCATAAAAGTATTGTAAGAGGAAACAGGACAAGGGTCAATAATCAAACCGCAAAAAAATGAGTACAATGATGTTGTACCCATTTTCACATTTAGGAGCCTGCCATGTTATCCCAAGTAGCAGTTGTTACGGATAGTTGCGCCAGTATTCCAGAATCGTTGCTTGCCCAACTGAACATCCATACAGTGGCTTACTACATCCACCGGGGGCAGGAAGTTTTGCGCGACCTGGTCACCATTCAGCGCGAAGAGTTCCTGCGCTGGCTGCCGACCGCCACGCAGCTGCCTACCACTGCCAGCCCCGGCCCTGGCGATTACCTGGAGATGTACGGGGGGTTGATTGCCGATGGCTTCAAACAAATTATCAGCATTCACATGACCTCGCGCGGCTCGGGCGCATACCAGGCGGCAATGGTTGCCCAGTCTATGATGGCTGAACAGCATCCTGAGGTAAGTATCGAAGTCATTGACACCCAAAACGTCTCGCTTTGCCAGGGCTGGATGGTGATAGAGGCCGCCCGCGCCGCGCAGGATGGGGCCACCCTGGCCGAAACCACAGCCAGGGTGCATCGCATGATTCCCATTACGCAGATGGTGCAAACCGCCGACACGCTCAAATACCTTTATATGGGCGGGCGCATCGGGCGGGCGCAAAACCTGGTCGGAACCCTGCTCAACATCAAACCGCTGATTGGCATGAAGGACGGGGTCATCGTTGCCCTGGGCAAGGCCCGCTCGCGCTTGCACGCCTACATTGACATGGCCGACTACCTGACGCAAGCCGTCGGGGAGAGCAAAGCGCGGGTGGCTTACGTCCATGCCGGGGCCATAAACGAGATTGACAAACTCAAAAAAATGGTTGAAGAACGGGTTAATGTGGTCGAGTCGCTTGTTGCCGAGCTCTCCCCAGCCCTGGCGGTGCATACCGGCCCTGGCACTGCCGGGTTGTGTTTCTATTCGGTTGAAAGTTAACCCGTTTGGGTCATGCAGAACCCATCTTTTCGGAGTATAGTTATTTTCACAAAATAAGATATGATAAGTGGGAATTTACTGCGCAGGCGCGTATCTTTTTCGTACTGCGAGGGTTTTCTACCCAAACCCAACAGGGTTCGCCGATATTTTATTCGTGGAGAAAGATGATGATGGCCGCAGAACTCACCGTCCAACATAATCGTGAAGATAACCGGTTTGAAATCCAGGTTGAAGGACACCTGGCCGAGCTTGATTACACCCTCAACGGTGGTGTCATCACCTTCACGCACACAGGCGTCCCGGTTGCGCTGGAAGGGCGAGGGCTTGGCAGCAAACTGGCCCGCGCCGGGTTAGATTACGCCCGCGCCAACGGGCTGAAGGTCGTTTCAACTTGCTGGTTCATCAACGGTTACCTCGACCGCAACCTGGAATATCAAGATTTACTGAAATAAAGCATAATCGTGCTTGAAAATCCCTGTTTCTGCTGGATTTTGTGGTTTCACCGATTCGCCCGGTGATAAATCACCGGGCTAGGTGGCGGCGACCTGTAAACAGGGCTAAAAAGTCCGATTTATCGGGCGCAGCGCAATAGGGAACAACAAACCACAAATTCCGTTAGAATCAGGAAAATCCACACATTCAGCGTTTATCCGCGTCCATTCTTAAGAGAAAATGAAACCGCCCTGTCCGATGTGGAACAGGGCGGTTTCATTTTTCAATGCGGCTTTATCAATCCCGAAGCGCCACCGCCGCGCCATAGCCAACCACATTGCGCATATCGCCGGTCACATCGCCGGATGTGGCGTGATGCAGGATTTTAACCCTTTGCGCGCCCAGGGCTTTGGCTGCCCATAAGACCGCTGCCAGCGCCCCCAGGCCGCAAGCCTCGCCTTTGCCTTGCTCTTCCACTTCGAACAAACCATCGGGCGAGAAGGCTTCTACCTGCTCCAGAATCGCCCAGTCTAGCCGGGTGGCGGTCTCGACGTTGTGGAAGTGCGAAAGGTCGGTGGAAGCCACCAGCAGGGCGTTCTGACCGGTCAACGTCTCTGCCAGGGCTTCACCCAAGAGGCGGCAGGTTTTGCGGTCTTGCGTGCGCGTCATCACCGGCAGCAGGGTAAATGCCGATTTAACGGCGCGTTGGAGGAAGGGTAGTTCGATTTCGAGCGAATGTTCGGGGTCGTTGGCAATTGGGGTCAACCCAAATCCCAAACGGCGAACCAATTTCCCATCCAACTCATTCACCAATTCACGGTTGACCTGCAGCCTTCCCAGTGGCGTGCCATAAGCAGCGTGCGCCGTTGTCATTAACGGGTAGGGATAGGCATGATGCATGGGTGAAACGACAGCGATGACCTCGGGCGCGAGATTCCTGATGGCGGCAAAAGCATACCCGGCCACCGAGCCAGAGTAAATATGCCCGGCGTGCGGCGCAATCACTGCCAGCGGCTGACCGAGCAGTTCAGGCAGCGTTGCGTTGTCCATGAAACCATCTACCATGCGAGAAAGAGTTGCCGGGTTAAATTGGTACCAGGTTCCAGCAATGGGCGAGGGGCGAACTTCAGCAATCTCATCCATAAATACCTCCGCTTCTATTGTAGCACTTCAGGCAGGTGAACAAAATAACCTTCGGAACGTTCAGTAGCGGGTCAGGATATATTTTGTGGATTGGAAAGCCAGCCCGGGCAGGTGGCCGCGCCCAAACCACTCGGCGGCATCGGCGTCATCGCCCGCAACAAGCAGCCCCCCTGTCACCTGCCCCCGGTAAAAGATGACAAAATCGGCGCCTCGGGCATGTTCCCTGCCGAATCGAATATCGAGGATGCCGCATAATGCCACTTCCAGGCCGGTCTCTTCGAGGCATTCGCGCGCGGCGGCTTCGGCGGGGTCTTCGTCCGCATTGACAAAGCCCGCTGGCAGACTCCACAAGCCGCGATGGGGTTCATTGACGCGCCGCACAAGCAGCACCTGGCTATCTTTTTCTACCAGCACGGCAGCCGCCACCTTGGGGTCAGCAAAATGAATCCAGCCGCAGGATGGACAAACCGGTCGTTCACGGCCAAATTTGACCTTTAGAACGACCGGCGCAGCGCAGCGTGGGCAATAGTTGATGTCTTCGGCTCTCATTTCTTGTTTTTTCGCGCAAATTGAAAATTGGCCTGCCAGTGAACAAACCAAGCCGCGCCGCCGGCCAGCAGGGCGATGACCAGTAATGCGAGTTGCAGCCAGCCTGAAATTTGGAAGGCGTTTTGAGCAGGCGGGTCGGTCACTTCGAGTGCTTGAACCTCTTCCCCGGTTGCTTTGGCGGCAGGCATTTCTTGCTCGGGCTGGGCGCGCAAAGCTTCTTGGGTAGGAGCGTTGGCCGCATCTTCGGGGGCGGCTGGCGCGGCCAGGGCAGGCGGTTCTAATTCGCTGCCCCCGCCCGATTGTGGGCGCGGTTCAGCAGGGGCCGATTCGATTGCTTCGGTCATTGGGCCGCCGCCAACGCCATAGGCAGGAGCAGCGGGGGCGTTGGCGGCCAACTGCCCCAGCCCGTTGGCGGCGAAGGTCAAGACAAGCAGCAGGCTGGCAAAAGCCGATGCAAACCGAAAGAGCGGGAAGCTGCGCGGAACGGGGGCCTTAACCCCGGCCATTTTGGGGGTCAGCGTAAAGTTGCGCGGGGCGCGACGAATAGGCAGTTTGCGCAACAAGGCGCGAGATTGTGATAACTGCTGGTAAATGGTGACAAGTTCAGGGTCGGCGGCGATGCGCAACTGCAGGCGCGCGGATTCTTCCCGGGGGAGTTTTTCATCCAGCAGGGCAGAAATCAATTCAACGTCACGGAAAGAAGGATTGGTCATAGCGCAGCCTCATTGTCCAGACGGAAGGCGGCGGGTAAAAGTTCCCAGAAATCTTGCAGACATTCGCGCAGCCTTAAGCGCGCGCGCGCCAGGCGGCTTTTGACTGTGCCAAGCGGGGTATGCACGGCAGCGGCCACCTCGGCGTAATCCATCCCCTGCACATCAGCCAGCACCACCACGGCGCGGAAATCGGTTGGCAGGGCTTCAAGGCAGTGCTGGATGGCATGTTCCAACTCGGCGGCCTCGAATTTTTCTTCGGGTCTCATCGAACTATCGGCCAGCCAGCGCGGCGATTCGATTTCCTCATCGTCATCGTTTTCTGGTTCGAGCGGGGTGGTGGGGCGGCGCTTCTGGCGGCGCAGTTCGTCGTAACAGGCATTGGTGACGGTGCGCAGCAACCAGGCTTTGAATGACCCGCCGTGATAGCTGTTGATGGCTCGAAAGGCAGAGATGAAGGCTTCTTGCGTGGCATCGGCGGCGCGGTCTTCATCGCCCAAGATACGCAGCGCAGTGTTGTAGAGCGCGTCTTGGTAGGCCAGCACCAGCCGGTTGAAGGCATCCAGATCGCCGTGTTGGGCGTCATGAATCAGGGCGGATTCGTTCATAGGGGTATTGTATCATTTTCCAGGCGGTGAGCGGCGCGGCCAGCCCCCCAGAGACAGGGGTTTCTTAAAGTCGCCAAACGCCCTCATACCCTTTCGGGGCACTTTCCCCGCCCCTTCCCTCGGCGGAGAAAGGGAAAAAAAGCCCCTCTCCCTGTAGGAGAGGGGTTAGAGTGAGGGAAATTGAGTGACTTTAAGAAAGGCGTGCCCCCAGAGAGCGGATGCTGGTCAAAGTCACTCTCCTATAATTTTAACCAGCACCCGCTTTTGACGGCAGCCATCGAATTCGCCGTAGAAAATTTGCTCCCAGGGGCCGAAATCGAATTTGCCGTTGGTGACGGCCACGACCACTTCGCGCCCCATGACCTGGCGTTTGAGATGCGCGTCGGCGTTGTCTTCACCGGTGCGGTTGTGCCAGTATTGGCCGAGCGGCTCGTGCGGGGCCAGGCCCTCCAGCCAGGTCTCATAGTCGTGGTGCAAGCCACTCTCATCATCGTTGATAAAGACCGAGGCGGTGATGTGCATGGCATTCACCAGGCACAACCCCTCGCGGATGCCGCTTTCGCGCAGGCAGGTTTCAACCTGTGGCGTAATGTTGATAAACCCGCGTCGGGCCGGGACATTGAACCAGAGTTCTTTGCGATAGGAGTTCATAGCAAGCCATCCAAAAAGAAATAAGTGGGTTTGAACGAGGGTACGCAGAGCATGAAACAAATCTGTTCAGAACGGGAGTTTATCATTGATTGGCGGCACAGGAAATGCGATTGCCCCGCCAGCCATGTTGAAGTCCACTCGTATAGTTTGCTATAATCTCTGTATTCAGGAGATTGCTATGCAAAATCTTTTGACCGCCCTGGGCGGGGACATGAACCTGCTCGACCCGCAAGGCCTGGCCGCCAACC
>CAYLZI010000011.1:0-29802 GCA_964388215.1 uncultured Anaerolinea sp.
CCATGCGCCGCGCTGTCATACACGCCGGTATAGCCGCTGACGTTGATGATGGCATTCGCCTTGACGAGGGTGACCGGGAAGCTGACTGAAGTTTGAGCAATGTAGTTGCTGTCTGCCGCTTTCGTTGCGGTCACATTGCAGGTGCCGCTGGCATTGGTCACGTTGAGCGTGGCGCCACCCGTAATGGAACAACCGGTGGAAGCGCCAACGCTATAAGTAACGGCTCCTGTGCCGCCACCACCCGAGGAAGTCAGTGCGCCGGTCGCGCCGTAGGTGACGCTGGCAGGGCCAGTCACTTGCAGGACGGCCGCCGTGGTGAATTGAACCACGCCGCCATAGGATGTGCCTGCCGTGTTGGTGGCATAGGCGCGGACGTAATACAGGGTGTTTGGCGAAAGGCCGGTCATCGGAGCGGTGAACGCGCCGGTGGCGGCCTTTGCGCCCAGGTTGACCACGCTGTCTGATGTGGTCGGGACGGCGTTGACGCTGCTGTAGACAACGCCGTGCGCGGTGGGATTGGGAACGCCCAGGCTGGTGACGTTACCATTGCCGGTGGCGGTTGTCGTCCCAATGCTGGAAACTGCCTGCGTGGTGACGGTGGGGACTGCTCCAGGCAGGGTATAAGTAACCGTTATCGTCACATAGTCAACAAAAGCAGTTCTACTCTGGTTGCTGCTATTCCGAACATCCAGGGTCACGCCAAAGTTGGAGGCGTTAATCTGTTCAGGCGTCCAGGTGGTTCCCCACAGGTCGGTGTCGCTGCCATAAGTAGCGACAGTCGTTGTCGCGGTGGGCCAGTTGGTTCCCGTATTAGCCTTGTTGTCGCCGACCAGGCTGCCAGCCTTGAATAACTGCACAGCCACATCCCGAACCCCGTTGCCGCCTCCGACAGAACTGCCCCAGCGATTAATTGCAACGGAAATGCCATTGATGGTTGCGCCGCTTGGAATGGCGAAATTGAAGTCGGTCATATTCAGGTTTTCAGATGGGTTGTTATCCGACATTGCAACATTCGCGGTTGCGCCGCCATCCGCGCCAAGCGCATCAACAAGGGTGCCGGAAGATGCGGCCCAGGCATCCCCTGCTCCGCCACCGGTCGCAGCGGTTCCGGGAAATTTCGCAGACGAATCCGCCAAAGCCGTCGTAACTGGCAGCGCCGCCAGCAAGAAAAGGATAGCGAGTAGGGCGAACAGAGATTGTTTGGTAACAGGTTTGTTTTTCATAGTTCCCCGAAAGAAAGGAAAAAGGAGGAAAGAAAGATTCGCGCAGGCAACTTGCGGCCTGCCTGAACAAGTTTTACTTACGGTTGTGGCTCAATAAAGTTGAATAACCCTCCTTGTCTGACCGCTTTTTACGTCCGCCAGCCTGTTTGCGCATTTGCAAACGCCTTGCATATATGCAAAGATTATACCATAATGCGGCGCGCTGCATCCTCATCCCCAGAGAGAGAAACATTGCAAATTCGTAACAAAAAGATGTTCTGCCATTTTAAACAAGAAAACCCGCAGGGACGGCCAACCCAGCGCAAAAAACCATCCTTTTATGCCCGAATTCTCCGCGAAAACGTATCCGGTACTGCCCAGACGGGCCACCCTCACATCACGCCAAAAACGGGATGACCAAAAACCTTTTTGAAGCAGCTCAATGCATTAAAATTGAGAGATGCCAATTTATGACTACACCTGCCTCGATTGCCGAAAACGCTTCGAAATATTCCTGACTTACCAGGAATACGGAGTGAAGCCGGTTGCCTGCCCCCATTGTGGAAGCAGCAACATCACCCGAAAAGCGCCCCGCGTGCGCATCCTGAAGGGCGAGGAAACCCGCCTCACAGCGTTCTCAGACCCGGCCAAATTTGCCGGGCTGGAAGACGACCCCCGCGCAATGGGCAAAATGTTCCGCGAAATGGGCGGCGCCCTCGGCGAAGAAATGCCCCCGCAATTTGACGAAATCGTTGACCGGCTAGAATCAGGCCAAAGCGCCGAAGAAATCGAATCCTCCATGCCCGATTGGGGCGACAGCGCCGAGACGCAAGACTTTAGCGGCCACGAATAGACCCCCAAAATTCTGGCTCTACCACGCATTTTGGTTCTCCGCCAATTAGTAGGAAACGACCACTTTAAGACAGGCGCTTACCGGCCGCCTGGGTAGTGCTACAATAAGATTGCACAGCATTTACGTCAAAGAACGCGATAAGGAGACCCCTATGCAAATCAAATGCCAATTTTGCTCCACGCCTTTTTCCCTGACCAATGAACAGGTAGCCGAAGCGGTTGAAATCATCAAAAAAGACGCCCGCGCCCATTATGATGCGCATTGCCCAAAATGCCGCCGCTCCACCAAACTGGCAAAAAAGGCCTTCCAACTCAACCCGGCCGCCAGGAAACTGCTGGAAGGGTAAAATTCGGGATTCGATATTCGGTACTCGAAATTCGTTATTTGTTATTCGATGCTCATTTACAAATATCGAATCCATCAATCTTCTAATCTCCCAACCTCCCAATCCCCCAATGATAAAAGCCATCTACTTCGACCTGGGCGGCGTCATCGTCCGCACCGAAAACAAAGCCCCGCGCACCCAACTGGCCGCCGAATTCGGCCTGACCTATCATGAAATGGAAAAAGTCGTCTTTGGCGGCGGGTCATACAGCACAGCCGCCCGCGCATCCACCGGCGCTCTTACCGAAGAAGCCCATTGGGTCAGCGTCACACGCCGTCTCGGCCTGCCACTCGACCAGCGCCCGCGCATCCAACAACAATTCTTCGCCGGAGATGAAATAGACTGGAACATCATCGAATTTCTGCGTCAGGCCCGCCAAACCTGCAAAGTCGGCCTCATCTCCAACGCCTGGGACAACCTGCGCCCCTGGATTCACCAACAAAAATTCAATGACGCCTTCGACCACCTCACCATCTCCGCCGAAGTTCGCATCGCCAAACCCATGCCCGGAATCTATCACCACGCTCTTAACGCGCTCGGCATCCAACCCGCCGAAGCCGTCTTTGTAGATGACTTCAGCGAAAACATCGAAGCCTGCCGCAAACTTGGCATGAAAGGCGTCTTCTTTTGCTCTGCCGAACAAGCCCTCGCAGATGTAAAAGACCTGCTCTCCAGTTAACCCGCCACAAAGGAACCCATGAACGCCACCATCCAACCCATCGGCGATGGGTTAATCCTCCGCCGCTCCACCGCTGCCGACGCCGAAAACCTGGCCGAATTCAACAGCCGCATCCACAGCGACGAAGGCTGGGACAAACCCGATGACCGCCTGGCCTGTTGGACGCGAGACCTGCTCACCCGCCCGCACCCCACCTTCGGGCAAGAAGATTTCACCATCATCGAGGAACAAGCCACCGGGCGCATCGTCTCATCCCTCAACCACATCTCCCAAACCTGGAATTACGAAGGCATCCCCTTCAAAGTCGGGCGCCCCGAACTGGTCGGCACCCTGCCCGAATACCGCCATAAACGCCTGATTCAAACGCAATTTGACGAAATCCACCGCTGGAGCGCCGAACGCGGCGAACTGGCGCAGGGCATCACCGGTATCCCGTACTACTACAAACGGTTCGACTACGAAATGGGGCTCGAATTGGGCGGGGGACGGGTTGGGTTTGCCCCGCTCATGCCCGCGCTCAAAGACGGCGAAAGCGAACCCTTCACCTTTCAAACCGCCACCGAATCCGACATCCCATTTCTCAACATAGTCTACACCCACGCCAGCAGCCGCCAACTGATTCGCTCGGCGCGAGATGAATCCACCTGGCGCTACGAACTGACCGGCAAGAGCGAGCGAAACGTCAATCGCAGCGTATTCCGCATCATAAAAACTGCGGCAGGCGAACCAGTCGGCTACGTTTCGCACCCCTGGTTCAACTGGGATTGGGGCGTCCCACTCTTCGAATACGAACTCAAGCCCGGCATGTCCTGGCTGGCGGTAACGCCTTCTGTAGCGCGGTACATCCTGGCAACCAGCCGCGAATATGCCCTGCGTGACAACCAGCCGGTTGAAAACAAAACCGCCGTTCCGTTCTGGCACGGCTCATCACACCCGGTTTACGAAGCCTGGCGAGAAAAACTGCCACGCATCCGCCCAACCTACGCCTGGTATATGCGCGTCCCCAACCTGCCCCACTTTCTGCGCCACATCGCCCCGGCCCTTGAAAAGCGGCTGGCCGAATCACTCATCCCCGGCTACAGCGGCAGCCTGCGCCTGAACCTCTACAAAACCGGGGTCAAACTGACCTTTGAGAACGGCAAACTCACCGAAACAGCATCCTACAAACCCCAGCCCAACGACATGGGTGAAATTGGCCTGCCCGACCTGACCGTGCTGCAACTGCTCTTTGGCTACCGCTCACTCGACGAACTAAAAACCGCCTACGCCGATTGCTACTGGGATACCGACGAAGCCCGCCTGCTCACCGCCACCCTATTCCCCAAAAAACCATCCTCGGTAATCGGAATCGCATAAATGGACCCGCGCTTTCAGGAACTCATCCTTAAATATTCACAGGCCGAAACCAAAACATCGCAACAAGAAATAGAAAACACCCTATGGGCCGAATTTGGCGCAACCAGGGCCGTTCTGGTTATGGATATGTCCGGCTTTTCACGCCTGACCCAAAAATACGGCATCGTACACTACCTTTCAATGGTTAAAAGAATGCAACTGACCTCCCAGCCCATCATCGAAGAGTTAGATGGGCAGGTCGTCAAATTTGAAGCCGATAACTGCTTCGCCATGTTCAACACCGTTTTGGGCGCCGTCAAAGCCGCCATCCACCTCAACACCGCCTTCGACGCCATCAACCGCTTCACCGAAGACGACTTCGACATCCGCGTATCCATCTGCATAGATTACGGCGACGTCCTGCTCACCGGCGAACCCGATTATTTTGGCGATGTGGTCAACACCGCCAGCAAACTTGGCGAAGACGTAGCCGGGCCAGGGGAAATCCTGATAACAGAGCGCGCCTTCCAGCAAATTCCGCCCCAAACTGGCTACACTGGCAAAACCATCACGCCGTTGCTGGCAGGAGCGCGCGTTAAAGCCTACAGTCTCGATTTTTTCGGCCATACGCCCTAATTTTTGGAAAAAGATGACATTTTCCACGCTGATTCGTCGCTGGCAAAGCGAGCCTTTCACAGCCCCCAACATCTCCACATGGAACATCCAACCCGCGCGCCTCGCTGATTTACGCCCACTACCAACAGATTTACCCCGTGAGATAGCCGCTGCGCTGCGTGAGCGTGGAATTGTATCCATCTACAGTCACCAGGCTGAAGCGTGGGACGCCGCGCGCCGGGGTGAACACCCCGTCATCGCCACCGGAACTGCCTCCGGCAAGACGCTGTGCTACAACCTGCCCGTCCTCGCCGCCAGCGCAGAAAACCCCTCGGCCCGCGCCCTCTACCTGTTCCCAACCAAAGCATTGGCGCAAGACCAGCTATCAGCAATCATTCAGCAGTTTGCAGTTTCAGCGGCCATTTATGACGGCGACACGCCACAGGCGCAGCGCCAGCAAATCCGCAAAAATGCCCGCATCGTGCTCAGCAACCCCGATATGCTGCACACCGGTATCCTGCCGCATCATACCAACTGGGCCGAGTTTTTTCGCAATTTGCGCTATGTGGTCATAGACGAATTGCACACCTATCGCGGCGTATTTGGCTCGCATGTTGCCAACGTCATCCGGCGGCTCAAACGGGTGGCGGCCTTTTATGGCGCGCAGCCACAATTTATTCTCACCTCTGCCACCATCGCCAACCCGCGTGAACTGGCCGAAAATCTGATTGAAGAACCCGTTACATTAATAGACCAAGACGGCTCAGCGCGGGGCGAGCGGCACTTCATCATCTACAACCCACCGGTGATAGATGAATCGCTTGGCCTGCGCAAAAGCGCCACGCAAGAAGCCGCGCGCCTGGCGCAAGATTTGCTCGAAACAGAAACGCAATCGGTCATATTTGCCCGCTCGCGGCGGAGCGTGGAAATATTGTTGAGTTACATCGAAGGCAAAAAACGAGAAGCGAATAACCAATCCCGCATTCGCGGCTACCGCTCTGGCTACCTGCCCTCGCAGCGGCGCGAAATTGAAAAGGGACTGCGCGACGGGTCGGTACAACTCGTCGTTGCCACCAACGCCCTCGAATTGGGAATTGATATTGGCGGGTTGGGGGCAGCGCTTCTCGTGGGGTACCCAGGCTCAATCGCCAGCCTCCGGCAGCAGGCAGGACGCGCCGGACGCGGAGATGCCCCAGCCGCCGCCATGCTCATCGCCACCGCCAACCCGCTCGACCAGTTCCTCGCCCATCATCCCGAATACCTGCTGGAGCGATCCCCCGAACAGGGGCTGGTCAACCCGAATCACTTGCTCATCCTGCTCAATCACATTCGCTGCGCCTTGTTCGAGCTGCCCTTCGGCGCGGGCGAAGGCTTTGGGCGCGTGCCGCCCGAACTGGTGTCCGAATATCTCGGCGTTATGAGCGGGAGCGGCGAAGCCCACCAAAACGGGGAAAAAACCTACTGGATGGCCGACGCCTACCCGGCAGCGGGCATCTCGCTGCGCTCTGCCTCGCCCGAAAACGTAATTTTGCATGTAGAAGGCGGCGAGCGTCCCTTCGTAATTGGCGAGGTGGACACCGAATCCGCCCCCTGGATGGCGCACCCGCGCGCCGTGTACCTGCACGAAGGCCAGCAGTATTTTGTTCAAGCGTTGAACCTGGCCGAAGGCCGCGCCACGCTCATCCCGGTTGCGCTCGATTATTTCACCGAACCGCTGCGCGAAACAAGCGTGGAGGGACTCTCCATTGCGGCGCAATCCCCGCAAAAAGCCTGGGGCGAGGTACAGGTCACAACCCAGGTGACCGGTTTTCGCAAAAAGTCTTGGCTGGTCGGAGAGAATTTAGGACAGGAGCCGCTCGACCTGCCCCCAACCGAAATGCAAACCACCGCTTACTGGCTGTCAATTTCAGACAAAATTGTAGAATCGCTCAGCAAAGACGGCCTGTGGACAAATGCCCCCAACGACTACGGCCCCGAATGGCCTAAAATCCGCGAGCAAGTCCGCGCCAGGGATGGCTTCCGCTGCCAGATGTGCGGACGACCTGAAAAAACGCGCCAGCACGATGTCCATCATAAAATCCCCTTTCGGATGTTTATGCGTTCCCATCCCCAGACTCCAAAAACTCCCGATTTTGGAGTTAGCCCAACGTCTGCTGACGTTGGACTCCAATCTGTCCCCCGACGCGCCAGGGAACAGGCCAACCGCCTCGAAAACCTGGTGACGCTCTGCCCCGAATGCCACAAAAAAGCAGAAACCAACGCGCGCGTGCGTAGCGGGTTGGCAGGGCTGGGCTACGCGCTGGCAACCCTGGCACCGCTCTTCTTGATGTGCGACAACGGCGACCTGGGGCTGCACATCGAACCGCAGGAATCGCCATCCTTCCCGCAGCCCTCGGTGGTCTTGTATGACCAGGTTCCAGCGGGGATTGGCTTCAGCGAGAAATTGTTCGAGATACACGAAAGCCTCTTACAGCGCGCGCGCGAACTGGTCAGCGCGTGTTCCTGTGAAGACGGCTGCCCCTCCTGCGTTGGCCCTGCCGGAGAAAATGGCATGGGGGGAAAATTGGAAACCGTGGCAATATTGAACGAATTGACCCGCGATTAATGCTCCACCCCTCCGCTAACAAAGTCAGGGGAGGGGTGGGTTTTGGGGCAGAAAATTGCAACCTTATCAACTTCCTTAATCATACTTCGTTTCAAGACCCAGGTCAATCTAAAATTTTGCAGCACCAGATTTTTGGCAAAGGTATTGAAACGGCGAATCGTTTATAATCATCTTATGAGTATCTTCGACCTGACCCTGCTCAGCCTGTACCGCATCAACGGCCAGGAATGGCCGCAGCTGCCCGGCCTGCTGACCCAAAACCCGCCCAAACGCCATGCCCGCGGGCGCGAACAAGACCAGCTCATTGCCTATCTTACACTGGCCGGCAACATCCCCTATTCCAGCAGCGAATATGACCAGATTGTGGGGCAGGTAGCCGAAACCTTTTACAATACCGCCGGGTCACTCACCTTTGCCCTCAAAGCCTCGGTCGAATCGCTCAACGCTTTCCTGGCCGAGCGCAACATGTCCACTACGAGCAAAGGGCAATATAGCATAGGCGCGCTCGTACTGGCAGCCCTGCGCGGGGAACTGCTTTACACCGTCCAATGCGGGCCAACGCATGTATTTAAGATGGGGCACGACCCACAACACTATCACGACTCGCAAATGGCAGGCAAAGGGCTGGGCCTAAGCCAGACGACCCGCATGTATTTCGCCCAGGCCAAACTGCGCCCCACCGACCGGGTACTGTTCTGCGCCGCCCTGCCGCCCAACTGGGAAAAATCCGTCAACGAGGAGCGTCAGGCCTCCTCGCTCGAAGCCACCCGCCGCCGCCTGATGGCCGCCAACGACGGCAACATCAGCGCGGTTCTGATTCAGGTCAGCGAGGGCAAGGGGGAGATGAATATTGTCAAACCCGTTATCGCGGCGTCCTCCACGCCCCCGCCGCATCCTGCGCCCAAACCTGCCTCCCCCGCCTTCGCAGGGGGCGCGCTTCCCGCAGCCGTTCTCCCGCCAAAGGAGCAGAATCCTCCTCCTGGCGCGCCAGCGGAATCGCCCTCAGATGCGAAAGCGGCTTCCGTAACAGAAAAAAAGCCCGTGCCTCCGCCCGCCGATTCTCAACCAGCGCAGGCCGCCGCCCAGGGGCAAGAATCCAGGCCCAGGCCGATACATTCTCCTGTCACGAGCCCCCCGCCTCAACCTGAACCAGAACCAGCGCATAGCCCAGAGCCGCCTGCCCCCAAAGGCGAGGGAAAACCGCTGTTTACTCCCGCGCAAAAGGAACGCCTGCGTTTAATCACCCGCAAGGGGGCGCTTTTCCTCGCAAAATCCATAGGGCGCGGGCGCGAATCCTGGCAGGCTTTGAAGAATAAAGCCGGTAATTTCATCCCGCGCCTGTTGCCTGCCGACGAAAACGGTCAGCCAGCCTCGTTTTTAGGCTGTTCATGGCCGTTTTTCCTGGTCATTTTGCTGCCCGTGCTGGCAATTATGATTGGAGCCAATGTCTATCATTACATTGGCATTCCAAAGCAGGTGCAAGGCTACTACCAAACAGCGGAAGAATTCCGCCAGAAAGCGCGCTCCGCTGCTGACCCTCAACTGCAACGCGAGTATTGGAAGACGGTGCTAGGGATGCTCGACACCGCCGATAAATATACCCCGCCAACAAGCGCGGCTCGCCAGTGGCGCAGCGAAGCCCAGGCCGAGTTAGATTCTCTCAACCGAATCACCCGGGTAGATTTCCAACCAGCGTTTAGCACGCCGCTCAGCCGCAACCTGCAAATTACCCGCATGGCCGCCTCAGATACAGATGTTTACCTGCTAGATGCAGCCAGCGGCTCTGCGCGGCGCGGCGTATTCAACGGGAAGACATTCGACCTGGACCCCACCTTCCAATGCGGGCCGGGTGAATTGGATGGCATTCGAGTTGGCGCGCTGCTCGATATCATTGCCCTGCCGCGCTCGAACCCCTCTGGAGCAACCCTGCTCGGAATAGATGCCTCCGGCAACCTGCTTTACTGCATTCCCGGCGCAAGGCCGCGCGCCTCGTTCTTGCAAATGCCCGAAACCGGCTGGAAGCGCATAACGGCTGTGGCTTACGATGCCAATAACCTGTACGTGTTAGATGCGCCCGGCAGCGCGGTATGGGTTTATTTTGGCACAGTTGAGGCCAGCTTCCCCAACAAACCCTACTATTTCTTCGAAAACCAGATTCCGCTCGCAATGCAGCAGGCGGTTGGCCTGGCCATCAACGGCGATGACCTTTACCTGTTGTTCCGCAACCCCGAAACGCAAGATGGCTACCTGACCACCTGCACGCTCAGCCGCCTTTCGGCTGCTCCCACGCGCTGCAACGACCCCGCCATCTTTGTAGAAACTCGCCCCGCCTATCAGGGCGGCAACCTGCTGGCCGATGGCAAGTTCTCGCAAATTGCCTTTTCCAGCCCGCCCGACCCATCTGTGGTTTTGCTGCAACCAGTGACCCAGGAAGTGTTCAAGTTCAGCGCCCGGGCGTTAGAACTGCAAAAAATCTTAAGCGACCAGCCCGGCAAACAAGACCCCCTGCCCGAAGGCAGCATAGTGACAGCCATGGCCTTCAGCCCTAACAAATCATTATTCCTGTTCGTGGGCGGGGCTCTGTACGTTGCCTTCAACGTGCCATAAACCTCCGCCGGGCAATTAAACACAACCCCGCCAGTTCGCGGGGCAAACTGTTCTACTTTTACAACGTTTCTCTCATTGAAGCCGACCCCAAAACAGATTAAACTATAAACATGGAGGCTCCTATGAAAGAACGAAGAACCCTCAACCGAAAATACCTCATGGTTTATTCGCGCGTTTTCGACCGCGCAACCGGAAGAATCCTGGGCTACCTCTCCGACCTCAGCCCCAAAGGCGCCATGATTATCAGTGACGACCCAATCAGCGAAAACGTCGCCATCTCTCTGCGCTTCGACCTGCCCGACCCACCGCTCTTCTCCACCAGCCACCTTAACCTCGAAGCGCGCGTCGCCTGGTGCAAACCAGATATCGACCCCTCATTTTACAATATCGGTTTTGAATTTCTCGAAATCAAAGAAGCGGACAAGGCAATTGTCGAAGAGATGGTAGAAGCCTACGAATTCCGGCGCGACCAGCCCAATTACCCCGTCTCTCCCTCCTCGCTCGAATAACCCCGGCGCCCGCCATGCCAGACCAGCCCATCCCCGAATCATACTGGGTGCGTCCCGGGCAATTCCTGGCCGGGGAATACCCCGGCACAGCCTACTACCCCGAACTGACCCGCAAGCGACTCGATTCCTTCCTGGCCGCCGGTTTCAACACCTTTATTGACCTCACCAGCCCGGGAGAAATCGCGCCCTATGAACCGCTGCTGCGCGAACAAGCCAGTTACTACAGCCTGCCAACGCAATACACCCGCTTCCCCATTAACGACTTCGGTCTGCCCAACCCCCAACAAATGACCGCCATCCTCAACGCCATCGAAGACTCTCTGGCTGCCGGGCGCAAAACCTACCTGCACTGCTACGGCGGCATCGGGCGCACTGGCACCGTCGTCGGCTGCTACCTTGTGCGGCGCGGGCTGAGCGGGCAGCAAGCCCTCGACCAACTCGCCGCCTGGTGGAAGAGCGTCCCCAAATCTAGCCGCTACCCACACTCCCCCGAAACCTTCCAGCAAGAACAATTCATCCGCGAGTGGCACAAACACACCTCCCCCTTCGCCCCATGAACTGGCACGCACGCTACCAACAGCAGGCGCGCTGGACAAAGAACCTGCGCGCCTATCTTTTTGAAAAAGCCGGACTCGCCGCCGCCGGGCGAATATTGGAACTCGGCTGTGGAACAGGCGCGCTGCTCGAAGATTTACCCGTCAAACCAGGGGCGGCCGTTCACGGCGCAGACTGGAATCTGCCTGCCGTTACCGAAGCATTCATCCACGCCCCAACAATCTCCCCGCTTTGCGCCGACGGGCATCATCTTCCCTACCCCAACGCAGCCTTCGACCTGGTATTCTGTCACTTCCTGCTGCTATGGGTAAAAGACCCCGCGCAAGTACTGCGCGAAATGCGGCGCATCACCCGCCCTGGCGGGGCCGTTCTGGCCCTGGCCGAACCCGATTACGGCGGGCGCATTGACTCCCCCCCCCCGCTCGAAGAACTAGGCCGCTGGCAAACCGCATCCCTGCGACGCCAAAGCGCCGACCCAGAAATAGGACGCAAACTGGCGGGCCTGTTTACCGAGGCAAACCTCCAAGAAATCGAAACCGGAATTTTGGGCGGCGAGTGGCGCATCTCTTCGCCTGGAGAGCAAAATCTGGAATGGCAGGTACTGCAAACCGATTTAGCGGGAACTATTACAGAACAAGACATCCAAAAAATGAAAAAATTAGATGAAGCGGCCTGGCAAACCGGCCAACGCGTGCTGTTTGTGCCGACCTTTTTTGCCTGGGGGCGAGTTTAGGGTATAATTCCCCGATTGACCGGAGGAAAGATTGGAAGAACTCGATACCCAACCCACCACTCCCGAATCGCCTGGCGGTGAATCGGCAGGGTGGGGGCGTTTTTTTCTGGATATTTTGGAAACCCTGCTGCTTTCGGCAGCCTTGTTTCTGGTAATTAATGCCCTCTCAGCGCGCGTGCGCGTAGACGGCTTCTCGATGCTGCCAACCCTCCAAGATGGGGAATTTGTACTCGTAAACCGGCTGGCCTATCGCTTCGATGCGCCGCAGCGCGGTGATATTGTCGTCTTCCACTTCCCGCTCGACCCGCAACAAGACCTGATTAAACGCGTCATTGGCCTTCCCGGAGATACAGTCAGCATTCAAGGCGGCATTGTGCAAGTTAATGAAGGCATCCTGCAAGAGCCATACATAGCCCAGTCACCGCTCTATGCAGGAACCTGGGTTGTGCCACCCGGTCATTTGTTTGTGCTGGGCGACAACCGCAACGATTCATCCGATTCACACTCGTGGGGAATGCTGCCCTTCGAAAACGTCGTCGGCAGGGCCGTACTGATTTACTGGCCTTTCCAAAACTTACAATTGATTGAGCATTACGAGTTTGCAAAGGCAACCAATGATTAATATTAAAGAACTTCTGGCGCAGGCCGAATCATATCAATTGGAATTACCACCACTGCCCCCCACCCTCACATCACCCGCCGGGCCAGCACTGGCCTTGTGGATTGACCATACCCTGCTCAAGCCCGATGCAACCGCTGAACAGGTCAAAAACCTATGCGCCGAGGCGCGTGAACACCGCTTCGCAACCGTTTGCATCAACCCCGCCTATGTGCCGCTTGCGGCAGGATTGCTGCGCGGTACGCGGGTGGGGGTTTGCTCGGTGATTTCCTTTCCATTGGGGGCGCACCTGCCCTCGCTAAAGGCCACCGAAGCCAGGCTGGTCATAGAGGCCGGAGCAACCGAAATTGATATGGTAATGAACATTGGCGCAATGAAAGGCGGCGCTTATGAACTGGTTTACGAAGATGTAAAAGCAGTGGTTGATGCCTGCCAACAGCGCGGAGTACAACTGAAGGTCATCCTTGAAACGTGTTACCTGAACCAACGTGAGAAAATCATTGGCTGCCTGCTCAGCAAACAAGCCGGAGCCAATTTTGTGAAGACCTCCACCGGTTTTGGAACGGGCGGCGCAACAGTGGAAGATGTGTCGTTGATGCGCCGCGTAGTTGGCATGGAAATGGGCGTTAAGGCTTCTGGTGGAATTCGCACATTCAAAGATGCGTTAGCAATGATTGGCGCTGGCGCCAACCGCCTGGGAGTCAGCGCCGGGGTTTCTATTCTGCAAGAAGCGAGAACCGTTTTATGAGTGAAGAGCAACAACAACCCAATCCCTCTGTTTTCCCTTGCGCAGCCTGCCAGGCTGGGGTGATGCGCCTGCAATTCCTGACCTATTTCACCTGGCTGGGGGAAGAACTGGTAACAGTGCCAGGCTTCCCTGCCTGGGTATGCGATGTCTGCGGCAGGCGCGAGTACGATTCGCGCGCGGTCAATTGGCTGGCCGCCTTGCTCAGCCCCAATGCAGGCAAACCCACCACGCGCCGCAAACCACGCCACCGCATCCCACCCATCAAACGTGAACAGAGTCGTCCATCCTCAACGGAGTAAAGCATGACTTTTGAACCGCAGACCATGACCCAGCGTGCTATTCCGGCAGATTTTTACACACCCAGTTACCGGGTTGTCGGCAAGGTGATGGTTCCCAATACCGGCCTGATGGGTTTGATTAACGACCAGTTGAATTCATTCATGGAAATTGTGGATGCGCGCCTGGCGCGGGTTCACATGCCATCAAAACTGGTTGACCACTACGAAATTGTGCGCATCGTTAAATCACAAATATTCGCAATTGCATTGACCCGCCGCGAAGATATAGGCCCGCAAGCCCTGGCGCGCGGCGGCTATGTTCGCCTGAGCGAATACCCTGTGCGAATAGCAACCCCAGTATATGAGTTGCAGGGCTCGCTAGAATGGGCGGGACGATTCGAATTCTCCACCATCATGGTAGAAGGCAGCCGCGACTTTGTGCCAATTTACAACGCCACGCTGGCCGCAGTGCTGATACCAGCCCTCAAGGTAGAAAGCCCGGCAGTGTTATTTAACCGCCGCCAGGTTGATTTGCTGGCCCTCAACAACCAGCGCATTGACGATTAATTCGGCTGGGGGGTATGGCTCTGCCGTTTTTGGTGAGATAACAGGGTAAGGGCAGCCTGTCCAGCGTAAAAAAACATCATTTTACGCCAGAATTCTCTGCAAAATCGCATCTGGTTTTGCCCTAACGGGTCGCCCATGAGGGTGTAAGCGGCAGAACCAAAATTAATCCAACTCTTATCTACGGTTACTGGACAAAACACAGTGGGCATGGGAAAATTTCCTCCACTTTGTTTTTATATCGAAAGGAAAGAGAAGAAATGAGCAAACGTCAGGAACTGCGCGACAGGCGCACGCGACAGAAAAAAACCCAGAGAATCATGCTGATAGCGGGTGGGCTGCTGGTCGTCGCCGCAATCGCCCTGTTTTTTATCGTCTCGGCCAACCAACCGGTGGGTGAAATTGTCATGCCCGAGTTCAAAGCCCGCCCACAGGCAAACTTCAACGCAATGGGCAACCCAAACGCCCCGGTAAAAATTATCAACTACTCCGACTTCAAATGTTCCTACTGTGGCCGTTTCGCCACAACGACAGAACATCAGATTGTCGAGGCCTATATTGTCACTGGTAAAGTGTATTTCGAATATCGCTCGGTTGGTCAATTCCTCAGCCCCGAATCGGCTCGGGCCGCTGAAGCCTCTTACTGCGCTGGTGACCAGGGCAAATTCTGGGAAATGCACGATATTATTTTCTTAAACCTGCTGGAAGGTGAAAAAAGGGGTCAGTTTAGCGATGCCCGCCTGATTGCCTTTGCGGAAAAACTGAACATCGACATGAATACCTTCAAAGATTGCTTCGAAAAGGGCAAATACGCCGCCAGACTTCTCGAAGACCAGAAAAACGCCGCTCAGGATATTACATCCACCACCAACTATGCCGAGTTGGTTGCCGCCAATCAATATTCGGCCGATGGGATTTCGACCCCATCCTTCATCATCAATGGGCGGCTGGTGCCCGGCGCCATGCCGTTTTCGACGTTCCAACAAGAAATAGATGCCGCACTGGCTGCTGCCGGTCAATAAAAACAAACGTCCCGAAGGTTTATCACCTTCGGGACGCTGCTTTGTAAAGGAGAATTACAGCCCGGCAGCCTTGCGCAGGGCCTCGGCCTTGTCGGTCTCTTCCCAGGGGAATTGGACATCGTCGCGGCCAAAATGCCCATAAGCGGCGGTCTGGCGATAGATTGGACGGCGCAAATTCAGGTCGCGGATAATTGCGCCAGGGCGTAAATCGAAATATTGGGTAACGAGTTCACCAATCTGCTCGTCACTGATTTTGCCAGTGCCGAAGGTTTCCACGTTAACCGAGAGCGGGTGCGCCACGCCAATTGCATAGGCTACCTGGATTTCGCAACGGTCGGCCAGCCCGGCAGCGACTACATTCTTGGCTGCCCAACGCGCGGCATACGCGGCAGAGCGGTCTACTTTCGTGGGGTCTTTGCCCGAGAACGCGCCGCCGCCATGCCGGCCCATGCCGCCGTAGGTATCCACGATGATTTTGCGCCCGGTCAGGCCAGCATCACCCATTGGGCCGCCGATGACAAATCGCCCGGTTGGGTTAACGTAAATTTTCAAGCCAGCATCTACCATATCAGCGGGCAGGACAGGGTTGATGACATGCTCAATAATGGCCTGGCGGATTTCCTCTTGCGAAATTTCGGGCGCGTGCTGGGTGGAGATAAGCACGGTATCAATGCGTTTCGGTTTCCCGTAAGAATATTCCACGGTTACCTGGCTCTTGCCATCCGGGCGCAGCCATTCAAGCGTGCCATCTTTGCGAACTTCGCTCAGGCGGCGGCTTAGTTTGTGCGCCAGGTAAATGGCCATTGGCATCAGGGTTGGCGTCTCGTTACAAGCAAAGCCAAACATCATACCCTGGTCGCCTGCGCCAACGTGTTCGATGTCTCTGTCTTTCATTTCGCCGGTTTTGTCTTCGAGGGCATGGTCAACGCCCATCGCAATATCGGGGCTTTGGCTGGCAATGGCCGAAAGCACGCCGCAGGTATTGCCATCGAATCCCTTTTTGGCGCGGTCGTAGCCAATTTCAGTAACGACTTTGCGGACGAGTTCATCGAAGTTGACAAATGCCTGGGTAGTAATTTCGCCCAGCAACATTACATAGCCGGTTTTGGTGGCAGTTTCGCAGGCCACGCGTGAGTAGGGGTCCTGCTCCAGGCAGGCATCCAGCACGGCATCCGAAATCTGGTCGCACATTTTATCGGGGTGTCCCTCCGTCACCGATTCGGACGTGAACAAGAGTTTGGGTGAGTTCATGAAGGTGTTGCTCATTGCGGGTTATCTCCTTGAATAAAAAATGCCCCTTCGGACGTACTGAAAGGGCAATTTGCAAGAAGCGCGGCTGCCCTCTCATCTACCAGAACATCCGTCTGTCGGAATTGGCACCGTTTTCGGCAAATGCCGACCGGTTGTCGAGGCTTCGCAGGGCCGTTCCCTCCGCCTCTCTGGATAAGAGTGCCGTTTAGGGGCTATTGGGTTGTGACGCGATAATACCACAGGCGAAAACACGCGTCAACTTTTCAATTTAGGAATCAGCAATTCCAAATTTGAAACCAAAACAAGATAATTGGGGCGCAGAGAACACGGAAAAAATCTTGAATCTGCGGTTTAGCACAAATTTGAACGCCGTTTACATACAATTTCACGCTGAATTCCCAAAAAATATCCGCGTTAATCCGCGCTCGTCCTCGTCCTGGTTTAGATTTGGAATTGCTGTTTGGGAACGCGCGCGCACAGATTGTCAGGAAAATCTGGTCTGTTCTTGTTATGTTTTGCGCGCGCATTTGGGAGATTGCGCAACACAAAGCCCCGTCTAAACACACGACGGGGCTTTGTGTTGCCTGACTATCGCCAGCCTTTGTGGACAATTACCCATCGGTTCAGGATTGCGCTCCCTCCGTCATCGTCATAGAGAGTTATCGTTATCTTATAACGGCCTGGCCGGGTGTATGTATGTTTTCCAATAGCGAAGTAGCCTTTTATTGTTGATTCGGATTTCGTGCCATCGCCCCAATCCCATACCGCGCTGAATGTATCGAATGGGCCCTGGTCGCGGAATATAAACCAGGGGGTAATTGGCACACCAACACGGGCATGTTTATTGATATAGCGATAGACGATGTAAGGAGGCACGTTGGTGATGGTTACAGTCGTGCTGGCAATGCTGCTCAAACCCTGGCTATCGGTTACTTTGAGCCAAACCGTTAGCACAGCGTCATCTTTCCCATAAAACTCTATCATCTTGCCAGAGTCATCATCGAAATCGCCATCCCCATCTAAATCCCATTCATAAGTAAGGTTCAAGTCTATATCGGGGTCAGATGATTTGGAAGCGTTTAGCCAAATTATGCGACCTTCGCGCACCGAGTATGGGCCGCCGGGGTCTGCAACGGGAGGGCGATTCTGGGAATAATTTACCTGCGCCTGGGCGCAGCCTGTTCCGCCGTCATCGTCGCTGATGCACACTTCTACGGTGAATGTGCCAGCCAATTGATATGTATGCGCCAGCGAGAAGGTTTTGCCGGGGTTGAGAGCCAATGGCTGGATTCCGCTTCCATCACCATAATCCACTGCGCCAGCCCAAACATCATCGCCAGAGTCGCTGAAACTGCCCAAGGCAGAGAAATTTCCACTCGCATCTACCACTGCCCCGCTTAACTGCGCAACGGGGGCAACGTTGTTGACTGTTATCCACACCGTGTCTGTGGCGGAGGCTCCCGTTAAGTTCGTGACAAGCAAGCCGACAAGGTAGTTCCCGTCGTCGGCAAAGCTGAGAGAGGGGGTAACGCCACTGGCGTCATCGTACAGGCCATCATTATTAAAGTCCCATACAAAAGTGAGCGCACCGCCAGTTGGGTCATAAGAACCAGACGCATCCAGGCTGGTGACTTCGCCTTCTGCCGCTGAACGGTCGGGGCCGGCATCTGCATAGACAATCGGTTGAATAACAGTGATGGATGCTGACTGGCTGCCCTCCCCACCGTCATCATCGGTAATGGTGAGGGTGACAGTGTAGTTTCCAGCGGATGAGTAAGCGTATGAGCCGGTCACAGCGCGATTCGAGAGAATGCCTGCTGAAGTTTCACCATTGCCCCAATCCCAGACAGCGGTAAAGGTATCATCGAGGCCGGGGTCGCTAAAATCGGCGTTGACTGAGAAAGAATCGCCCGCATTCACAGAATCGGGGATGTTTAATGTATCTACAACCGGCAGGACGTTGGCAATGATGACCTCGGCGATATCGGTGCTGGTTTCGCCATAGACATCGGTCACTTTCAGACCCACCTGGAATGCGCCATTGTCGTTGTAAGTCACCTGGGCTGTGATGCCGGTGGCTTCATACACATTGTCATTATCCAGGTCCCAGGCATATTCAACAATATTATTATCCAGGTCAGTGGAACTGGAGGCATCTAATATCACCGGGCTTCCTTCTGGGCCGGTGTATGGGCCGCCCGCATCGGCAACCGGGGGCTGGTTGGGAATGCGCGTATAGAGGTACTTACGAGGGACGACTTGGCTCGTTCCGTCGGGTAACGTCCAATATAAGTTGAGCCTGGCAACGCCGCGCCTGTTTAAGAAAGTAATTCTAATAGGGTACAGTTCCCCGGCGTTCAGATTGAGAGAGGAGATAGTGTAGCCGCCACCGCCAAGGATATCAAAGGTATAAGTTTGTCCTAAAAGGGTAATTTCGATGAAGTCATCAATATTTCCATAGAAAACATAAGTGCCAGTTTGTGGCGCTTCGATATAGCCAGTCAGGATTTCCCGAAATCGTGTTCCGTTGGCACTAAAAGCCCCGGCCCATCTGGCGCAAACGCCCTGATAGTAGGTCTCCAGGTTGGCAGCCTGGCAAAATATTTCCCATCTATGGTCGAGGGGGCCTTCGCCATTTACCACAAGTGGTTGACCGTTAAACAGGTAAGGAGTTCCGTCCAGGTTAAAATATTCAGCGAGCAAGCCGTCACCCGTTGCGGTCACATCCCTGGGTTGAGGCTGGGCGCCGGCAGTGGTCATGAAGGTGCTGGAAAGCAATACAATAAGTACCATAATTACGATTGGTTTTATTTCTTTAGATGGGGAAATGATTTGTTTTTTCATAAATGAGGACTCCTATCTAATTAAAATATGACAGGGTTATTTTCCATCTACCCTATGCGAATAACGGGAAATGAGGGTTGCGGGTTATTCTTTTTGCAGTTAAGAAACTTCTCGATGGCATCCCCGTTTATTCCGTCGTATATTGGCGGCTGCAGCAAGCATAAGAAAGGCCACCCCCAAGCCTTTGCGTAGTGCCGCATTTTTCCTTACAAAAATGCAAGGTTTTGCAATTTCATTTTATTATAAAAGTTATCCAAATTCAAGCCTGAGTTTTCAGCAATTTCAAAGCTAAAACTTGCGCAACCTAACCCGGCGGGCTGCCCCCTGGCGGGGGCAAGCGTCCTGCCTCATGACAAAAAAAGCCCTTCGGGCTGCCAAAAGTCGGACTTGGCCGACTTCTACGAATTGAGGAAGGGCTTCAGCCCGCCGAATTGGGCAAAAAGCCTGTTTGTCTGAACGGACAGCTACCTTCGTATCACAAGATTGGATTTCAGATTTGGAATTGCTGCTGATTTTTCAGAAATTCTCAATTTGAAGTGCCGCGACATTCATGTCGCGCTACAGCCATATTGCGAATTGCTGCTGATTTTCTAGCCACCGTACAGTTTCAAAATTGGACGCGGACAAGCGCCTATGAACGCGGAAAAATCGTTTTTCTTCCGAAGAAAATTAAGAAAAATTGTAACCGCTCAGGCTAGTCCCATTTCGGTGGGCTAAAGCCCTGCCTCAAAGCATGGAAATCGGCTACACCTGCCCTGGCGGGCGGTGCCAGGGAAGCCGACTCGAATTGGTAGCCCAAAGGGCTTTTTTGTACTGCGGAAAGGCTTTAGCCCACCAAAACAAGGGCAAAACGGCTATGCCTGAGCAGTTACGAAAAATTCCGCGTTTTCCGCGTAAATCCGCGTCCGAAAAACAAAGTGTCCGGTGGATAGCTGATTTTTAGAAAAATTAATATAGCCAAAGCCCCTTCTCCCGGTAAGAGAAGGGGCTTTGGCTATAAGAGACGGTAAGAAAGCAGTGACCTTAGACAATTGGGACAAGGCAATACTGGGCTACCAGGCGTACGCCTCGGGCGCTGCGCCGCCAGGGCCAGGCCAAATTTCATCCAGTTTCTTCAGGGCGGCTTCGTCCAATTTCAGTTCAAGCGCGCGCAGCGAGCCGGTCAACTGCTCCAGCGTGCGCGGGCCGATAATGGGCGCGGTAACGACCGGGTTCGCCAACAGCCAGGCCAGGGTCACATCGGCGGGCTGCTCGCCCAATTCTCGGCAGAAACCCTCCCATTTTTCTAATTGTGGGCGCAATTCGTTAATTTGCTTTTGCTTGTCGTCTGAAGCGCGGCGGCCTTTTTCAAGTTTTTCCAGCGCGCCTCCCAACAGCCCGCCAGCCAGCGGCGACCAGGGAATCAGCCCCAGACCGTAATCTTTACAGGCCGGGATGACTTCGAGTTCAATCATCCGGTCTTTCAAGTTATACAGGCTTTGTTCGCTGACTAGCCCCATAAAATGCCGGGCTTGGGCTGCCTCGTTGGCTTTGGCAATGTGCCAGCCTGCGAAGTTTGATGAGCCGACATAGAGCACCTTGCCCTGCGCAACCAGCGTTTCGCAGGCCTGCCAAATTTCATCCCAGGGAGTCAACCGGTCAATGTGGTGAAATTGGTACAGGTCAATATAATCGGTCTGCATCCGTTTCAGTGAGCCTTCTACCGCCTCGCGGATGTGACGAGCGGAAAGGCGGCTTTGGTTAGGCCAATCGCCCATGCGCCCAAAAACTTTGGTGGCGATGACGGTTTTTTCGCGCCGCCCGCCACCCTGCGCGAACCAGCGCCCAATGATTTGCTCGGTCACGCCTTCGCCAAGTTTCCAGCCATACACATTGGCCGTATCGAAAAAGTTGATGCCCAGTTCAATGGCTTTGTCCATAATTTCAAAAGATTCAGCCTCGGTCGCATGTGGACCAAAGTTCATCGTCCCCAAGCATAGCCGAGAAACTTTCAGGCCAGCGCGGCCCAGTTGGGTATATTCCATGTTATTCTCCTTTTCCTAACAAAAAGAGACCCTAAAGGCAGAAGCCTTCAGGGTCTTTTGAGCAAGGGAATTATTCTTCTTTGCTGCGCTTTCCCAGCTGATGGTCTAGCACCAAGACGGCGGTATCATGCACTTCGATGCGCTCCATGCTGGCAACAACTTCAGAAGCATTCTTCTCTTCTTCCACCTGCTCATCAATGAACCACTGGAGCATAACCTGGGCGGGGTAATCTTTTTCGGCAAGGGCTATTTCGTACAAGTTGTGAATAGATTTTGTAACCAGTTGTTCGTGCGCATAAACAGCCTTGAAAGCAGCCACTGGGCCATCCCACTCGGTTTCGGGGGCAGCAATGGCTTTCAAGTGAGCCCGTCCACCGCGGTCAACCAGGTGTTTGAAAAGTTTCATAGCGTGCTCGTTCTCTTCTTCGGCCTGAATATACATCCAATTGGCTGCGCCAGGCAGGTTGATGTCTTCGAAGTAAGCGGCCATCGAGAGATACAGGTATGAGGAAAACATTTCCTTATTGATTTGTTCATTAATCGCGTCTTGCATCGCTTTGTTAATCATTCGTCTGCTCCTTTTTTTTGACATGGGCGTTCTGATATTTGATTATAGTATAGCACCTTCCGCAACCCTACCCTTGTCGGCATTGCTTTTACGAATTTCTTATTTTCGCCCAGACAATCGTTTCGCCAATTTTGGAATTTGCGCTCTGTGGCGCGGGAATTATCCCGCGTTACCCCAATATGAGTAAAAATGGCGCGCATCGGTCATATCTGACGGGCGGATTCCCTATCTGTCTTTTTGGTATATGTTGTTTGGGGCGGCCCTTCAAGGCCAGAGGAACGAGCAACAATGCCAGCCTGTTTTGCCAGAAACATAGGTTTTTAGGCCGGGCGGGTCACCCCTCCACCCGGATACCCGCCTGAAAAAAATTGGCGAAGGTATTGCCAGAAGCAAACGTAGCGCAAGAAAGTATCTTGCGCTACGCTGAAAAGCCTTGTGCTACGGAATAAATTCCGCGTTATGAATTTCCGGCCATCTGTTTGAGTTTCATGTTCAATTCGCGCCATTGGATTTTAGATACGCCCAGGTTCTGGCGAATTTTATCGCCATCAAGTCCGCGTTGGTATTCGCCGAGGGCATAAGTCCAGCGGCACATGTCGAAGGATAGGTGTTTGTCTAGCCCGGCGTCGTTACCGATGTCTTCAAGCAGGTATTCGAGGCGGCGGGGCGACCAGGGGAAGAGCCGGTCAACCGGGCTATATTGGGCGACATATTCCTCGTAAACGGGAACCCAGTCATCGGGCAGGGCAAGTTTGCGTTCTTTGTAACGGTTGACCGGGCTGGCATATTTGACAAACAGGATGGGGCCATCGGGCGCGGCCAGGTCAATGTGGTTAAGGTGTATCCCCAGGCATTCACTTTTTTTAATGCCAGTTGAAAGCAGCAAGTAGAGCAACGCATAGGGGCGCGCATCCGGTTTAGATTTGCGCCGGTAACGGTCGGCGGCCAACATGGCAGATTGAATTTCGTCATCCGCCAGGACAGTGGGCAGTGGTGACATGACCGAACGCTGTACCACTTTTTCCGCCGGGTCCAGCATCAGCACGGCGTTTTTATTGAGCCATCGGAAGAAGGATTTGGTGGTGGTAATGCGCCGGGCGAGCGTTTTGGGGCTGCACGGCACGCCGCGTTCATTCTGCATCCACTCGAAGTAGCTGTTTAAGTCGGCGGTGGTGAGTGCGCCGAGCGTCTGTTCGGGTGGAAAATACGAAGCCATCAAACGCAAATCAGACAGAAAGGCTTTAACGGTGTAGGGGGAACGTCCCTGGTCATTGAGAAAGATTTCGTATGCGCTGATGGATGGAAGAATTGTGGTGTTTTCTGTGATGTGCGCGCTAATCGATGGGGTTTTTGCCATGCTACTCTCCTTTGCGATAAATCACTATGCGCATAGTGTAGCATATTTTTCGTAAAACCATGTATTAAGACCATGACTGAAATGGGTTTACAACAATTTCCCAATCTATTACGGCGTTAGTTCTTGCGGCTTGAAGCACGGGTCGTAGTCGTTGCCAATAATCAGGACGTAAGCGGATGGCGAGCCGGGGGATGGCGCGGCAACCAGAGCTAAATCGGAGAGTCCCAGCACGGCCAGCAGGCTGGCAGAGCGGCTGCGGTCCTGGTCTGCGGTCAGGTCGTAGAGCAGGGTCTGGGGGTAAGCGCGATGTTCGGATGGGTTGAGTGATGTCTCATACCCGGCATAGTTTAGCCGTTCGGCGGCCAGCGCATCCCAGCCGTCTGCCGGGCTTCCGTTGCGGACTTCGACTTGTAGGGCCTGGCGTTCTTGCTGACGCGGGGAGGGTGACATGGCCTGCTGGAGCATATTCTGTATCAACATGATGTTCGGCAGCAATACATAAGCCCCGCCGGGGGTGATCCAGGCTGTTACCAAATCACCGGCAAGGTAGTAACTGCGGATGTCTGCATTGGTCAGATGCAAGGCCAGTGGGGAAAGTTGTAACACATCGCCCAGTCCAAAATCAGTGTCAATGCTGGAACTCCAATCAGTGTATAACTGCGGAATGCGTGAGAAACTATCGACGCGCAAGGCCTGTTTGTAAATGGCGCGCAACACTTCCTGTTGGCGGCGGCCCCGGTCGAAATCATTCGATTTCGACCGGGAGCGGGCGTACCAAAGGGCATAGTCGCCGTCCATGTGTATCAATCCCTGACCAGTGGCAAACAACGCCCAGTTGTTCTCATTATAGGGGTCATACGAAGGGTCAATCAGCCGCCAATCGATGTACGAGCAAGCGATAGGCACGTCAATTCCGCCCAGAGTATCTACGATGCGGCGGAAGCCATCAAAATCGACCATGGCGGCATGGTCAATTTGCAAGCCCAGGTTCGCCATGATGGTGTCTTTGAGCAAACCAGGGCCGCCGCCAGGATACCTGTAATTTTCCCCGCTTTGATAAGCGGTGTTGATGCGGTTCATTCCAACTGTGGGAATGTTAACCCATAAATCGCGCGGGATGGAAATCAACGCAACCTGCCCATCATGCGGGCGGACAATCGCAATCACGATTGTATCGGTGCGATACGATGAACCGGAGCGCAAATCGGAACCGAGCAGTAGAAACGTGATGGTATTGGGCGCGTTAAGCAGGGGCGGGGGGGTGGTCACAAGTTCAGGAGGCTGCGCCGGGGGCGCAGCAGTGGGCAGCGGCGTGGCTGTCGGCAGTTGCGGGGGCAGGGTAGGCGGAATATTCTCAACCTGCGGCTGGCCGGGCAGCGCTAGTCCCGCCGAAAATTGCGTGTTGGGAGGCTGGAAAGGGGTGGGGGTAGGAGTGGCATTCGCCGGGACAGTGGCGAAGTAATAAGGGAGGGAAACCTCCGGCGCGGCTTGCGTCACCCCACAGGCAGACAAGAGAAAGAGACACAAGGCAATCGAGGGGAAAGTTAGCGCTTTAGGCGGCATACTCTGACATTTTACAGCACGGGGGAGGCCAACATTAAAGGCATTGCCTTTGTATCCCTTTGCCTGCGCCGCGCGGAGGCGCGCGTGTGACCTTCGTATTTAACAGCGCTAGGGCGTTGCCGTCGGGGTGGCAGCGGCAGTGGGAGGTGGGGTATCGGATGGCGGGACGGGGGTCCGTGATGGAACTTCTGTCGTGGGAGGCGGCGCTTCGGTTGTTGACGTGGGAAGCGTTGCAGAAGGCTTCAGGGTTGGAGTAGGCGTTTCTTCTTTGATAACAATAACCGTTATAGATGGCGTGGCTGAATTCAACGGCGTGCTGGTTGGCACATTGGGGACTTTGATAACCTGCCCTCCCCGAATGTTGGTTGAATCTCCCAGGCAGTTTGCAATCTGAATCGCTGATACGCTCACCCTGAACTTCTGGCTGAGCAAAAACAGGGTATCTCCAGGCTGGACGATGTAATTTACCCAGCCTGCCGGGGCGCCGCATCGGATGGGCGTGACGGTTGGCAGGGGTGGAACGTAGATGAACGAGCCAGGCACCAACTGGTCGCTCACCAGGCAATTCGACTGGCGGATGGAATCTACGCTGACGCGATAGGTTTGCGCCAGCCCGGACAGCGTGTCATGCATCTGGACAACAACAGCCACCCAACCAGCAGGCGGCAGGCAGTTGGTGGGCGGCGGCGGCGGGGTAAAAGTAAATGTGGGGGAGGAGACAGGCGTATCAGTCGCCGGGATAAGCGGCAAGGTGGGAGAAATCGCGGGGACGCTCGTCGCCGGGGTGCCCGGGGTGAGGGTTAAGGAGGGGGCCACTATCGCGTCCATCCCACCCTCTGCCATGGAGAGCGCAAAACCTCCCACCACAATCGCAAGGCATACCAGCCCAAACAGTAACCCCGAACCCACCTGCCGGAGCGATTCCATCTCAGCCTTCCATGTCTGCCGGGTATTTGAGCGGCAACAGCACGCTAAAGGTGGAGCCGGAACCCATTTCCGTACCCACCCAAATGCGTCCACCCTGCGCCTCGGTCAGTGCTTTGGCGATCGAAAGGCCAACGCCCGTATCGCCCACGCCCTGAATTAAGACATTATCGGCCCGATACAGGCGCGAGAAAACGCGCGGCAGGTCTTCGGATGGGATCCCGCCGCCGGCATCTGTCACCTGGAGCAGGGCATACTCGTTATCGGCTTCTCTCTGCATCCGTGCCCGCAGGGTAACGGCCCCTTCCACCGAGGAGGCAGCCCCAGCATTTTGCAGCAAATGAATCAGGATTTGTTGGAGCGCGTCACGGTCTGCGTGGATGGGTCGCATGTTCTCAGGAATATCAATGCGCAGGGTGATGTTCTTCTCGCGCAACTGGCTGGATGTATAGGCCATTGCGTTGTCTATAATCAAGTTCAAATCCACCGATTCTGGCTTAAGCGACATCAAGCCGGTTTCGAGGCTGGTAATCTGAATCAGGTCGTCTATCAGGCTGCCAATCCGCTCGGTGGAGGCGCGGATTCGTTCAATAAATTTACGCTGCAACGCGCCCAAAATACCAACCGATTCTCCCAACAGCAAGTCAGCATAGCCAATGATGGAAGACATCGGCTGGCGCAATTCCTGTGAAATGGAGGTAATCACTTCGGCCTGGTCACTGGTCAAACTGGCTCTGCCCGAAGGCTTGCTCTCCAACTCCAAGACTTTCATGTTCGATTCAGCCAGGGCATTTTGCAAACGCGCCATTTCGCGCAAAGTCATGCGGAGTTCATTCTCCAACTGCGCGTTGGCGGCGGGCGGCAGTGCCACGCCATTTGAAAGAGCAACAATTTGCTCCTGCAATTTCTGATTTTCGGTTTTCAACTCGTCCAGCTTCGCAGAAGCCTCGTTGCGTTCAGCCGCCAGGCGCATGGCCTGTTCAGCCTGGCTCTTCATAGCCTCAGCCTGGTTATTCAGGTCTGCATTGCTGGCCTGCAAACGCGCCATCTGCGCCTGGGCATCTTCGGCAGAGTGGCGGGCGCGCTCTCGGCTTATCTGGATTTCATCAATGCGCTTGCCTCGTTCAACAATCGAAACAAAGGAAGAAGCGATATTCGCCAGGAAGGTCTGGTCATCGGCGCTCCACACGCGATTAGAGTATGGAGAAAGCAACAGTATGCTGCCTACAATGCCTTTTTCGGTCGTAATTGGTACATTGAGCAAATTGCCGGCATAGGCAAGCCCCAACATATCGCCCAAACCCTTCCAATCAGATGATGTTGAGCTGGCCGGCAGCCGCAGCGCGCGCCCACGCTGAATGGCGGTCGTTAGCGTCGGCACTTCATCTTTTTTCAAGATGCCGCCATCCAGGTTCTCTTCGCGTATCAAGTCATAACCGGTCGCAATATAGATCGAATTTTTATCTTCGCCCAGGTACAGCAAGAAACACAAATCTGCCAGCATGGCCTGGGCCACCGAGCGGGCAATGTACTTATTGATGGCTGTCGGGTCGGTCTCAGCCGCCAGCGTAAGCAGGGATTGCAGTGTCTTGGGGTCGGTGCTGTAGCGGCGTCGTTCACGGATAGGCTGGCTGGGTTGTTCACCGCTGGCAGCGTGTTGTCTCCGCGATTCGGCCACCTTTTCCTGGTAGGTTGCCACTGTGCGCGTGCGCGGCAGGTTGACCGGCATAGGGAAACGCATCGGCAGCGTCAGCAGCAGGGGGTATCCCGCCAGCAGCAGGAACCGCGCAATCCCTGAAAAATCTCCATGGGCCGGCGTCAAAAGCAAATCGAGCAAGAATCCCAAAAATCCTAAAATTGCCACCGCCAGGCCAGTTCCCCAGCCCTGCGGCTTGCGCAAACAAAGCGCCAAACATCCCAACACCATCACAACCAGGCCGCCTACGCTCCATGCAACTGACTGCGTAGATGCGTTAAAGGCACTCTCGGCCACAGAAGATAGAGAACGCTCAACCGCCCCCAACAATAATGCCGCCAACAGCAGCAAACTCAAGATGGCTGTGGCGGCATCACCCGGTCGATACGGTTCAGGGAAAGCCCACACCCACAGAACCCAAACCATGCTAAACAAGATAACCGCCCGGTCAAGGACCGGCAAGAGACCTAGCCCTGGCAATATTTTCTGATACATCAGAATGCCGAGCAACAACAACACAACCTGCCCGGCCAGCGCCAGCCCCAGGCCCTGCATCATACGCCGCGACTGCGGATACCCCGTCGCGCGCCACTGGCTGACCGCCCCTTGAAGCGCGCCAACCAGAATCACCGGCACAGCGAGGTTGTAAATGAAGTTCCCCGGCGGGTTGGCAAGAAATGTGATGAGTTGATTAATGAGTTCCATGGCTTTTTTGAGATTATAGCACGGCTTATAACAAACTTAAGCGAGGGACGTATAATAGCAACCATCATGAAACGAAACATCGTCTTTTTGCTCGTCCTGCTCCTGCTGGCTGGCCTTCCGCCGGTCAGTTGGGGTTATCTTAACCTGGCGCAGGCCCAAAACCTGCGGCAGAATTCCCCGGCGCGGGCCTCCAGCCACTACAAAACTGCCGCCCGGCTCCTGTTTTGGGAATCTGGCCTGCATGAAAAAGCCGGGCTGGCCGCCTTAGAATCCTGGGATATAGAACAGGCTTATTCGCTTTTGCTGGATGCGCAAAAACAAGAAACTCTCTCCCCTGAAGGATGGCTGGCGCTCGGAGAAATTTTCATCTTAAACGGGGATTTCGAATCGGCCTACGCACAAGCCTGGCTGCCCTTATATCAAACCGGGTACGCATCCCCAGCGATTCTCACCCGCCTGGCAGAGTATGCCGCCTACAAACAAGACTCAAGGCTCGAAATTCTCTATCGAACCCGGCTGCTCGAACTGGACTCCGAAAACGCTTTCGCCCATTTTCGCCTGGGCATCCTGCTGGCAGTAGACAGCCCCGAATCTGCCCTTGCCAACCTGCAACAGGCCAATCGGCCAGATTCTGACCCTTTGCTGCAATCGCTTCAACAGGCCGTCGCTCAAGATGACCCGGCCTACCGTTACATCTTAATAGGCCGCGCCCTTGCAAACCTGGGTGAATGGCCGCTCGCGCTGGATGGCTTCCGCGCCGCCGCGGAAGAAAATCCTGGCTACGCCGAATCTTGGGCCTGGCAGGCTGAAGCCATGTACCAACTGGCAAAAGACCCCAGCCTCGTTGAACTCTATTATGAAAAAGCCCTGGCCCTCAACCCTAATGCCGCCGGGATTCAGGCAATGGCGGGGCTGTACAGGGAACGAAACCGCAACTACCCGCAAGCCGAAGCCCACTACCTGCAAGCCATCGCCCTTGAGCCGCGAAACCCGGCCTGGCGCATCGCGTTGGCAGGAGTTGTCGCCCGGCGCGACCTGCCCGCCGCCCTGGAGCATTACCAGGCCGCCACCCAACTTGCCCCCCATGACGTCTCAACCTGGATGTCGCTGGCATCATTCAGCGTCCAATATGAAGCCTTCCTCGAAGATGCAGGACTGGATGCTGCCCTGCGCGCCTACGCGCTCGAGCCAGAGAACTTTGAAGTTTTGGCTCTGCTCGGGCGCGTCCTGACCGCCGTGAAGGAAGTGGAAACAGCCCAAATTATGTATGAAAAAGCCATCGCGTTCGCCCCAAATCTCCCCGCCCCGCGCTTCCACCTGGCATTGCTCCATCTCCAAACCGGAAAGCGCGTCGAAGCCAGGCAAGTTTTCGAGGACGTTATCCGCCTCGACCCGGGCGGCCCCTACAGCCAGCAAGCGCAAGCGATTTTAGCGCGCTACTTTCCATAGCGTGGGAGGCCTGCGCGGCAAGAATTGTCAGGTAAAATTCAGAGCATTACAGGTACCCGCATGAAAATCCACCTCGACACCATTGGCTGCCGGTTGAACCAGGCAGAAATCG
>CAYLZI010000012.1:0-27993 GCA_964388215.1 uncultured Anaerolinea sp.
CAATCACATCCCCCAATCCCTGCTAGGCCGCGCCGGATACTACATAACAGACTTATCCGCCCCCATCACCGCCGGAACCTACCCCGCCGCTCTCGCCTCCACGAATTGCGCCCTCAGCGGAGCAAAATTCATCGCACAAAATTCATCCTTCAGCCTTCATCCTTCAGCCTTCGCATTGTGCCGCCCTCCCGGTCACCACGCCGGGCGCGCCAACTGCGGCGGATACTGCTACATCAACAATGCCGCCGCCGCTACGAATTGGTTAACCCAATTCGGAACAGTCGCCATCTTAGACATTGACTACCACGCCGGAAACGGCACGCAGGATATTTTTTACAACCGCTCCGATGTCTTGACCATCTCCATCCACGCCGACCCCAACCACGAATACCCCTACTACAGCGGCTACCCCGAAGAAACCGGCTCAGGCGAGGGACAGGGCTATCACCACAACTTCCCGCTGCCCCTCGGCACAGACGACCAGGCCTACCTCGCCTCGCTTGACCAGGCCCTCAACCATATAAGCGGCTACACGCCGAACTTCCTGGTCATCTCGGCTGGAATGGACATTTATGGCGAAGACCCGCTCGGCAAAACCCGCGTCACAACCGCAGGGATTTCCAAAATCGGACAGCGCATCGCAGGGGTAAACCTGCCAACGCTGGTTGTTCTGGAAGGTGGCTACAACAACGCCGCCCTGGGAACAAATTTCGCCGCATTCCTGGAGGCTTTTCATGAAAAATAACATCCTCCGTTTCACAGGCGCAATGCTTGCCGCTGCGCTCCTCACCCTGGCTGTTTGGATACTCCTATCGCCCTCGGCCCCCGACCATCCCTACTACGCCGACCGGCCCCCGGTCATGGTCATCGCCCACCAGGGCGGCGACGACCTGTGGCCCGGCAACACGCTCTTCGCCTTCCAAAACGCCGCCGACCTGGGCGTAGATGTCCTCGAAATGGATTTGCACATCACCAAAGACAATGCGCTTGTACTCATCCACGATGAAACCGTTGACCGCACCACCAACGGCAGCGGCAGCGTGGAGGCAATGACCCTGGCCGAAATAAAAGCCCTCGACGCAGGATACGACTGGTCTCCCGATGACAGCGCAACCTACCCCTATCGCGGCCAGGGCATCACCATCCCCACCCTAGAGGAAGTCTTCCAGGCTTTTCCCGGCTACCGCATGACGATTGAAATCAAAAAGACCGAACGCTCCATGGCCGCGCCTTTTTGCGCCCAAATTCGACAATACAACATGCAAAACCGGGTGCTGGTGGCATCCTTTCATGATGAACGCATGGCCGAATTTCGCGCCGAATGCCCCGAAGTTGCCACCTCCTCAGCCCGCCAGGAAACGACAACCTTTGTGCTGCTCAGCAAGGTTTTCTTAGGTGGGCTAGTTTCCCCCGTCTATTACAGCCTGCAAGTTCCCGAAAAATCGAGCGGCATCACCGTCATGACCGCCCAGTTTATCCGCGCCGCGCGCGCCCGCAACCTGAAAGTAGAACCCTGGACGATAAACGACCCAGCCCAAATGCGCCAATACATCGAATGGGGCGCGGATGGCATCATCACCGACCGCCCCGACCTGCTGCTCGAAGCGCTGCAACGCAGTAAATAAGCCAGGCGGCATCGCGCTTGTAAAACTCCACTTGCCTTATATTTACCCCGCCATCCCGCCAAAAACGGGAACGCCTTAATGGTGAAACAGCCGCGTCCCTGTAAACGACATCACCATGCCGTAGTCATCGGCGGCGGAAATAACATCTGCGTCACGGGCCGAGCCGCCGGGCTCAAAAACGTACCTGACCCCAGATGCCACAGCGCGGTGGATGCTGTCGGGAAAGGGGAGAAAAGCATCCGAGCCGAGCGATACATCGGTCAGGCCGCTGAGCCAGGCGCGTTTTTCATCCACACTGAGCGGGCGCGGGGGTTCGGTAAAAATTTCGTCGCCCGGGGTAATATCTTCGCGCAGGAACTGGTCAATCGCATTATCACGCTCAGGGCGTTTGACCTCCTTTCGGAATGGAAGCATAAGCACAACGGGATGCTGACGCAGCCGCCACAGGTCGGCTTTTTGCCCGGCAAGACGCACGCAATGCACCCGCGACTGCTGCCCGGCCCCCACGCCAATCGTTTGCCCATCTTTAACAAAAGCCACCGAGTTAGACTGAGTGTACTTTAGCACCACCCAGGCAATTTGCAGGTCACGCAAAGCAGAGTCGGGCAAGTTTTTGTTGCGGGTAACGATGTTGTTGAAATCGGCAGGGGTCACAAGGCGGGCGTGGCGGCTTTGCTCAAACGTCACGCCAAAAACATCACGAATTTCGCTGACAGGGGCTTCATAAGCCGGGTCAATTTGGACAATGGCATATTTGCCCCGCTTCTTCTGCCTGAGAATTTCGAGAGCCTGGGGTTCGTAACCAGGCGCAATCACGCCATCTGAAACCTCGCGGGCAATCAGTTTGGCAGTCAGAACATCCACAATGTCAGAGGGAGCAATAAAATCGCCAAACGAGCACAGTCTATCCGCGCCGCGCGCGCGGGCATAGGCGGCAGCCAGGGGCGAAAGCTCAGAATCTGCCACAAAATAGGCCTGTTTAAGCGTCTCATCGAGCGGCAGGCCAACCGCCGCCCCCGCCGGGCTAACATGCTTAAACGAGGCCGCGCCAGGCAGCCCGGTGACGGCTTTCAACTCGCGGACGAGTTGCCAGGCGTTCAGGCCATCGAGCAAGTTAATGTAACCGGGCGAGCCGCCAAGCACAGTCATGGGCAAATTCGCGCCATCACGCATAAAAACGCGGGCAAAAGCCTGCTGAGGGTTGGTTCCGTAGCGAAGCGATAAAGAGTTCATAAGATTTCCTATTTCCGGTTATTATAGAACAGTTTTACAAACCTGATAAAATGCGCCCCACATGAACACCTTTACCGCCCCCGTCCTCACTATCCGCCCCACCCTGCCCGCTGACCGGCAAGACATCTTCGACTTTTGCAAACTCATCTGGGACGGACACGACTACATCCCTTACGTCTTCGACGAATGGCTGGCCGACCCTCGCGGGCAAATGTTTAGCGCCCTTTACGCTGGCCGCGCCGTCGGTTTAACGCGCATCGTCAAACAGGCTCCCGGCCAATGGTGGCTGGAAGGCTTCCGGGTAGACCCGCGAATGCAGGGGCAAGGAATCGGCTCCCAACTGCACCACCGCGCCGTCGCCTGGTGGCAGGAACATGGTCAGGGCGTGTTGCGGTTGTGGACAAGTTCCCAGCGCGTCAAAGTGCATCATCTATGTCAGCAGGATGGATTTATCAAGACGATGGAACGCGCTCCATACAACGCGCCGCCCCTTCCTTTAGCAGAATCCACCCACCTGACCCCCCTGGCTGAATCTGATTTGGCCGAAGCGATAGAATTTTCCCTGCGCCCCGAACATGCCCCACGCGAGCGCGGGATGCTGGATATCTGGTGGCAATCTGCCACCCCAGAAGAGTCGCTCCTGCGCTGGTTGGTAGAACAGGCCGAAGGGCAAATCTTCTGGTGGCGTGGGCGTCGGGGGCTGGCCTGTACCTGGGATGGCAGCGAGGATGGACAGCGCTCCTCGGCAGTGGGCCTGCTCTCCTGCGCCGAGGCAGATATTCCGGCCCTGCTCACCGATTTACGCCAACACCCCTCGCAAAGCGGCTACGAACTCATCACCTGGCGCGCGCCCTTACGCCCCGACCTGGATGCGCTGCTCCAGGCGGCTGGTTTCCTCCAAAAGGATGGGGGGACAATTTTTCAGTACGAAAAGACGAAATAAAATAGCGGTGAAGGCCACTGGTCAGAGCGTGCCGCTCGTAACCAGCCAGAACAATCTCATCCGCTCCACAAACCGCCATGAATCTCCCTGCCAATTTCCTCCACAACATCCACAACGCCTTTGGCGAAGCGGGCCAACGCTGGCTCAATGAATTGCCATCCCTGCTTGAAGAAGCCGCCCAAAAGTGGGATTTAACCCTCGGCGAGCCGCTCCTGCTCTCGTACAACTACGTCTGCGCAGCGAAACGCGCCGATGGAAGCGATGTTGTGCTCAAACTGGGCGTTCCCAACCGCGAATTGCTGAGCGAGTTGAACGCCCTGCGTCTGTTTCATGGCAAGGGGGCCTGCCGCCTGCTGGAATCGGATGAGGAACGTTACATGTTCCTGCTGGAACGCCTGCGCCCCGGCGAAATGCTCGTGAAGCTGGAAAATGATGACGAGCGGACGCGCATCGCCGCCGATTTGATGCAGCGAATATGGCAGACTCCGCCGAAAGTGGAGGGGTTTATCCAACTCTCCGAGTGGTTTGCTGAACTCAATGGCCTGCGACCCCGCTACCAGGGTGGCACGGGGCCGTTCCCCAGGCGGCTGGTAGAGCAGGTTGAGTCACTGCTGCCTGGCCTGTTCGCCGATTCTGTTCCCCAGATTCTGATGCACGGCGATTTCCACCACTTCAATATTCTCTCATCTGAACGCGGCTGGCTGGTAATTGACCCCAAAGGCGTAATTGGCCCGCCCGGCTATGAAGTTGGCCCGCTGCTGACCAATCCCATCCCCGATTGGCCCCATCGCCCCGAAGCAAAGCGCCAAACCGAACGGCGGATTGCGATTTTGAGCGAGCGGCTGGGCTGGGAGCGTGAAACCATCCTCGATTGGGGCATCTGCCACTGCCTGCTCTCGGCCTGGTGGGATTTGACCCCCGATGACAGCGGCATTGACTATTCCATTGCGTGCGCTGATTTGTTGATGCAAATAAATCATTCTACCGTTACAAGATAACTTCCCAAACTGCGCGTAAAGCGCGCCGCGCCGCTCACCACCAGGATAACTTCGTCCACATCGCCGCCCAGGTTAAGGATGATTTCGGCAGTCTGGTCTGGGTTGACAGCGACGGTCTCGACAGTGGTCTGGCTGCCCTGTCGGATGAGCGCCAGCCGGAAGGTCTGCGGCAAAAGGTTTTCGACCCACGCAAACCCCTCGGCCTGCCAGCCACCTTGCCCGGCTTCAAAGTCATCGAAATAGTCAATTTCAGGGATGGAAATATCATCGAGCAGCAGTCCTTCACCGTTAACGGCGGCATCGGTAATGTACTCGAAGCGCAGCAATGTTTTTTTCCCGGCAAACTGGCTCAAATCTACCGATTCTTCGGCCCAGCCGCTGCTGCTACCGGTATAGCCCCAACCGTAGGCATTCCCAGCCGGGTCATGGGCGGTGCCAGAGGGGGTGATGAGAATCTGCCAGGTTTGCCCGCCATCGGTGGAGGCTTGCAGGTAGGCGTAGTCCCAGCCTTCTTCGATGTCGTACCAGGTTCGGTAGTTGAGCGTCAGCGGGCCAGAGACGTTAGAAAAATCAAATTCGCGGGTCAGGGTCATATCCGACTCGTCGCCTTTGTTCGACCAAAAGGCATATTTGCCAGAATAGGCGTCTACCGGCAACAGCGTGGTTATGGTGGAGCCTTCAAAACGCAAAATATACTGCCCTTTACAAGAAAAGCGGATGTAATCAATGCCATACTGGTTAACCATGTCTGAATACTCCACCGGGCAAGTTTTGAAGGCTTTGGATTCGGCAGCCTTTGAGCGCGGCTGATAGAGTCGGTAGGCGAATCGGCCATCTCCAATGGAGCTATCTAGCAGGTAATTAGCAACAGCCCAATCCATGAACAAGTCATCGGCGAGGATGGGGTGGCCAGTGAGCGGGTCAGCCGCGCCGATTGACTCGAGCACGTTATCCACGCTGTCCATGCCATTGGCAGCATCACGCACCAATGCCTGGGTAGCATCCTGGCCTAAACGCTCCAGGAAATAGGTGGTGAATAAGAAACTTGCGCCATAGTAGGGAGCGTTCTGGCCGACATCGGGACCCCAATCCGTAAGTTGCAGGTCGGGGTTAGAGAGATAGGAAGAGTCTTTGAAACCGGTAGAATAGTTATTAAGCAAGACGGCCAACTCAGAGAAACCTTCGTTGAGCCAGGATGTCTCGTTACGGTCGCGCCCGAAGTGAATCATGTGCTGGAATTCGTGCGCCAGGACGCCATAGGTGTATGTATCGGTAAGGGGTGAATTATCGGCATTAAAGACGAACATTTCATGGCCGTTAGAATATTCACTGACCACCGGGTGCCGGGCATCGGAAGATGAGAAATATCCGGCTGTGTTGCCACCAATGCCCCGGGCATAAAGCAGGTGGATGCGCGGGTCGCCATCTATACCGGGGGAGGGTTCCATGCCGAAAAATTCTCGGTTGGTTGGCGCCATTTTCTGGCTGAAAGCATCTACCAGTGCTTCGGCATCCTTCTGCTTGAAACGGACTCCCTCCTCGACCCAGAAATAGGCCACGTCAGTTTTATAGGCCAGGGCGGCAGTCAACTGACGGTACTGAATAGTCTGCACGTTCATCACCCAAAACTGCTTTTTCACTCCGGTTTCAAACGGCCCCTGCGCGAAAGTTTCAGCCACATTGCATACATTTTTCAAACGGCAAGCCAGTTCGCTTGGGTTATTTTCGGGGACGATGGTATTCTTGAGCGTCTCCAGGGTTTCGGTGGAGATTGTATCTAACGGAGGACGAATGATGACCGGGGCAGCAGGCGTAACCGGGTTGGCATTAAACGGCACAGGCGATGGAAAATCGAAATCATAAGGCAGCGACTCGTCAACTTGCGGGCGCGCGGCCTGGCCCGCAACCAGGAAAAGGCTGCCAAATCCACCTGCCGCAATGGCAATGCAGCAACAGCATAAGATGATGATAACAGCCGCAACAATGCCAGCGGTGGTGGCAAAGAAGTTTTTTTCTTGTTCCAAGGGAATCTCCGTAACACAGAATTCATTCCGGCTGCCTGATGGCAGACAGGCAACCTGGCAATAAGATTTTTTTGCTTGGCGCAAAGATTGTACCCCACTCCTTCGCGCTCCCGCTTCATCCGTTTGGGCTATTTGACTTTAATCGCCTGCTTCTAAAATTTTGCGCGTACTAGGTGAAATGATGACCCGGTCACGTCCGCTGCCTTTGGCCTGGTAAAGGGCCGCATCCACATAGTGCAAGATGTCTTCGCTTTTCTCTCCATCGAATGGATAAATCGCCACGCCAATCGATGCGGTGACGGTGATGATGTTTCCATCCGCCTCGGGCTGGAGGGCAAAGAAATCGGCGCGAAGCTGCTCGGCGCGGCGCAGCGCATCTTGCGGGGCAGTGCCGGGCAAGATAATCAAAAACTCCTCGCCGCCATAGCGAAAGGCGTAATCTCCTTGCCGGATGTGTTTCAAGAGCATTTCTCCAGATTTTGACAGCGCGACATCGCCCACATGATGGCCGAATTTATCGTTGATGTCTTTGAAATGGTCCAGGTCTATCAGCATAAAAGTAACCGGGTATGCGCCGCGTTGGGCGCGGCTCAGTTCCGTAGACATCACATCTGCCAGGTGGTGGCGGTTAAACAAACCGGTCAAGGCATCGCGGATAGCCATTTCTCGCAGTTTGACTTGCAGGTCGATAACTTCGGCCAGTTTAGACTGGAGGACATCGTTGGTCTCGCGCAGTTGGTCTTCTACGGCCTGGCGCAAGCGAATCTCTTCTCGTAGTTCAATAGTACGCTCTAATACCCGTTTTTCAAGTTCTATGTTAGTGGCGCGAATTTGCCGAATGCGCAACTGCACCGCTCCAGCAACCAACCCAACCAGGCCAGCAATGGCTGCTACTCTGAACCACCAGGTTTCCCACCAAGGCGGCAAGATGGTGATTTGCAGCTGCGCCGGGGCGCGATTCCAGCGACCATCATTGTTTGTGGCGTGAACAATAAACGTATAAGTTCCGGGCGATAGGTTGGTATAGGTAGCCTGACGGACAGCCCTGGGCGGCGACCAGCCCTTATCGAATCCCTCCATTTGGTAGCGATACAGGTTGCGCGAGGCATTCTGGTAACTCAAACCGGCAAATTCAATGGTAAAGACTGTCTGGTCATGCCGCAACGTAATCGCCTGGGTATATTCGATAGACTGTGAAAGGATTTCGCCTCCCACTTTCTGCGGCAAATTAAACAGTTCCAACCCGGTTAAAACGGAGCGCGCTTCGTAGAGATTGTCGAAAATATCGGCTGAGTGAAAGAAATTCAGGCCATTTGGCCCGCCAAAGAACACCTCGCCATCTGATGCGCGGGCTGTGCTGGCAATATTGTACTGGTTGCCCTGCAAGCCATCACGCGCATCATAATTTCGGAAAATCCGCAGCCCGGCGTCGAACCGGCTGATGCCAAGCGTCGTGCTAACCCACGCGCCGCCCGCGCCATCGGGCTGAACGCCAACAATCGTATCGCTGGGCAACCCCTGTCGGGTGGTAAAACTTGTCCACTGACCAGAACGAATTTCCAAACGGCTCAGGCCGCCGGCCGTGCCTGCCCACAAAAGTCCATTCGGCTCATCCAGGTAGAGACTATTCACCGAATCGCTCAGAATGCTGTTAGGGTTGGTTGGGTCATGCCGATAGCGGGTAAATTGGCCGGTTTCAGGGTCTAGTAAATTTAGCCCGCCGCGCGCGGTAGCAACCCATACCCGCCCCAGCGAATCAACAACCAGGTCATAGATGGTATCTTCAGCCAGGCTGGATGGGTCATCGGGGTTGTTCGTGTACCTGGCCGCCACTCGGCCATTCTCTGCATCAAATAAAACCAGCCCCAACCCCAGCGTGCCAACCCACAAACGGCCATTACCAGCCGACCTGATTTTCGTAATAAAGTTAGATGGCAGAGCCGTAGGGTCATCCGTTACGGTTTTGAAAGCCGTAAACTTACCGCTCTCGTCATCCATGCGATTTAGCCCGCCGCCCGAGGTTGCCACCCAAAGTACGCCCTGTTCATCACGGAAAACATCGTAAACTTTATCGCTCGAAAGGCTGTTCGGCACATCGGCCCGGGCGCGATATGCCTGTATATCGCCGGTTGCTCTGTCAATGCGGTTCAACCCGCCGCCAAACGTACCCACCCACAAAACATCTTTCTCTGGGAAAATGGCAAAAACGTTGTTGCTCGTTAGAGAGTCTGGCTTTTCGGGAATATGCCGGTACCAGCCAAAACGTTGAAGCGCCGGGTAAAGCATGTTCACCCCGCCGCCATCGCGGCCAGTAACCCACAACACGCCAGAGCGGTCTTCAAAAATCCCGAACACGTCATTGCTGCTCAGGCTGAATAAATCGTTGGGATTATGCAGAAAGGAGGTAAACGTCTCAGTTTCGGGGTCGAACAGGTTCAGGCCGCCGTTTTCTGTCGAAATCCAGATTCGCCCGGCAGAACCCTGGTAAATACTCCAAATGCGGTCGTCACTCAGGCGGTTGTTGCTCACCGGGTCATACCGGTAAGCAGTGAAGACCCCGGTCTTCCGGTCGAACAAGTTCAAGCCGCCACCACGCGTCCCAACCCAAAAGTTGCCCTGCGCATCTTCCAAAATAGCCCACACATTGCTGGCGGCAATACTCTTGGGGTCAGCCGGGTCATTCTTAAAGGTGGTGAAATCGTCCGTCTGCGGGTCGTAGCGTTGCAATCCGAGCCGCGTGCCGACCCAAATCGTACCGGCGCGGTCCTGGTATAAACGCTGCACCACCGGCCAGGCCAGTGAGCGCGAGTTTTGCGAATCGTGCAGGTAATTCTTGAAGGTTCCAGCCTGGCGGTTAAAGCGGCTTAAGCCCCCGCGCGTACCAACCCACACCGAACCGTCGCGGGCCTCGAGCAGCGCCCACACACTGTCATCTGGCAGGCTGTTGACGTTTTGCGGGTCATGCCGGTAAACCTGAAACACATCGGTTTTGGGGTTATACACATTTAAGCCGCCGGGGTCTGTTCCCACCCAAATCAACCCGTCGCGGGTTTGGATGAGCGCAAAAGTGTTGTTATGACTCAAACTATTGGGGTTTTCAGGGTCATGCCTGAAGGTCTTAAACTGATAACCATCATAACGCGCCAATCCATCGGCGGTGGCAAACCACATAAAACCCTGCTGGTCTTGCAATATCCCCAATACCGTGCCACTTGGCAGACCGTTTTCAACAGTCAAACGCTCAAAACGCGCATCCGGCCCATAATCAAAAACAAGGCCGACCGCCTTTGATGGCGCAGCCCATCCAAAAGCCAAGATGATGCCCAACAACCAAACCAATAGAACGGCGGTCCTTGGGCTGCGCAAATTTTTCAAAAAATTCATTATTCCAGGCACCTTTCGCCCAATTATACAAAACTTTTCTCGTAAATTTCTTGACGATTATGCAAATACACGCAAGAAAGTCAACAAAAAATGGGCGACTTCATACTATAATTCACAATATGAACATCCCAAACACTCTTACAACCATCTTTCAGAAAAAATTTGGCAGCCGGCCTGCCTTCATTGCCCGCGCGCCGGGGCGGGTCAATTTGTTAGGTGAACATGTGGATTATAACGACGGATTTGTCTTGCCTGCCGCCATAGACCGCGCCACCTACATTGCCTTTGCCCCATCAGAATCGGGGCAGACTACGCTGTGGGCTGCCGATTTCGATAAACAGGCAGTGTTCTCGCCCCAAACGCTCGCCGCCAAAACCCAACTCGATGACTCCCCATTGCCCGATTGGGCGCGCTACCCTGCCGGGATGATGTGGTCGCTGCGCGAAGCCGGTTTAGAAACGCCCGCCATAGAGGCCGTTTTCGCTTCAGACGTGCCGCGCGGCTCTGGTTTAAGTTCATCCGCTTCAGTAGAGATGGCCTTTGGTGCAGCCTGGCAATGCCTGGGCGGATGGGCACTTCCGCCCATGGATCTGGCAAAACTGGGCCAGCGCGCCGAAAACCAGTATGTAGGCGTCAACTGCGGCATCATGGACCAGTTTGCATCGGCTTGCGGCGTCGAAAACCGCCTGCTTTCGTTGGATTGCCGCTCTTTGGAGTGGGAAACGCTAGCCCTGCCAGAATGGGTCTCCATTGTGGTGGCCGATACCAGCGTGCGCCGCAAATTGACCAGCGGCGAATACAACAACCGCCGCGCGGCCTGCGAGGAAGCGGCGCAACAGTTGCAAGCCCATCTCCCCGATATTCGCTCCCTGCGTGATGTGAGCCTGGCCGATTTCAACCGCCTGTCTCATTCGCTGCCCGCTGAGGTGGAAAAACGCGCCCGGCATGTGGTGGAGGAAATCGAACGGGCGCGGCTGGCAATTCCGCTGCTCCAAGCTGGCGACGTGGCTCGTTTTGGAGAATTGATGAAGGAATGCCACGCCAGTCTGCGCGATTTGTACGAGGTCTCTTGCTTTGAGTTGGATGTGATGACGGAGATTGCCCAATCGCTGCCAGGCTGCTATGGCGCCCGTTTAACGGGCGCCGGTTTCGGCGGGTGCACGGTCAACCTGGTGGCGCGGGAGCAAGCCGAAGCGTTTACCCATGCCCTTGCGGCGGGGTACGAGTCAAAGACAGGACTCCATCCCGAAATTTACATTTGCCGGGCATCTTCTGGGGCGGGTCTTTTATAAAATAAGGTGACCGCCACTTGAATAGTGACTGTCACCTTATTCCTTTGGGCGCATCGTTGCTTCAGGCTGGGGATTTTATTGGAATACGAATGAAGAAGGTGCTGCCAGGCAGTTTGTTCTCGTCGCAGCCTGGGCTTTCGACCCAGGTTTTGCCATCGTGGGCTTTGACAATGCCCGCCGCAATGGAAAGCCCCAGGCCGGGGCCGCCGCCTTTGAATTTGGTTCGCCCCGATGAATGTAGTTCCACTTTGCCAACCTGGTGCAGTTTTTCGAAGATGACTTTGTGATTGGCCGGGTCTATGCCGATGCCTGTATCGGCTACCCGGATTTCTACGCATGGGCCTTTGCGCTCATCTTGGATGGTTGCGCCGCTGATTGTGACTTTGCCACCATCGGGCGTGAATTTGATGGCGTTGACAACGATGGCATCGAGCGCTTTTTGCAGCAGCTGGGGGTCGGCCATAACTTGCGGCAACTGGCTAATGCCGCTCTCGACTGTGAGCATAATGTTGCGTTCTTTCAGGTCGTTCTTGTATTCTTTTTGCACCAATTGTAAGACCAGCCCAACAAGGGTCGGCTCCATGTGTGGCGTGATGGCCTGGCTTTCGAGTTTGGCAACGTCGAGCATGGCATTGACGATTTGGTGAAGGCGGTCGGTGCCTTTCATCACTCCATCAACCGCCTGGAATAGGGCTTCCTGTTCCCGAATAGATGGGTTGCTTTTGAGCATTCCCAGATAGCCTTTCATGACGGTAATGGGGGTACGCAGTTCGTGGGCGGCCACCTGGATGAAGGATGTTTTGTTTTTGTCGAGTTTTTCGAGGGTGGTGAGGGCGCTGTGCAGTTCTTCTACGCGCTGTTCAACCATGTGTTCCATCAATTCATTGAACTTGGCCTGGTCATCGTAGAGACGGGCATTTTGCATGGCAATAGCGGCCTGCATGGCAAAGGTGGAGGCTAGCAGCAGGTCGTCGGCTGTAAAAGCGGCGATGGATGCGCGGGTAAGCGATAACATGCCAACGACTTTATTTTTTGCAAAGAGGGGAATGCCCACCCAGGAATGATGAATGGGCAGCCATTCAACTTGCGTCCAGCCTTTTTCTTTTGTTACGTCATCTATCACCATCACTTCGCCGGTGCGGGTTATCTGGTCATATACGCCACCCTGGTTAATTTGGACGCGCAAATCTTGCGCGCGCTGACCATCGGGAAAACCACGCTGAGATAGGACGCTGATGGTGCCATCGCGTTCTTCCATAAGCAGGGCGCCGCGCTCATAAGGCAAGACGAGCAGAAGTTGTTCTAGTATTTTATTAGGGACTTCGTCCACGCTGATGACGGTAGATAGGTTGCGGGCGGCTTTGGAGAGCGCATCGGCTTCGCGGCGGCGTTCCTGCTCATTTTTGTATAGGCGGTCGAGTTCTTCGGCGCGTTGTTTGGCTTCGTAAAGCAGCCGCTCTACCTGGCGCTGGGCGGATTCGCGCTGGTCAACCAGCATGGTGCGCAGCAGGGCGCTAGAGAGCAGGTTGCGCAACCGAGCGCAGACTTCCCAATCGTCTGTTTTTGTCTCAATCCACATGAAGCCAAAGCGGCTCTGCGCCAGCACCAGCGGCATAACCACTGCCGTATAACGCCGGTCGGAGGGGATGTTGCCGCCTGGAATCAGATGACCGGTGGCAAGTTTGGGCTGTTCGGTGAACAGCTCGCACTTGCCATTTTCGTATTGGAGGAATAGTTGGTGATGTTGTGACGGAGGCAAAAGCGCCGATTGAGGCCGGGCGATTTTGTCATAGAACATGACATATAACCGCTCGATGCCCATCGCCGGAAAATTGTGCTGGATGGCGCTGCCGATTTCATGCAGGCTCATGGCTGGGGCCATGGCAAAACTGAAGTTTTGCAAAACCTGTTCTTGCTGTTCCAACTCCAACCGCTGATAAGCCTGGTAACGCTGCGAAAGTTCTCCCACCAACATGCGCGCCTGCTGGAACAAGTTTTCGGCTTGCAGAGTGGCATCTTTGTGGGTAATACCCGCCAGAGCATGACGCCGAAAAACTGACAAGATATGGTGCCAATCGCCTGGGTCGTCGTTGTATTTTTGCAGAGTCAATATGGCCTGTTCAATACTCGCCAGGAAGGATTCTGCCACCTGTTCGCCGCGCATCACCATCAAGAAAGTTTCCCATGCCTGACGATAGGCGCTGTTCAGAGCATTTTTCGAGGTCATAGACGCGCCGCTGGCCTCGAACATGGCGCGGATAGAGATATCTTGCTTGTTCTCGAGCGTGCCGGTGCGGGCAACTTCCTCGCGTGAGATTTGCGCCTGTTGGATGAAACGGGGCTGGCATCCGCAAGACCAACGCACCACCAGCCCGGTGGGAATGGTGGTCAGGGTTGGCTCGGTATCGCCATCAATGACTTTGAGCAAGGTCTCGAAACAGTTTTTCCCCAAATCGTAAAAAGGTTGTTTGACAGTGGTGAGCGGAACGCCGAGCGAGCGAGCTTCGCGCACATCATCGAACCCTGTGACAGCCACATCGCTGGGAATATTCAAGCCGTAACTGCGAAGGGTTTCCATTGCGCCAAAAGCCATACGGTCATTGGCGGCGGCGACCGCATCAAATTTAACCTTGCGCCCTTCCAGCAACTTTTTAATGGCAGCGCGCCCGCTTTCGGGGCTGTAATCGCCCTGTACAACCAGCCGCTCGTCATACGGGATGCCATGCGCCTTGAGTTCCTCACGGTAGGCAAACAGACGCTGCTCGGCCTCCACCTGGCGACCAGGGCCACAGATGAAGGCGATGCGTTTGTATCCGTGCGTTTCGATAAGGTGTCGAATCAGCATTCGCATCCCGCCGACATTATCTACAATCAGGCTGGGGATATTTTCCACCTCCAACGCGGTGGCCGACATGGGGATTTTTCCAAAACTTTGGGTAAATTGCCGAATCTCTTCGCCAGGGATGCCGTGCCCCAAATCGGCAGAGAGGATGATGCCTGAAAGGTTGGCTGTTTGCGCCAGGTCATATAACCCATAGGATGGCGATAACTGGCCGGGCGTGGTAATGGCTGTCGGCTTGCCGCCCACGAAGCAAATCAGGTTGGTATCGTGCGCTTCGGCAGCATCGGTAATGGCGGACATGTAATCGAGCCCCCAAACCCGCCCCACCTGTGAAACAAATGCGCCAACGGTCTTACGGCTTTTCGCTGTGTTTTCTTGTCGCGGCATAGTTCACCTTTACCATATTCGCGCCATAGCCAAAACCAACATTGCTTGTGGGCTGCTCAGGTTGTTAATATAGAGACAATCCCCGGCGAATGATACGGATACGCCTATTATATCCTGTTCGAGCAATGACTCTTGCGTTTCACTGCGATAACTGCGTCAGCTTCAGAAAGTCATAAATCTGTAATTCATATCAGGCTTGCATTCAACCCGTAAAGATGTATAATCAGAATATATGTTCTATTAAGATATGGTGTCACATGCCTGAAAATTATCAATATACCCTGATGCTTAATGCGCTTCGAGAAGTGCAATCTGAACTCGGCCTGGCCCCGCCCCCCGGCGCGCCGCTTTTCCCAACATTGTCTGACGCGCTGGAAACGATTGGCCGTATTCCGGGCAATGCCACCCTGTTTGGAATTGCTGGAGATGGTCTGCCGCTCTTGCTGCATCTGCGCGACCCTCGCACCGGGCCAATCTTGGTAACGGGCGACCGGGGCAGCGGCAAAACGGCCTTCTTAAAGGCAATGCTGCGGGCGGCCTCGCAGCTCAACCGCCCAGGCAGCCTGCATTTCGCGGTTCTCACGGATTATCCCGGTGAGTGGGGCAGATTCCAGGCTGCCGAACACCTGGCCGGCATTTGGCCTGCTTACGAGCGCGATGCGGAACTTTTGCTGTTTGACCTGGCTTGCCGGGCGCAGGCCCGCCAGGAGCATACCCCGGTCATCCTGCTTTTTGATGGTCTCGACTCCATCCTGCGCCTGGATGAATCATCCCAGAACAACTTCCGTTACCTGCTCTCGCACGGCCCCCCGGCCTTCATCTGGCCGGTGGTCACGATTAACTCCAGCCGCGCCATGAAACTGCCCGACTGGCTGGCGATTTTTCGGACGCGCATCTATGGGCGCATTACCCACCCCGCCACCGGCGAGGAACTAACGCCCATCCCCGGCGCGCCGCTGAAGGGTTTGTTTCCCGGCTTCCAATTCTGCATCCGCGAAAAATCGCGCTGGCTCCAGTTCTGGTTGCCCGGCATGGCAGAGTAGGGCGGTCTTAATTAAGACTGCCCAGCTTTCATCCCAAACAATTTCATTACAACCGGGTTGGGTTTAACGCCCAACTCATAAATCAGGGCGGGGACGGCAATTGCGAAGGGGTAAACAATCAGCGGGGTGTAGAGGCCGGTGTTGAGGACGTAATCCAGTTTAGGGGTCAGGTAAGATTGCACTGCATTGTGGAAGATGAGAATCAGGACTGAGATGCGGCCCATGTAAGAGAAAAAGCCAGAAAGCCAGCCGGGGCCGCGCTCCAGTTGGCGCGAAAGGGCCAGGATGAACAGGATTCCTGTCACAGCCTCCAGCGTAAAGACGACCGGCGAGCCATACGAACGGGTATTGAAGTCCATCGTTTCGGGAAAGATGATGTTCAATGCCAGATTGATTGCGCCTGTGCCTATCAGCAAAATGGGTGAGCTGAACCATTCGCGCGGCACATTTTGGAAGGCCTCGCGCCCCAGGATGAAGTAGAAACCCGCCAGCAGGGCCAGGTCGAGGCTCCAGGGCAGGCCGTTGAGGGTCAGGCTGCGCCCCAACAGGTTGATTTCGATGGGGGTGAACCAGCCAACCGTCCACGCGCCGAGCGACAGAACTGCTACCAGACCAACCCAGAGCGGCCAGGGTTTCTCGGCCTTGCGGAAGGCCAGGTAGAACAGGAAGGCGAACAGGTTGACGGTGAAGAGGGCCGGCAGGAACCACATCGCCACCCAGTCGAGGTAATAGCCGTTAGCATAGAGGGCCTTGATGATGCGTCCCCAGGCAATCGACAACCCCATATTGTCGAAGAAGACCGCCTCGAAATAAATCAGAAAGATGCTGAAGAAGAAAGGCTTCAGCAGGCTGTCGAAACGGCGGCGCAGCAGGTCGAGGAAAGCCATATCGGGTTTGAAGAATAGCCCCGAAAGGAAGAAAAACAGCGGCATGTGGAAGGAGTAAATCCAGTGATGCAGAAAGGGCGCATAGGCTGCTGTGCCGTTGTGCCCCAGCGCCACCAGCAGAATGCCGATGCCTTTGGCAATGTCAATGTAAGGAAGACGATTCATAGGATTTTGTGATTTTATGATTGAGCGATTTTGTGATTGGGTGATTAAACTACAAATGACGAATATCGCGTATCGAATTACGAATCTCCAAATACGAAGGTCGGCATGCCCTCGACACCGGTTTGGATGCGGAAAAGGCCTCCCGTTAGCGGATATTCCGCTAAAACGGCAGGGGTCAGGCCTTTGCGGGCCGAGGTGACGAATAAATCGGTTCCGTGTTCGCCGCCGAAGACGCAGGCTGTGACATTTTTGGCCGGGATGGGGATAGTCTCCAGCAGTTGGCCGTTCGCCGGGTCCCAAACCGAGATTGCCGCGCCGCCCCACAGCGCAATCCACAGGCGGCCTTGCATGTCAGAAGTCATGCCGTCGGGGAAGCCAAACCGGGGCGGGATGGAGACGGCTACGCGCGGGTTGCCGATTTCGCCGCTGGCCAGGTCGTAGTCGTAGGCCATGACGTTAAAGGTGGGGGTGTCAATGTAGTACATCGTCTTGTGGTCCCGGCTCCAGGCCAGGCCATTGGAGATACGCGCGCCGCTGACGAGGGTCTTAAGCGCGCCATCGGGCGAGTAGGAGTATAACGCGCCGCAGGCTTCTGTTTCGCTGTTGTCCATTGTCCCGGCCAGGAAGCGTCCGTCGGGGGCGCATTTGCCGTCGTTGAAGCGGTTGCCGGGCAGGCGCGCTTCGGGGGATGCGAGAACGGTCAATTTAGCGGTATCAAGGTTGAGTGAGGCGATGCTGCTGCGAATGCCGAGGATGAGATTCCCGCTGCGGGCCGGGGCAACGCATCCGAGCGGGGCATCCAGCTCGATTTTCTCATCCATATTGATTTTTGGGTCGTAGATGCGCAGATGGCCGGCATAGATATCGACCCAATAGAGCCGCTTTCGGGCGGAATCCCAGGCCGGGCCTTCGCCAAGCGCGGCCTGAGCGTCGAGCAGGAGTTGGGGAGAGGAATGTTTCATTAGAGCCAATCGCGTTTATAAAAAATGTAGATGGCAAGCGCCGTGAGCGAGACAGAAATGGCGATGATGTAAACGTAAGCGGCGTGGTTTTCCTGTAGAGGCAGGTTTACGTTCATGCCGTAAAAGGATGCGATGATGGTCGGGATGTTGAGCGCGATGGTGAGGGCTGCCAGAATTTTCATGATGACGTTCAGGTTGTTGGAGATGACGCTGGCAAAGGCATCCATGAGGGCGGCCAATACTTCGGATGCGATGTTGACCATCTGGATGGCTTGCTGGTTTTCGGTGAGAACATCTTCCAGCAGTTCCTGGTCTTCTTCGTATTGGTTGAACATCTGCATTCGGCGCAGGCGCTCCATCATGACCTCGTTGGAGTGCAGGGCGGTCGCAAAGTAGGTCAGACATTTCTGGTATTTGAGCAGTTCGAGCAGTTCACGGTTGCGGGTGGATTTTTGCAGGCGGTCTTCGATGACTTCAGTGGTTTTGTTGATTTGCCGCAACAGGGAAAGGTAACGGGTGGCGGTTTCGAGCAGGAGGTAAAGCGTGAAGCGGAATCGTTTGGCGGTTTTTAACCCACGATATTTGCCGTTTTGCAGGGCGCGAATGACTTCGTTTTCCTGCTTGCAGATGGTGACAACGCAGTTGTTGAGCAGGATGATTCCAAGCGGGAGGGTGGTGTAGGGGATGTCGGCGGCGGCGCCATTGTCGAAGGGGATGCGCAGCAGGATGAAGGTGTAGTCTTCGTCCCGTTCGGCGCGCGCCATTTCGTCGATATCGAGGGAATATTGGACGTAATCTGGATGGACTCCCCATTCTTCGAGTTGACTGATTTCTGCGGCGGTGGGGTCGATGACGTTGACCCAGCAGCCATTGGTAAATGTTTCCAGTCGCTGCAAACCTTGTTCGGTGCTTTTGATGAAAGTCAGCATAAGCGCTTCTCCTTATTTATCGAAATGATTGCGGAGGGCGCTTCCGAGCGCCCGCCGTTAAATGAGTATCGCCAGCACTGGGAGGCTGGCTGTCTGCAGAGCCTGAGCGGTCGCCTTCTTTTGACATGTTTTCCTCCTTTCTCCAGGATATGTGACCCGTCAATTTTACGACTTAACATCTTTTGTCACAACCTTCTGCGCCATTCAGTTTTTGAAATCGGCAGACGCAGGTTTGGCGAACCTGCAAAACAAGGCGGCTTTCTTATCGAAAACCGCCTTGTTATTATCCACTCATCCGCGCGAATTCTCGCCAATCTTTTGCGCCACAGGGCGTTCTCTCTTCGTGGAGATTAGTGTAGATTGGTGGACTCAGCCGCTCTTTTACTCCTGCCACAGCGCCGGGATTTCTGCCTGGCTGTAAGGCTTCAGGCGCACATCGCGGATACCGGAGCGCAGCAGGCGGGTCATTTTGTCCACGTCCATCGCGGCGGTCAGGACGATGGTTTTGGCGGCCAGTCCGGCAGCCCGGATTTCGGCCATCAGCGCATCGAAGTCGGCGCTTTGCAGATGCTGGTCAACCAGCAGCAGTTCAGCAGATTCGGGCGTCAGGCTGCGCCTGGCGGAGGGAACGGCAGCGAGGAAGAACCGCGCCCAGGCATCGTCATCGTCGAGCAGCAGGATGCCCGGCTGCCCGGAAATTTCGGCGCTCACAGGTTGCGCGGCGGGCAGGGTGATGTGGACGGTCGCGCCAGTTCCCTCCTCGCTGTGAATTTGGATTTGCCCTTGCAGTTGGGTGATGACGTGCAGCGCGGCGGGCAGCCCCAGGCCGTGATGATTTGGTTTGGTCGAGTAAAACGGAGTCCAGGCTTTTTCCAGCGATTCGGCGGGGATTCCGCCGCCGTTATCGGTGAGGGTGATGTACACCTGGCCTTTTGCGTCGGCGCTGACATTGACCAGGATGGAATCGGCCCCGGCTTCGACGGCGTTCTGGAGCAGGTTGCCGAGCGCGCGAGCCAGTTGGGTGCTGTCGGCCACCACATAGGCGGCTTCGGGCGCAATTTCCACTTTGACATCTTTCACATTGCGGGTATGGCAGGCAGCCTGCAAAATATCCGCCAGCAGGACGGGACGCGGCTGCTGTTCACGCGCCTGGCCGATGAGTTGCTCCTTGACCTGCACAATCATCTCGGAGGCCTCGGCAATCAGGTCGAGGTCTTCGCCCAGCGATTCGAGGTCGGGCTGGCCCTCGGCCAGGTCTTCCTTCAGGCGGGCAATCGTCATGCTAATCGGCAAGGCTTTGTTGCCAATCCAGTGGATGGCTTCGGTGGTGGCAAGCGTCAGGGCTTCGTAAACCTTGTTGCGCAAGATTTCGGCGTGGGCCGATTTGAGCGCCTCGAGGGTGTAGGCGTTATTGATGGCAACAGCCAGGTGGTCGGCCATCGTTTGCAGGCTGGTGATGTCATCTTCACTGAAGGCGCGCTCTTCCACGCTTTGAACCGTCACCGCGCCGAGCACTTTTTCGCCAAATGGCAATGGCAGCGCCATCTCAGAGCGGGTGCGCGGCAGGCGCGGATTCTTGAAGTGGACACGCTCCTCGCCGACATCCAACGCAATGCGGGCCTCGTTGAGGTGAATACAGGTTCCAATCATTGAACTGCCGCCGATTTGCAGTTTGTGTCCATCGGCCAGCATGGCCTGACCGGCCTCTCCGTACCCGGCGCGCAGGCGCGCCCAGCCGCCGCTTTCATCAGTCAGGAAAATGCCCGCGTAGTAGAAGCCGTAAGCCTCCACAATCGTATCAACCATCTTGGGCAGCAGTTCATCGAGGCTCAAGACGGAAGTCACTTCCTTGCCAACTTTATTGGCGGCATGAAGCAGACGAGTGCGACGCTCGGCCTGACGCAGCAGGTCGTGGTTCTGACGGTGGAGTTTGGCATTGGCAATGGCAACGCCCAACTGGTCAGCCATGGTTTGCAGCGCGGCGATGTCATCATCACTGAAGGCGGCTTCGACTTCGCTTTGCACAGTTAACGCGCCGATGACCGCGTCCCCGGCGATGAGCGGCAGGGCCATCTCGGAGCGGGTCTTCGGCAGGAAGGGATTGCGGAAAAAGACGGCTTCCTTGCCCACGTCGAGCGCGATGCGCCCGCTGCGATTTTCGATGGCCGCGCCAATCATCGAATTGCCGCCAATGTGCAGTTTGTGTCGTTCGGCCAGCATGGCGCGCCCGGCCTCGCCTCGCCCGGCTTTGAGAACGGCCCATTCGCCGCTCTCATCGACGACGAAAACGCCCGCGTAATAGAAGCCGAACTCATCGCAAATGATGTCAACTGTGCGGTTGAAGAGCAGGTTCAGGTCTAAAATAGATGCAATGCTGCGTGAAACCCGCGCCGAAGCCTGTAACAGCGCGGCCTGTCGCTCAGCGCCGGTGGAATTAGATGCTTTCATAAGTTCTCCTCGTTTACTCTCTCAGTCTGTCTTGCCCAGGATGCCCTGGATGAGTTCGACCAGCCCCTGTTCGCGGCCTTTAACAAAGTAAGCCCGCGCGCCAATGCTCATCGCATCTTTGGCTTTGCCCACCTCATCGTAAGCGGTCAGCACCACAGTCGGGATGCCTGGCCTGGTTTCAATGACCTTCTGCAGCAAATCCAACCCCGCGCCGGGTTTATGCAACCCGGTGAAATCAGGCATATTCAGGTCGAACACGGCCAGGTCAATCCCTGCCGCGTTGGCCTCGAAGGTTGCCAGCCCGCTAATGCAATCGTTGGCGGTCAGCACATCAAAACCGGCGCGCAGCAAAGTCTTTTCGAGACTGCGCTGGACAAGTTTTTCATCATCTACAAGCAGGATGGTGGTCATACGTCGTTGGTCTCCTTAAAAAAGGTCAAAGTCCACGAATTCACGCAAATTTTCACTAATCAAACCCTTTAAGCCCGGAAATGCTCAAAAATTAGCGTAGATTAGTGGATAAAGTTTTTTTACTTCGCCACTGGCAGCAACACGAAAAACGCCGCGCCTTTACCGGGTTCACTCTCCAGCCAAATTTTACCCTCGTTCTGGCGCGCCATCTCCATGCAAGCCGAAAGTCCCAGCCCGGTGCCGCCCTTGCCACTCTTCGTGGTAAAAAACGTCATCCAGATTTTCTCCTGAATCTCCGGCGGAATGCCCGGCCCGTTATCGCGCACGCAGGCCAGCAGCAAATTGGGGTCGCTGTCGCGCTTCAGGCTAACATGAATACGGGCTTCGGGCCTGCCGTCCATCGCTTCCCAGGCATTCTTGACCAGGTTATTAAAAACCTGCTCTAGTTGGCGCGGGTCGCCAAACACATCGGGCAGGCCGGGCGCGAAGTCGGTCGTCACCACGCCCTTTGGCAGCGCCATATTGCTCACCATGCGCTCCAGTTCATCGGTCAGCGAGAAAATCTTCGGGTTGCGCTGGCGCGCCGGGCCAATCAGGTCTTCTTTAATAGAAAGAATTGTCTGCGCGCTATTTTCGATAATTTGCAAATCTTCTAACATCGATTCCAGGCTAACCAGCGCCATCAACTGCTTCGGAGATTTTGTTTTCAGGATGTCGGCCAACGCGCTTAAATCAACGCCTGAGAGTTCGGCCTCCTCAAAGGCGTTTTCGGCCACCCCAAAAAGTGGATTTTCCTCCACTGCATCTTGCCTCGCCGTTAAAAGGACTTTGAACGCCGCGATAAGATTGAGCATATCCTCGCGTACCCGTTTAACGCTGCCCGGCACAGGCGCGGCCTTGTTGCCAACCCAGTGAATGGCCTCGCCTGTGGCGGTTGCAATCGCCTCGAAAGTCTTGCTGCGCAGGATTTCCTGGTTAGCCGATTCGAGTTGGCGGAGCAGTTGCGCGTTATGGATGGCGTTCGCAATCTGGTCGGCCAGCGATTGCAGGGCGGTCACATCTTCCTCGGCGAAGGCGTTCAAATCCGCGCTTTGTACCGTCAGTACGCCCAATGCGCGGCCTTTGAAAACGAGCGGCAGCGCAATCTCTGAACGCGTTTCGGGCAAGTATGGGTTTTTAAAATGGAGAGACTCTTCGGCTGTATCGAGCGCAATCTGCGCCTGCTGCTCCCGAATGGCGCGCCCCGACATGGAATTGCCGTCCGCCGGGAGCCAGAACTTGTTTTCCATCATGGCCGCCCCAGCCGGGCCGTGTCCGGCGTGCAGTTCCAGTCGCTGAGCATCCTCTGAGAGCAGGAAAATGCCCGAGTAATTAACCCCAAATTCCGAACAAATAATACCAACCGTGGAACGCAACAGTTCATCCAAATCCAAAATGGAGGTAATTTCGTGACTGACGCGCGCGCCGGCCTCCAACAATTTTTGGCGGCGGGTAAGCGCATCTATCATCAATTGGTTTTGTTTTTGCAGGTGCGTGTTGCGGGTTAGAGAGTTGGTCAACTCACGGACGCGCGTCTCTAACCTTTCAACCACCTCGCTTTGGTAGGCCCTCAGGTGTTTTTCGGCATCGGCCAGCACCTCGCGCTTACCGCCCAGGAAGGCGCGCACCTGCTCCTCGAAGATGTCGATGTCGATAGGCTTGTTCAGGAAGCCGGTAAAACCCGCCGCCAGGGCGCGCGAGCGGGTTGCATCGGTAATATCGGCAGTAACAGCCACAATGGGCGTTAGAGCGGGCAAAATGCTCCTTAAGCGGATGGCGACATCGACCCCGGTCATGCCCGGCAGGTTGATGTCGAGCAGAACCAGGTCGGGTTGGGTATCGCGGGCCAGTTCAATCCCGTTTAATGGGTCGCTCGCTTCCAGCACAACAAACTCCCCCGCCAGCAGGCGGCGCACCAGGGCGCGCGAATCGGCGTTATCTTCTACATACAAAATCTGCGGCAGGGATTTGATGTCGGCCATGACGTTTGATTTTATCCACAAATCGCCTGTTTTGGCTTAACGAAATGATTAGAGATTCGATACAGTTTGTGCTATAGTACCTGTATTGCTTGGATTACAAGTTTAGCCACTTTCTTCTAAACATGAAAACTACCTTACTGCAACTCGAACCCCACGACAACCTGGTCTCCATCCGCGACCGGATGGATTGGGCCAAAACGCCGCGCGTGCTGCTGGTATGGCCCAAAAAGGGGAAAGTCGGCATCCGCCCGCTTGACCTGGCGCTTTTACGCCGTCATGCTGCCGAGCTGGGCGCGCAGTTGGGGCTGGTAACGCGGGCTGGCGAAATACGCGCCACGGCGCGTGAGTTAGGCATTCCCTGCTTTCGCAATGTGAAGGACGCCCAGAAAACCCCCTGGCCCGAGGCCGACTTGCGCCCGATGCGGCGATTCCCACGTCTCGATTTACGCGCTCTCCGCGAGAACTTGCGCCAACCCGACCCACTCGATACCAAACATAACCCCCTCCTGCGCCTGGGAATGTTTGCCCTGGGCGCGCTGGCCCTTCTAGCGGTTATGCTGGTCTTTATCCCCTCGGCAGAAATTCGCATCACCCCGCCCGAACAGCCGCAGCGGGTGGTCATCTCCGTCAGCGCCGCGCCCAATGTAAAAGCGGCGCAACTCTCTGGCGCGGTTCCAATGCAAAGGCTGACGCAAACGCTGGAAACCAGCGGAACCGCCCTGGGGACGGGGCAACTGGCCCTCCCCGACCAGACCGCGCGCGGGATAGCCCGTTTTACCAACCTGACCCGCGCAGCAGTCACCATCCCTGCCCAAACTGTTTTACTGACCCGCTCCTCCCCGCCGGTGGCCTTTGTGACCGTTGAAGAAGCCAAAATCTCCGCCGGAACAAAAGCCGCCGCCGAGGTTTCCATCCGCGCAGCGGAGGCCGGTTCACGAGGAAACGTCCCGGCTGGGGCGGTCAGCACCTTCGAGGGGCCGCTCGGCCTGTCGGTTGAAGTGACCAACCCTCAGCCTATCACCGGCGGCAGCGATAAGACCATCTCCACGCCCACCGAAGCCGATTTCGAGTTCCTGCGCTCGCGCCTGCTGGCCGACCTGGAACGTAGCGCGCGCGCCCGCTTTGCCGCTCAGGTAACAGGCAAAGATGTTTTCTTGCCATCCACCTTCCAACTGGAGCGCGTGTTCGATGAGACGACCTTTCCCACGCCAGGCCAACCTGGCGAAAAACTCTCGCTCGCGCTTAAGGCAGAATTTAGTGTCTCTTACGTCCGCGCCGCCGACCTGGAGACGCTGGCCGTGCTGGTGCTGGATGCCTCGCTGCCTGCCGGTTCTCGGCCCTCTTCGGCCACGCTGACCTGGCAGTCGCTCCCGCCGCTGATAGAAACCCCCGGCGGCACGCGCTGGCAGGTACGGGCTGAACGCCAGGCGCAGGCGGCCATCGAATCGGGGCAGGTCAGTTCCCTCGTCACCGGCCAAACAGCGAGGCGCGCGGGGAATCTGATTGTGGAAGCGTTCGGGCTGTCAGAACATCCCCAAATCCGTATCCGCCCGGTTTGGTGGCCCTGGCTTCCTTTCCTTCCCATGCAAATTAAGGTGATTGGCTGATGCGCGTGCTGGCAGTTGACCACGGCGAGAAAAACATCGGTCTGGCGTTGAGCGACGAGACCGGCATGCTGGCGCGCCCGCTGGGCGTCATTCGGCATGTTGCAAAAGCGATTGATGCGGCCCAGGTGGCGGCGCGCGCCGAGGCCGAGGGCGCGGGACTCATCCTGGTGGGCGTTTCGTATCATGAGGATGGCAACCCCAACCGGGCCGGGCGCAGCGCCATCAATTTTGCCGAGGCCCTACGCGAGCAAACCCGCCTGCCAGTAGAACTGCGCGACGAAAGCCTGACCACCCAAGATGCGCGCGCCGCGCGGCTGGCAGCGGGAGCGCGCCAAAAACGCCGCGCAGGTCACCTGGACGAATGGGCGGCAGCGATGTTGTTGCAAGACTATCTCGATTCACAGGAGAAGCGATGAGCGTTCGCCGTCCACGACGACGTAACTTGTACTTGCCGCTGGGGTGCGTTGCCGTTCCTGTCATTTTGCTGACAATTGCGGGGCTGGCCCTTATACTCTTTCCATATCATGTGGCGCGAACCTACGGCCCACCCGGTGAGAACCTGGGCGGCTTCCAGCGATTCCGATATGCCGCGCTGATGCTGTGGCACGGCCAGGCGCTGACTCACCCGCTCGATTCTCGCGCCGGAGAGATACCCTTTAAGGTCAACCCTGGCGAGGGCGCAGCGGCGGTGGCAATTCGGCTCGAGCAGGAAGGTTTTATTGGCGATGCCGAGGCGTTTGTGGCTTATCTTGTATATGCCGGGCTGGATACGAGCATCCAGGCTGGTGAATTTACCCTCAGCCCGGCGCTGGCTCCCGCGCAAATTGCCCGAAAATTGCAAGACGCCACACCCTCGCAAATCAAATTCGTGGTGCTGCCCGGCTGGCGGCTGGAGGAAGTGGCGGCCGCCCTGCCCACTTCAGGCTTCAACATCGCCCCCGATGCCTTCCTGAGCGAGGCCCGGCGGCCTGCCCGCAGGTTTGATTTCTTCCCAGCGGAGGCGACTGCCGAGGGTTTCTTGCTGCCCGGCGCTTACACCCTGCCGCGCGGCCTGGATGCGCGTGGGCTGGTCGAAACACTGATGAACAATTTTGCCCTGGCGCTTTCGCCAGAGATGCGCGCGGCTTTCGAACGGCAGGGGCTGAACGTGTACCAGGCCGTGACCCTGGCTTCCATCGTCCAACGCGAAGCGGTACAGGCCGAAGAACAGCCAATTATCGCTTCGGTTTTCCTGAACCGCCTGGCAATGGGGATGCGCCTGGAAACCGACCCAACCGTGCAATATGCCATCGGCCTGAACCCAGCCACCGGCTCATGGTGGAAATCGCCGCTGGCACTGGTGGATTTGCAGATTGATTCGCCTTACAACACCTATCGGATTAACGGCCTGCCGCCCGGCCCCATTGCCAGCCCGGCATTAAGCGCGCTACAGGCAGTGGCCTACCCGGCCCAAACGCCCTATTACTTCTTCCGCGCCCGGTGCGATGGTTCGGGGCTGCATCTTTTTGCTGAGACTTTCGAGGGGCATTTGCAGAATGCGTGCCCGTAGCAAACAAAGCCGCTCATTTGTAAAATCGTGATTTCAAGATTCAGGCTATTTGAAGTGGGCGTCTACAAATGCTAACAAAGCCTTTGGCAGCCCCTCCGGGTCCGATTCAAACAGCGGGTAGTGCGGCGCGCCTTCAACTGCATAAAAAACCTTGCGGCCTTTAACCGCCTCGTAGAGCGCCTGCCCCTGTTGAAAGGGAATCCACTCATCCTGAGTGCCGTGAATGACCATCACGGGAGTATCTCCCAGGCGATGGAGTTGCGCAACCGAATCAATCTTCTCGACTGCGATGCCTGTTTCTTGCGCGGCAAAAAAACAATCAGCGGGGCAAGGGGAAGGAGGGCAGCCCGGTTGAAAGCGGCACAACATCGTTGATTAAATCTTCCAGATTGGTGAATGTGCTTTGGGCAATCACAAATTTGAACACGCCCAATTCTGGCTGCGCGAATGGCCACCGCGCCGCCCAGCGAACGTCCCATCAGGCCAAGTTTCTGCATGTCAACTTCGGGGCGCGTGGCGAGATAATTTACCGCGTCTTCGACATCGCGCCATTCTTTCTCGCTAAAAGTAGGATGTATCGCCGCCGCTTTCGCCGCTATTGCGCAGGTCGAACATCAAAGCCCCATAGCCTGCATCAACCATAAAACGCGCTTGCGAGAGCAGCCAGCTACGCTCAGCCTGAAAACCATGCACATAGATAATCGTCGCGCCATTTTTGCCTGGCGCGGGTGGGATGCACCAACCCTTCAGCGCAATCGAAGGGTCATCGGGCGGATAAAACACCACGTTTTCATAACTGTAGGCATAGTTTTCAGGCTTATCGAGCGCTGCCTCGCGGGGGGGAATGCACCAGCGAATCAGCCGCGAAGTATGAGATGTACAGGACACCTCCCGCCAAAAGCAGCAAAACCACCAGAGCAATACTCAGAATCTTTTTCATAGGCGATTCATACAGAGAAAATTTTCCGACCAGGAAATATCAGCAGCAGGAATTCGTGCCTGTTTTTAAGGAAAGCGTATTCCATGTCAAGTGGTTTCACGCATTAAGTCACGCCTTTCTTAAAGTCGCTAAATTCCCCTCACCCCAACCCCTCTCCCATTGGGAGAGGGGCTTTTTCTCCCTTCCCCCGGCGGGGGAAGGGCAGGGGATGAGGCTGTTTGATGACTTTAAGAAGGCCCTGCGCATTAAGTAACTGATGTTACGCAGATCAAAGCGTGAAGATCGGGTAAGATTTGCGGATGA
>CAYLZI010000013.1:0-27195 GCA_964388215.1 uncultured Anaerolinea sp.
CTCGACGGCCTGCAAGGCGCAACCGCCGAACTCGACCGCTCGGCCTACAACAAAATCATCTCCGCGCTAGGCAAGCGCGTTTTTTTGCTGCACAACATCCACCAAAAACAGCCCGTCTTGTTTCAAACTCGCTGGGCCATGAACTTTTTGCCCGGGCCGCTCACCCGCTCGCAGATTCCGGCCCTCAATCGCCTGGCAAGGGTGAATAATACGGAATCCGCGCCGGGTGTTCCTGTCTCTTTTAGCCTGGACTCCGCGCCCGCAGCCGGGAACCGCGCTTCAGCCGCGCCCGATTTTGCCCGTCTCCAGCCGGTTTCCACCAAATCGACAGAATCCGCACCCCTGGCAGTTCCCGCCCCGCCTCCCGCATCCGATTTACCGGGCAGCATCACCCGGCCGGCCGTCCCCGCTGCTGTTTCAGAGTATTTCCTGCCTGTCACCTGCTCAATGACTGAAGCCGCGCGCGCCGCCGGAGAAACCCTGCCCGTCAACGCCCAGCCGATGGGCTTGCTCTACCGCGCCATCTTGCTGGCCGATGGACATGCGCGGGTGTTCGACCGCAAATTGGGCGTAGATGCCACTGTCCGACGCGCCTCCCTGATACATGACCTGGACAAACGCGGCCTAGTGCGTTGGGATGCCTATACCCGCTCCGATTTGCCGCTTCACCGCATCGAAACCCAGCCCCAGCCCGGTTCACGCTTCGAAATGCTGCCCGCCGCTTTAACCGACCCAAAACTGCTTGCCAGCCTGCAAAAAGACTTCGTCGATTGGGTCTATCGCACTACATCCGTGACCGCCCGCGCCAATGAAGCCCTCAAGGTCTATGCCGGGCCAGATGTCAGCGCCGCCGCGTTCCGCGCCGCCTGCGCCGAAGCCGCGCGTAGCGCCCGCGACAAAGAACTCAACCGCCTGACTGCCCCCCTCGACCGGCAATTGGCAACTCTCAAAGACCGACTGACGCGCGAGGAGCGCGAACTGGCCCGCGACCAGGTCGAATATGAGCAACGTAAGCGCGAGGAAACTGGCAGCCTGCTCGAAATGGGCGCCAGCGTGTTTGGCCTGGGGCGCAAACGCAGCATCACCTCGCAAATTGCCAAAAACCGGCTCACCCAGCAGTCGAAAGCCGAGGTGGATGAGTCTGTCGATGCCATCCAGCAGTTCAAAACCCAAATTGCCGAACTGGAACGCCGCCGCTCAGAAATTGAGCAAGACATCAACGACCGCTGGGCGGCAGTCGTCAACCAGGTCACAGAAATTTCGGTTTCGCCCAAAAAAGCCGACATCTTCATTGACCATTTTGGCGTAGCCTGGATGCCCTTCTACATCATGCATGCCGACGGTCAAATGCACCAAATTCCGGCGTTTCAGTGAACAGTAATCAGTGATTACTGTTCACTGATTACTGTTCACTGCTCACTGATTACTGATTATGGGAACTCTCTACCTTGTCATCGCGTCTATCTTATGGGGTGTAATCCACTCCATCCTGGCTTCGCGCGCTGTCAAAGACGCCGCGCGCCGTTTTTTTGGCCCGGCCTCCGACCGGTTGTACCGCTTTTCTTACAACGTCTTCTCTGTTGCCAGCATTTTCCCGGTATTGCTGATGCTTTTCACTTTTCCCGACCAGCCGCTCTACACGATTCCCGAACCCTGGGTTTACATTTCTGTACTCATCCAGGGCGCGGCCTTTTTTGCGCTGGTGGCCGGGGTGATGCAGACCGGGCCCTTCGAGTTCGCCGGGCTGACCCAACTGGCCGGGCTGGAACCCGGAACGCCCCCCAAACTCGTCACCGACGGCCTGTATGCTTATGTCCGCCACCCGCTCTATACGGCTGGATTGACTTTCCTGTGGGCCTGGCCCGACATGACCGTCAACCGCATCGCGTTGTGGGTTGTGTTCAGTCTGTATTTCATCATTGGAGCTTATTTCGAGGAGCGGCGAATGCTCCGCGAATTTCCTGAATACGCCGCCTACAAAACCAGGACGCCTATGTTGCTGCCAAAAATCAACTTTAGCGGTAAGCAAAAATGAGCCAATACACGACTCCCCGCCCGCCTGCCGACAAGGCCGATACAGCTCCCATCCGCTTTGTGCGCCAACGCCGCGACCGCCGCAGTTTTGAGACGGTCATCCTTCAGTTCCTGCTGGTGCTCATGGGCGGCATCTCCGTGTTCTTCATCGCCATGTTCCTCATCACCATTGGCTATCGCATGACTTACGCCGGACGAATTTTCCCCGGCATGTCAGTGGCCGGGATAGATGTTGCAGGCATGAAACCGGTTGAAGCCGCAGTAAAATTGCAAACTGCGCTGACTTACCCCGTCAGCGGGCGCATCGTGCTAAGGGATGGTGAAAACGTATGGATTGAATCCCCGGTTCGCCTGGGGATGGTATTCGACCCAGTCGCCAGCGCCCAGGCAGCCTTCGATACGGGACGCAAGGGGAGTATTTTCTCAATGCTAGACGCGCAGTGGAATGCCTCGCAGGTTGGGGTGGATATTCCCCCCGTAGTCGTCCTCGACCAACGCCTGGCGCATTCCTACCTGCAAAACCTGGCCGCGCAAATTGACAAACCGGTTCGTGAAGCCAGCCTGTCCATTGATAGCCTGAACATATCCACCTCGCCGGGCCAGGTTGGCCGCCGCCTGAATGTGGATGCTACCCTGGTCTACATCACTGTCCAGATGCAATCCTTCCGTGACGGGGAGGTTTCCCTCGTCATCCAAGAGCAGGCCCCCGAAGTGTTAGATGCCGCGCCCCAGGCCGAATCGGCCCGCCGCCTGCTCTCTGCGCCGTTCACGCTCTCCATCCCTGAAGTACGCGCAGGCGACCCTGGTCCCTGGCAAATTCAGCCAGCGGAACTGGCCCCCATGCTGCGCGTGGGACGCATCCGCGATGCCGCCGGGAACGCCCAATATGTCATCCAACCTGACCGAGGCATGTTAAAACCCTACATCGAAAACATCGCCCGGCAAACCGACCGCGCCGAAGAAAACGCCCGATTCATTTTCAGTGAAGAAACTTCTCAGATTGAACTGATTCGCCCAGCCACCATTGGCTATAAACTCGATTTCTCTGGCACGCTGGATGAAATTGACGCTGCCATTGCCGCCGGGCAGGGGGCAGCCTCCCTGCGCCTGAATGTAACCGAACCCCAAGTGACCGATAGCGCAACCGCCGCACAACTGGGAATTACCCAACTGGTCAGCGCCCAAACCACCTATTTTTACGGCTCCAGCGCGCCTCGCCTGCAAAACATCCAAGCGGCTTCGGCCAACTTTCACGGTGTTTTGGTTGCCCCCGGCGAAACATTCTCGATGGGCAAATACCTGGGCGACATCAGCCTCGATAACGGCTACGCCGAAGCACTCATCATCTACGGAGGGCGCACCATCAAAGGTGTCGGCGGCGGCGTCTGCCAGGTCAGCACGACCCTGTTCCGGGCAGCCTTTTTTGGCGGGTTCCCCATCAACGAGCGTGCAGCGCACGCCTATCGCGTCAGTTATTACGAACAACGTGCCAATGGCAGCATTGACCGGCTCCTGGCTGGCATGGATGCAACAGTTTACTTCCCGCTGGTTGATTTCAAATTTACCAACGACAGCCCTCACTGGCTGCTGATGGAAACCTATTTCAATGGCCCTGCGCGCACGCTAACCTGGAAGTTTTATTCCACCTCCGATGGCCGCACAGTAACCTATGACACCACCGGCCCCATCAACGTCGTCCCGGCCTCGCCGCCTGTCATCCAGGTCAACAATGAACTCAAAGAAGGCGAAACCAAACAGGTAGATTGGGCCGCCGAAGGCGCCGATGTCGCCATCAACCGCATCATCATGCGCGATGGCAAAATCTACTTTGCCGATAAATTCCAAACCCACTACCAACCTTGGAGCGCGGTTTGCGAATATGGACCTGGTACCGAAGAACCTGAAAAACTTCTCAAAAAGCGAAACCTGTGCCAGCCATAAAAACGGGCATGAAAAATCTTTCAGATAGCGAGAGATAAAAAATCTCATTTTTGCAAAGCGCGCGCCGGGCAATTTGAGTCGCGGGGTTACAATTTGCTTACAGCCACTTTCCATCACACACTGCCAATCATCAAGCCCATGCAATAGAAGCAGTTGCGCAGTACCCTCTGATGAGAATTGCGCTTTCCCACCTTTCTCTACCGGGTAAAATTCTCATAGGACGCGGACAAGCGCGGATCAACGCGGAAAATTTTTTAAAAATCCGCGTATTCAGCGTTTCTCCGCGTCCATTTTGAAAATGTGGTTCTACCGTTAAGGGTAGGGGCGAACCGCCCAGGGCATAAAAAGATGCCTTTTTGCCAGGTATCCAGGCGCAAATGAGTAATTTTTCGCGCATGACGGTTCGCCCTTACAAGATTTCACGCCAAAAACGGTAGAGCCGAAAATGTTCTGTAGAGAAAAAAGCCCTATAATAATGATATTTGTCAATTCTCTAAATGACAAAAACATGTTACAGTATAAGATGTCAGACAAGTAAGCCATTAACTGCTCAGTAACCGGAGTTTTCCCATGCCTCCAGACTTAAAGTAGAGATAGGCTAGTATCGCCCATAACTTGGCAACAGCGAAGCGCAATCGTTCGCCGCCGCATAACTCGTTATGTTATCCACCCTCATACTTAAATAGGTGCGCGATGAAAATTTTCCTGACAAAGATAATCAACTCAAGACGACTGGATGGTTTCCTGCCAATCTTGGCTGCCCTGGCAGCCTTTGTAATTGGGGCAGGCATGTTGCTCATCATGGGCACGAACCCAATGGTAGCCTACCGGTCAATGCTCAACGGAGCATTTGGAAACCAAAACGCCCTGGCCGAGACCGCCGTGAAAGCCGTGCCATTGTTGCTGATAGGCCTGGGAATCTGTATCTCTTTCCGGGCCAAGGTGATTAATATCGGCGCGGAAGGGCAGATGATTGTCGGGGCATTGATGGCCGTCGCTTTTGGCCTGGCGGTGGAGTGGCCCGGCTGGCTGGCCCTTCCAACGGCAATGTTTATCGGCTTCTTTGGAGGGGCAGTATGGGGGTCTATTCCGGGCATTCTAAAAGCCTATTTCAATGTCAATGAAATCCTAAGCACTGTGATGATGAATGCTATCGCAGTGCAGTTGATGAACTTCCTGCTGGGCGGGCCAATGATGGACCCCAAGCAGGCTGAGGCGCTGGGAAAACTTCCCGAAACAGCCCGGCTGGATGCTGCCTATCACCTGGCGCGCCTGCTACCGCCGACCCGTTTACACGCCGGGGTCATCATCGCGCTGGTACTGGCGGTTGTGGTCTACATCCTGCTGTTCCACACCACGCTGGGATACCGCATCCGAGCGGTGGGATTCAATCCGTTCGCATCACGCTACGGTGGGATTCGCGTCCGTAGGCAAATTGTGGTCGCGCTCTTGCTGAGCGGCGCCTTCGCCGGGCTGGCCGGCGCCATCCAGATTTATGGTCTGAACTATCGCATGATTACAGACGGCTCCCCAACTGGCTTTACCGGAGGCGCCGGTTTCAATGGGATTGTGACCGCGCTGTTTGGCGGGTTACACCCACTGGGCGCAATCCCGGCTTCCTTTTTCTTCGGGGCGTTGCTGGTTGGGGCCAACGCAATGCAGCGCCTTACGCAGGTTCCATCTTCGTTTGTGACCGTCCTCAACGGCATGGTGGTTGTTTTCGTCGTCAGCGCCGCAATTTGGAAAGAATTGCGCGAGCGCAAACGCCGGATGGCGGCTGTCAGTGAAACATCCCATCCAAAGCCCGGAACACCACCCACCCAGGAAAGCGCGCAGGAGTCATAAATCATGGACATTTCCGAAATTTTCTCTGCCACAGTGATTATCGGGGTTCTCACCGCCGGCATCCGTCTGGCATCCCCTTATATTTTTGCGGCCATCGGCGAAATGTTCGGCCAGCGCAGCGGAGTCTTGAACCTGGGAGTCGAAGGTCAAATGTTGATGGGCGCATTCACGTCCTTTTACTTCACCCTGCAAACCGGGAATCCCTGGCTGGGTCTGCTGGCCGCAATCCTGGTCGGAGGATTGATGGGCCTGGCAATGGCCGTTGTGAGCGTCAAATGGCGCGCGGTTCAGGGCATTAGCGGAATTGGTTTCTACATCATCGGTGGTGGGATGAGCGAACTGCTCTTTAAGACCCTGCTTGGCGAGGTCAAAGTCATCAACACCGGTTTCAACCCCGTGAGCATTCCCTTTTTATCAGATATTCCAATCATTGGAGAAATCTTCTTCCGCCAAAACATCATGACTTACCTGGCATTCTTGCTTGTGCCAGTCGCCTGGTTCATCTTATATAAAACCACGCTCGGACTAAAAATCCAGGCAGTGGGCGAAAACCCACACGCAGCCGATACGCTTGGGGTCAGCGTTGCAAAAATCCGCTATCTGACGGTGACAATGGGAGGCGTAATGTCGGGCATCGCAGGCGCGGCCCTGTCAATTGCCAATCTCAACGTGTTCCAGGAGAACATGACCGCCGGAATGGGTTTCATTGCCGTCGCGCTGGTTTACTTTGGCGGCTGGCGTCCGTTTGGGGTAATGTTCGGGGCTCTTCTTTTCAGCATGGTCATGGCGTTGCAGATTTTCATGCAGGTATTTCGTTTCCCCATTCCATCTGAATTCTTGATTATGATGCCTTACGTCTTGACAATCATTGTGCTTGTGTTAACAGTCGGGCGGGTACGCAGCCCATCGGCGCTGACCAAGCCTTTCGTGCGCGAATAAAAACGATTTCATCGAAAGGAGGTGATTTTACTGCCCCTGTTTACCCACAGCCTTGCTCAAAAATACCGAACGCCTAAATTTTCAACACTTTCGAAGGAGAAAAGAAAATGAATAAGATTGTAAAACTGATGGTGCTGGTTACTCTGCTGGCCCTGGCTTTGGCCGCTTGCGGCCCGGCTGCCACGCCTGAACCTGCCAAACCCGCCGCCCAAGAACCTGCCCAGCCTGCCGCTCCAGAGCCAACCAAGGCCGCAGAAGAACCCAAACCCACCGATGTGCCCGCGAAGCCATTCCGAGTTGCGGTTATCATGCCCAGTTCCATCTCTGACCTGGCGTTCAGCCAATCGATTTATGACGCCCTGGTTGGAATCCAGACAGAAATGGGCGGCCCGGAAAAGTTCGAGTTCGTCTACTCTGAAAACATGTTCCAGGTCGATAACGCCGCCGCCGCAATTCGCGATTACGCATCTCAGGGCTACGACCTGGTGATTGCGCATGGTTCACAGTACGGCACTTCCTTACAAGAAATTGCGCCCGACTTCCCCGAAACCGCCTTTGCGCATGGCACAACCAACCGCACCTTTGTAGATGATGGCATTAAAAATGTCTATGCTTACGAAGCCGCCTCCAACGAGGGCGGGTACGTCAACGGCGTAATGGCCGCCAAACTCACCAAGAGCAAGATTGTCGGTATCGTCGGCCCGATTGATGTTGGCGACGCCAAACTCTACATCGAGGGCTTCGAGAAGGGTGTCCGCGAAACTGACCCGAGCATTACAATCTTGAAGGTCTTCACCGGCTCGTTTGGCGATGTTGCCCTGGCCCGCGAAGCCGCTGACGCCCACATTGCTGCCGGGGCGGATGTGCTGATTGGAACCGGCCAAATGGTGGTCGGCGCGATTGCCGCCGTTGATGAACAGGGCGGCAAAGTTCTCTGGATTGGAACCCAGTCCAGCCAGACCAAACTCGCCCCGAACATCATCGTCGCCAACCAGATTTACGACTGGAAAGTCGTCCTTCGTGAAATTCTGGGCAAGATTGAGAAAGGCCAGCTGGGCGGGGAAGCCCTGGTCGTCACCCTCAAAAACAAAGGCCTTTACATGGAATACAACGAAGGCTTTTCAGATTTAGGCGCGGTAAAGGCTGATGCCGAAGCCGCCGTTAAGGGCATCGTCGACGGCTCCATCAACGCCTTGCCGTAGTTCGACGCTATTTCTGGAGGCGGGGATTCCCCGCCTCCAGAAATATCCTGAAACAAGGCCTGTCGTTTGCCCGTGAACGGGTTCCCGGGCAAATGGGATGGCTTGTTTACCCAAGTTCTTATTTTGACTTCCAGGAGTTGGCATGTCTGACAATCAAACCACAGCCCCAAACCGCCAAAAGATAGAACATCTTGAGATGGTTAATATTACAAAAGTGTTTCCAGGCGTCCTGGCAAATGCAAATGTTGACTTTGATGTCAGGGAAGGCGAAGTCCATGCCTTGTTAGGCGAGAATGGCGCCGGTAAAAGCACCCTGATGAAAATCTTGTATGGCCTGTACGAGCCAAATGAAGGGGAAGTGAGAATTAACGGCAAGCGAGTCAGGATTAAATCTCCCAGTGATGCCATTAACCTGGGGATTGGCATGATTCACCAACATTTTATGCTGGTAGAAAGCCTGACAGTAGTAGAAAACATCGCGCTAGGGTTGCCCTCCTCTCGCGGATTTTTGACTGACCTGGATGTCGTCTCCAAACGAACGATGGAGCTGGCAGACAAATATGGCCTGCACGTTGACCCAGATGCCTACATTTGGCAGTTGGCAGTTGGGCAGCGCCAACGGGTAGAGATTCTCAAGGCACTCTATCGCGGCGCAGATTTGTTCATCCTCGACGAGCCAACCGCTGTCTTGACTCCGCAGGAAGTGGACGAATTTATGGGCACGATGCGCCAGATGACAAAGGAAAAGCATTCCATCATCTTCATTTCCCATAAACTGCACGAAGTCATCGCCAGCTGCGACCGGGTAACAGTGCTGCGCAACGGGCGGCGGGTAGATTCTTGCCCCGTTGCTGGCTGCACCAAACTGGACCTGGCGCGCATGATGGTAGGACATGAAATCGTCCTGCCTAAAATCGCTTCTGCGCCCCAGTTGGGTGAAGTGCGTCTCGAACTACAAGATATTCACGCCATCGGCGAGCGAGGCACCCCGGCCTTGCGCGGCGTTGACTTGAAAGTCCAGGCTGGTGAAATTGTGGGGGTGGCTGGCGTTTCGGGCAACGGGCAGTCTGAATTGGCCGAGGTGATTACCGGCTTGCGCAAACCCACCCAGGGCAAAGTGGCCGTCAATGGACAGGAGATGACGGGCAAACTTCCGGGAGAATTGTTAAAAACTGGCATGGCTTACATCCCCGAAGAACGGATGCGCGATGGCATCGTCAGCGATTTTTCCATTTCTGAAAACGTCATCCTGCGCGACCATAACCATAAACCATACTCAAGTAAAGGGTTGCTCATTCATCGAATCATTGGCGAAATAACCGACCAGCTGATTAAGTTGTTCGATATCAGAACCCCTTCGCGCAATACGCAAGCAGGCAACCTTTCGGGCGGAAACATTCAAAAAGTGGTGCTGGCGCGTGAGCTATCACGCACTCCAAAGGTATTAATCGCCGCCCAACCCACGCGAGGCGTGGATATTGGCGCCATCGAATTTATCCACAAGAACCTGCTCAAACAACGCGAAGCAGGCGCAGCCATCCTGCTCATTTCAGAAGACCTGGACGAAGTTCTGGCACTCTCTGACCGGGTAGCGGTCATGTTTGAAGGAAAAGTTATGGACATCCTGGTGAACAAAGACGCCGAGCGCGGGCGGGTTGGCCTGCTCATGGCCGGGGTGCATCCAGAATAAAGGTCAAAGCCGCTCGCCTGCCCAGGCTGGTGCATTGGCTAATTGAGAATATTTACAGTGCGGAATGTGTTCTTTATGCCATTTTTGGCAGCGGAATGCATTCTGCGTTGTTGAATTGTGCCTTACCCGGCCAATTCTGCCATCATCTCACCCGCAAACCACGAGCCGCTGCTGGTGAGAAGCCGTTGCCCATTTTGAAGAGGGTCGTTACAAATCAGCGATGAATCCTGCCAGCGCTGCAAGAGTTGACGGCTGCGTTCAGGGCCTAAAATTTGCGACAACCGGGCAGGCCGAATCCGCCCAGAAAGCACATCAACATCCAGTGGAGCCAGTTGGTTTTCTTCTTTTGTCTGAGAGACCCCTCCTTGCATCCCAGGCAAAACATCCGTCACGCCCTGGCAATATGCGCTGTATGCAGGGTGGCGATAGTGATAGCCGCTAAAAACGCCATCGGCGATTGTTCCCAACGCCAGACAGTCTTCATCCCTTTCGGGGAAGGAAAAATAAAGATTGGTATCCCTGGGGCGGGAAAAATGGTTGAACAGGCTTTTTTTATATCCCAATGATGCTATTATTTGCGATGCCGCCTGTAAATAGAAGTAATCTTTTGCGCGTTCCCGGTTCGACAAACCGTGTTGCTCAATAAAGTGACGATTATGCGGCGAGCTTTGCAGTTCATAGAGCGAAAAACCATCCACCCCAACCTGCGCCAAAATAGAAATATCATTCAACAAACCGAAAAGCGCCTGCCCTGGCAAGCCATAGATTAAATCCACGCTGGTCACCCAACCCAGCGCCAGTGATTGCGAGAGTTTACCCAACACAGTTTGGGCATTTTCGCGCCGCTGAAGCAGGCTGCGAACCGGGTCATTCAGGCTTTGGATGCCGAAATGCAGCCGTCGAAAACCGAGCGAACCTAACAGGTTGAACATTTCGGGGGTCAGTTCAGATGAAGTGGTTTCCAATGCCCACTCGGTCTGCTGGTCGGTATCGAAACAGTCACGCAAGGCATGGACGAGCCGCCGCAGGGCGTATTCTCCCAGAAAGGTTGGCGTGCCACCGCCCAAATGGACAGTCGAAACCCGTCGTCGGGAAAGTCTCTCAAGCCCGCCCCAAAGGTGAATTTCTCGAACCAGGGCATCCACATACGCTTCGGTGTGTTCGGCTCTGTGGTTAGCCAGGCGAAAGGAGTAGCAATCACAAAAACTGCATTTTCGAGAACAAAAAGGAATGTGAAGATAGATGCAAAAGGCTTTCGTCGTGTCGCTTTGCCCAATAATCTCTTGAACTTTGGCCCAGGCCTGCTGGCTGTTATCCGTCAAACCGCGCCTGGCCCACACCGGCAGGGGCAGCCGTCGGGCATTGACGTTGTAACCAGGCTGGAGCGCAGTCCACTCATGCCAGATGGCGTTGGCGTCAATCCCTGGCAGCGGGGTTCGGAACAATTCTTCAAAGATTTGTTGGCTCATTTTCATCGAAATCTTCGCAAGAAACCCACTGCTCCTTGCTATGCAGCGAGAGCGGCGCGATTCGCGCTACCCTGACCATTTTATAATCTGGGTGAAGGGCGCGAAATTCTGGAACAGCGTTAGGGTGGCAAAAACAATATTCGCGCTCATTGCGATAAGCAAAATAGCTGACCAACATTTCACCCTCGGCCAATTGCTCGGTTGGCCTTCTCGTCAGGGGCATCAAACTCCGCCGCCGCCCCTGAACCTGACGCAGTTTTCCTTGCAAAGAGCAATCATTGACCGAAAGGGGCAGTTTTTTGTCATAGACCGCCTCCATCACTGCCAGGGTCACATGGCGGCTGACTGGGTTTACTTCCGTCCGATGACCATCTTCCAAACATAGCGCCTGCCGAGCGCCAGGCATGACCTCCGAAAGCGTGCCTGGTTCGTATAAAAGCTCGTGCAGGTTGAGAAATGCGACCCCACAAGAAACCCATTTTTCGAGGCTGGATAACAACTTTTGAGCATGTTCGGGGATAGCCGGGATTTCTACACTCACGTTGGGAATAAACCTGGCAGACAGGGTCATATTGCGCATGACAAGAGGCTGGGTATACCCAGACGCGGCGGTATTAAAGCGAATTTCGTCAACCCCCAGCGCGCCAAGTTCTCGCAGGCTGGCTGCCTTTGCCAGCAGCCCATTGGTATAAACCCAGGTGTATTTTTCTGGAAAGCGCTCCCTCAGCCTGGCAACCCAGTCGAGCAATTTTTGCGGCTCCAGAAATGGCTCGCCGCCCGAAAAGCTGATACCTGTAATAGATGTTCTGGAGTAATTTTCGGCAACCTGCGCCGGGGTAGAGCCGAAGGCTGACCCAGAAAAATCGGCAGGCAAGGCTTGCGGGCTGTAGCAAAATGCGCATTGCAAGTTGCAGCGCAGGGTTGTAAAGATGCAATCCCAGGTTCCCGCCTTGCAGGCCCTGCATCCGGTAGAAAGTTCTCCAAGATAAACAATTTCGCCACCTGCCTCGATTTGGGCACCCGGAACCCGCGCTTTTAACTGCGCCAGGAAATCATCGCGCTGAACTTCCAATTCGGCCTGGTTGGAATGAACTCCCTGAAAACGGTCTACCGCCGCAGCAATGGCCTGCAAAGGGGCCGGGATGTTGCTGCCCAGGTTATTCATCGAGACTCATCTCCTGGGTCTGGAGCGTTTCAGCGACGGCGTGGTTGTAATAATCCTGGCAAATGGAGCAGGTTGGGCAATTTTTCTCGCAATGCAAAATTTTCTGGTACAAGGAATCAGGCATATCTATCGCTTCCAGCACCGAAGCAGGGCCGCCGCCCAGGTCGCGCGGGAGGATGTCTTTCCGATAGATATAAGCATCCAGCACCTCGAAATAACGCTGCGGCTCGCGCAGTGTCACCCGTCCGGCCAGTTTCAGGCAGTCGTACAAGCCATTGTAATATGCCAGGTGGCGCGGCAAGACCCAGCCGCTAGTCAGGCGCAGCCAGGGATAATCTTCCAGCGTAGGCTGGCAAAGCGATTGCGGCGCGGCACAGCCATACCCCATCTCATAAAAATGCTGGGTGCGATATGGGCAGCAGGGCAGGCAGGCTTCGTTGACAATCAGGCAAATTTCGCCTCCAAAACCCTGCCTGAGACGCTGCAACCCGCGCAAATCACGCAGCAGGCGGTTATCTGGCACAATTACATCTACAAATTCCTGCAACATCAACGTCTGGACGGGCATCGAGACCCCCACCAGGATGGAAGCGGCTACTTTGTAACCCGGCAAGGCTTGCTTGATAAGCCGCGCCAGGGTCGGGTTTGCGACAGTGACCTGGGCAATTCCAAACTCGTTGTTTAGCCGCCTGAGCGATTCTATCAACGCAGGCGCAATTTCTGCGGCAGGTTGGGGTAAGACAATCGGGTTAATCAGCACATTTTTGGCAAGCGGAGCATAACGCAAAAAATCATCCATAAATTGTTCAGCCTGGCGTGGCCGCCCCGAAGCAATCTCGCCGCCCGGCATGGGGAAATAGACCGAGCGGATATGTTCACCGTAGCGGTCTGTCACTCTTTCCCAAAAAGAAAGCGGCTGGTCGTTGTATGGAATAATCCAGGTTTTCATAAGAAAAATCCTTGGTGGGCCAAATCTCTTCCACAAATTCCATCTGAGTTGTCGGTGGATAGAGAGGCCGCGCTCTCTAACAGGAGTTTTTCGGCCAGCAATTTCTGCGCCAGGCAGCGAAATGTAAGACCGTCTAAAACTGCTGATTGGTCAACCGGGCAGAGGTCGGGGCAATTTCGAACGCAGTGAAAGCGGTTGATACAGGACAAACAGAGGGCCGGCTCCTGCTCCATTGCCTGCTGCAACTTTATCACCTGGTCGTTATCTATATCAAACTCCCCTGTCACATGGTTCAGGTTTCCGATGACAACGCCACGCTGATGCGCTTGGGGCGCGTCAACGGCCTTAAAGCAGGCTGTGGCAACCCCGCCAGGGGTGAGATGAAGGACATTACGGAAAATATTGCAGTAAGGGCCATGAATTTCATTCATGCGGCTGCCCGATGTATGCCAGAGAATTCCATACTGGCGGGCAATTTCGCGCGCTTTGAGAAACTCATCCACAAATAAAATGGCCTGTTCAACAGCAAAGATGCTGGTTTGGCTGCTGCGCCCTCCCCGGTAAACCGGTTCAACTTCTATTTCCGTTGGTTGAAGTTGGTCGCAAACATACTTCGCAATTTCGGCTTGCCTGCGCATTGAATCGGGTGGAATGGTCACGCGAACCCGAAATGGCCGGCGCGCTTTATGAAAAATCTCGGCGGCGCGCTCAACAAAATGGGTACTCGTTTGCCCATTCCGCAGCGGACGATTAACCTGTTGAATATCGGCGGGGCCATCGCAAGAAAGACCAACCAGGTCGAATTGACGGGCAATCCAGGCGGCTTTTTGGGCAGGCATGACGCCATTGGTGGCAATGTATTTGAATGCCTGGATGCCATCGGCGGCGGCGGCCTGGTCAATGATATTCAAAAAGAGTTGAACCTGGCGCTGGTGAAGGGTTGGCTCACCGCCTCCATGAAAAACCGCAATCAATGGCCGGTTCTGCTCTGCGCAATTGCGAGCGACCAGGCGGGCAGCGGCGCGAACAGATGCAGGGTCGAGGCGCGCCGCGCTTCGACCAGGGGGCGTTGATTCAGAATAACAATAACCGCAAGCCAGGTTGCATTCGTTGTTCAGGTACAGGGTCAGGCAAAGGGGGTAAAAGGGGCGGCGAAGATGTTCTTGCCAGGCGATTTGCGCCTGGCGAGCGTGTTGGCGTAATTTCTCGGCGAGCCCAGTCACCGCAGCAGAATCCAGAGTGGCTGCAAAAGCATTCGCGCGGGCACTCTCTACGGCAACGACATATCCCGGCGTATAAAACAGGCTGCGCCCGAATGCATCTAACCGAAAAATGGGACTGGCTGACAAGGCTCAGTATCCTGCCGGGCGGCAAACGCCGGCCAGCACCAGCCAAAGGAAAACTCCCCGCACATAGGCAAAGGCGCGGGGAATCTCCCAGTCGGTTTCCAGCAAAAGCTGGTAGCAGGCTTCGTCTAATGTATTGAAGCCGTTAAAAAGGTTAAACACCTTCAGGGCAGGCGTACCCACCGGGAATAATTCAAAAGGCTCGATGGCATCTGGCGGCCTGGCATACACAGAGTCGTTAATCAGTGAGATTTCACAGCCGGGCACAATCACAGGGATAATGCCAGCCAGTTCCTCGTCAGAGCAGTTCCCCAAATCGGCCAGTTTCAAGACCGCGCCGCCATCCGCTTTTTTATTAAAAGCCTGGATTTCAACCAGCAGCGAAGGCAGGAATTTGCGCCGGTTGGCTTTGAAAGCCAGTTGGCCGCGTGGAACCTGCTCGAAAGCGTAACGGGTATCATCGCGTTGTGTCATAGGCCGATTTTTGGTGTCACAAAATGGGCAATTCGCTGCCAACCGTATTTTCTACCAGGGCTGCATCCTGGCGGCCAGAGAACCAAAGGCCGTTGCCTTCGGCTATTTTGTTGAGGAGCAACCTTTCTAACAGATACCGGTTCAGTTCACAGCGCGCGCTGCGCTGCAAATGGCCTCCATCACCGGGCAAGAAGACGCGGCTGTAGCAATCGCCGGCGCAGGACCAATAGCAGAAACAATCGCGGCAAGAGGCGCGCCGTTCCGATATTTTGTCGTGCAAACGGTTCCTGGCTGGCGCATGGAGAGTTGGAATGCCCTGTTCAACCTGCCCAATAGTAGAAAACTGCGCCAGGGGATGCGTTTCGCTGGCGACTTCATAACAGGCCACCAGGTTTCCCTGGGCATTGACAACCAGAGCGCGATAGGGAGCAGAGCAAAACGTCGTTGTCACCTGGCCGATGCGCGCGCCAGAGTAAGATAACTGCCGCCCATGCTGCGCGGCAATTTCGGCTGCTTCCAAATAAGCATCGGCAAAGGCGTGCGCTTCGCTGGCTGAGGGGCAGTTGTGGCCGCCGCGCTGGGTATTAAAAGCCGGCTCTACTTGCATGGATGGGCATTGCGTTTCTTCGCATAAAAAACGTACATCACGCGGGAAATCATCCCAGGGGGCAATCGCAGTCATGCGGATTCCGTAATTAAACCGGCGCTGGTCAAGCGCTGCGATTGTTTTCATCACCTTGTCAAAAGAAGCCCTGCCCGAAGCCGCCGGGCGATTTCGGTTTTGGGTTTGTGGGCCGCCATCCATCGAAAGGCTAAGGCTGTTCAAATTTTCGAGCAGCCACTCGCGCTTTTTTTCCGGCCAAACCCCATTGGACGTCAATGTAATAGCGGCTGGCAGGGGTTTTTGGCGGGCATATTTTACACAAGCGGTGAGCGTTTGCCAGGCCAGGGTTGGCTCGCCGCCGCCGTGAAAACTGACATCAAAATGCGCTTGCCCAAGCTGCTGCGCATTTTGGCTGGCCTGGTCAATGGCAGCCTGACCCAGTTCGACAGAAAGAACCTGAGGATGCGACTCTCCAGCGGCGGCGTAGCAGTAGGTGCAACGCAGTTGGCATTGGTTGGTCAGTAACAGAACCGCAATTGTGGGCTTAAAATCTTCCCTCGTTTCTACGGGATGCGGCGGGTCGGGGTTGAAGAAGCCAATCTGGTTGAGGAAATCAACCGCTTCGCCGTGAAGTTCCTTTTCGGGGTTTTCGGCTGCCAAAGATTGCGCCAGGTCGGCCATGGCTTTGTTCCCAACAAAAGCCAGCCCAATGAGCGGACGGTAAATGATGAACTTGTTTGCGTTTTCTGCGCCACTGATTTGAATGGTGTAAACATCCATAACCGGTGTTCTCAATTAGGATACCAATAATGCCCGGCTCCCACGCACGAACAAACGGTATCACAGGTACAAACCTGGTCACAGGTGCAGGCTTTGTATGCGTCGCAACTACAGGCAACCGGCACGGTAACGCAGTTGCAAACGCACACAGCGCCCGCAGGCAACGGAGAACCGCAGGGAAGCGTGAGGGTGTGAACGATGCCAAATTCATCCTTATAGGTATAGTCTATCCCCGTTGCTCCGGGCGCGGTCTTTCCAGCCCTGCCAGGCAGGTTTGTGGCCGTAGGCAGTGGGGTAACGACGCGCAAATCTGCAACCTGGTTGTCTATCAGGTCAACAAGCGTGGCCTTAATCCAGCCGCTTATGCCGCCAGGTTTTTGGACACGAAACCAGGTGCCGTCATCGTTACGGCCTAAAACATTGACCTTGTCTCCAGCCGCTAACGCGCCCACAGCCCTGGAACTGGTGCTGGGGCCAAAACGCACATTTGCCGAACTTCTCACAACCGCAACCGGAATAGGCGTAGGGGTATATGTTGATGTCTTAGTCGCCGTTGGGGGCGGGGTCGGCGTTTTGGTTTTAGTTGGGGTAGGAGTGGATGTATTGGTTGGCTCTGGCGTATTTGATGGCGTGGGCGTATCGGTTGGGAAGATGGCTAATTCTTCGGAACCGCAGCCGGCGAGCGCCACCGAAGCGGCGGTTATGGCAGCCACCTCCAAAAATTCGCGGCGCGTAAGCTTTGGAGCGCCCTCTTTCTTACTGACGGCATAGACCTGGGGCGTATTTTCTGAATCACTTTCTGGTTCGGGCAGTTTGGTTGGGGTTGTTTCTTCCATATTTTTTGCGCGCAGCAATCGAGCGAAGAAATCGCGCGCGCAATCTCCTTTCTGATGCAAATAATCAGCCTTCGCTCAAGGCTGGTGAATACAAAAAGCGAGCAGGTACGCTGGCACAAAACGAGGCCGGCCTGAAACGTCTCATGGTGTTTGCCAGGCAGCCGCCTGTGCATTCGTTGGATTGTTTGAAATGGCAGGTCGAGCATTCCTTGTAAATTCCCGCCAGGCGATAAAGGGAAACCTGTTCCATCATCTGGATTCTCAAATTCGCGGCGGTCGAATCTATCAAGGTTGGCGCTCTTACTTTATCGGCGAGTGGGAAACAATGAAAAGCCTGCCCATCCAGGTCAATATCCAAAATGGGGTTGCAGTGCCATCCAAATTCGACATTTGCACTTTCCAAGGCTTCGATTTCTTGCTTTGAGAACATGCAGCGCACAAAGCCGCAATCAAATTCCAATTTAACCCCCATTCGCGCAGCTTTTGGGGAAAACCTGGCAATTTTTTCGCCAATGAAAGGATACTGTTTGGGGTGGATAAAAACATTCTGACCAGATAAAGCCGGGTGCGCCAACCCAAGCCGGATTCTCCGGCTGCAACCGGTCTCTGCGACAATGGGCAGCAAACTATCGAGGCTGAAATTCGGCGTAAAAATATTGAAGCCCAACATGGCGCGCATCCCCAACCGGCGCAGGGCTGCGCGGCGAGATTCCTGCTCTTTGGCGCTTGCGGCCCCTGCAAAGCGCGTCGCATTCATATTTATAAGCACGCAGCACTGTTCGACGGGTAATGCGCAAAGACATTCGAGGGCGCGGGCAGTAATCATGCCATGCGAAAAGATGACGATTGTTTGGCTGCGTTTTCGAGCAATCGCTATCAGGTCAGCAAACTGAGGATGCAGGGTTGGCTCACCCCCAATCAGGCGGATTTCGTTGATGCCAGAGCGAGATAAAAAATCCAACCGTTCTTCAAAGCCGGCCAGTGAAATAAAATGTGCGCCAGGCTGCCCAACCGCCCCGCCCAGGTAATCTTGGGCAAAGCAATAGGCGCATTTCATGTCACACACATTCGTCAGCACCAGGTTTGTCATTTTGGAACTCGGCCTTACACAGGCTGAAGCAGGCCAGCCTGAACCCATGTTTGGATAATCTCAGCAAGGCGCTGTTCGGCGTTATCGAAAGACGAACCTTGCATTGCCGAGAGCATTTGCGTAATTTTAGAGCAAGGATAAGACAGTTGAAACCAGCCCCATACCGCTGCTTCATCGCCGATTAACCGATAAGCCATTTGCCGCTGCTCATCCACGACCAGAATATAGCCGGCGTCTTTAACCCAAAATACGCTGGAAGGATTTTTAACGGCAAGCAAACATGATTCAGTTGGGTTCATAATCAGGGTTCGGTATCTGGCAACCGATCCGATGCCTGCATAATGGATGCTTTAACAGCCATCTCATCGGCCAGCCATTCGTCAACCAATGAAGTTTGTTTAATCTGCGTCAGCAGGTTGGCAATTGTTACCAGGCGGGTTTGCGCGCAAAGGTTGTCATACCCTCCAGCCGCCACCGATGTATCATGGTTCACATGGCAGCCTCCAGCGCAATCGTAACGGCAGAGGCAGTTGGCGCATAAGGGCTTTGTATGCACGCTCAAAGCCCTTATGCGTTCCAGGGCTTGGGTATCAATCGCAAATCCATTCGGAGTGACTTGCCCGAAGCGCAAATCCAAACCGTTCCTTTTCCAATCCTCGCGCAAAAGGTAACAGGCGGCCACCGCGCCATCGGGAGAAACAATCAAAGCATCTTTACCCACCGGGCAAAAACTGGCCTGGTTAATCATTTGTGGGCTGGATGTAGAGAGCATTGTTTTAATGCCCCATGTTTCAAGAATTTGAGCCGACTTGACAAAGTTCAAACCAAATTTCCAGGGAGATGGAGGCAGCATCCCTGCGGCATTGGAGCGCAGGGATGGAGTGAGCGTTTCAAAACAGACCGCGCCAGGCTGGAACTCTGCCCCAATCCACTCCGCAATTTCTGCCATGCGGTCAACCGTTTGATGCGTGACGCAAACACGGATAATCAGCTCTGCCCCGCTCTTGGAAAAGATTTTTGCATTACGGAAAATGATAGGAAATGTGCTGCGGCCATTCAGCGCCGGGCGATGGAAATCTTGAATTTCAGCCGGGCCATCTAACGATAAAACGATGGTTTCAAAACGGTCAGCAATCCATTCGCAATCTGCCTGATTGAAGATGCCGTTTGTAATGGCCTCGAAATGGACGCGCATACCGGCCTCTGCCGCGCGCAGCGCGGCATATTCCACAATAAAATGCACAACTTCCCTGGCAAAAAAAGGTTCCCCGCCAAAGAAATGCACTGCCGCGCCCGAATGACCAGAGTCGCGCAATAACTGCATATAGTTATCAACCGCCTGACGCGCCAGCCCCAGGCTCATCACAGGGGGGTGTTCCGATGCAACGACAAAATCGCAATAACGGCACGCCAGGTTACAACCCCGGGTTGGGATAATCCCCAAAAACAATGGTTGGGTTAATGGCCCGCGCCGGTTAGTGGGGATAGATTGACCTTCCAATCTCAATTGTTCAACAAGCGGGCGCGCAACCCCCGAAACAGGCATAAAAGATTGTAAACCAGTGCGTATTTCTTGGAAAGCAGGTTGATTAACCAGCGCAATCAAAGAATGCAAAGGAGCATAGAGCAAGAATTTATCCCGAACGCGAACCGCAAAAATATCTTTCATCTCGATTTCAGGAAAAACGCAGCGGCTTACATTCTTCAGTTCTCCGTTTTGAACGGGAAAACCCCGCAGGGTGACCCGCCAAAAACCGAAAAGCCCAATTTTCCATTTTAGAGTACAAGAGGGCCATTCTTGCCAGAAAAAATCTTGCCTGGCGAAAAATACCCCACTATAGGGCAATCGCATTTGAGGTTTTCTCTGCCAGATTCGGCGGGGTAAACCCCTGCTTCAGCGCATGGAAGTCGGCCAAAGGCCGACTGTTAGAGGCCGCAGGGCTTTTTTTGCCATGAGGCAGGGCGCTTGCCCTCGCTAGGGGGTCAGCCCGCCGAAATGATGCCGCAAAACCCAAATGCGATTACCCTATACCCCCACTAAGTTATGGGCGACAAATCATTAAAACTATATTAGCACACAGTATCGGCGAAATCAATAATAACTGCGGCTCTACCGTTTTTAACGTGACGCAGTGTAGGGGCGAACCGCCCAGGGCACAACAAGATGCTTTTTGCAAAGTATCCAGGCACAAATGGATGATTTTTCGCGCATGACGGTTCGTCCCTACCGTTTTGCAGCACCCCCTTGACAAATCAACAGATTTATATAAAATTAATTATATGATTATCGAATTAAATTGACAAAAGAAGGCGCTATGAAAAACGAAATGCTCGACTTTGTAAAAGCCCTCTCCCACGCCGACCGGCTGCGGATTGTCGGCGCGCTCGCCACGCGCCAGGGCGCAACCATCAAGGAATTGGCCGAAAGCCTGAACCTGCCGTTCCGAGATGTTTTCAACCATCTGTCATTTTTTGAATATCTCGGCGTAGCGCGCAAGGAAAACGACCTGTACATCCTGAACCCAGATGGCGTGGATGCCCTGGCGCGCCGTCAGTTTGAGGGACAGACACGCGAATCTTATACGCCCGCCCCAGACTTAAGCGAACAGCGTCGCAAGGTGCTGAAGGCCCATCTCAATGCGGATGGCTCGCTGAAGCAGGTTCCCTCCCAGCCCGCCAAGCTGCAAATCATCCTCGATTATGTGGTGGAGGCTTTCACACCCGGCGTGATTTACACTGAAAAAGAAGTCAACATGCTTACGAGCCGTTTCCACATTGATACGGCTGCATTGCGCCGATACCTGGTCGACCGGGGCATGTTGGAGCGTAAAAGTGACGGCTCGCAATACTGGCGGCCTGAACCGGAGGCAGAATGACCCAAAACCCCGAACTCGTCGCCATTTTCAAAGCCCTGGCTGATTCAAGCCGTCTGAAAATCGTGGGGTTGCTGGCCCAACAGCCTTACAGCGTGGAACAACTGGCCACCCTGCTTAATCTCAAACCTTCGACCATTTCCCATCACCTGGCGCGGCTGAGCGAAGTAGGGCTGGTCAGCGCCCGCGCCGAGAGTTATTACAACATGTATTCTCTTGAAAAATCGGCGCTCGATGACACCACCCGGCGCATTTTCTCCAGTGAGCAGATATCTGCGGTCACCGCCGATGTTGACCTGGACGCCTACGACCACAAAGTCATAAACGATTTCACCAGTCCCAGCGGACGCTTGAAAACCATCCCGGCTCAGCGCAAAAAGTTGGAGGCTGTTTTACGACACATCGCTAAAGCTTTCGAGCCGGGAACCCGCTATAGTGAGAAGCAGGTCAACGAAATCCTGTCACGTTTCCACGACGACACTGCTACCCTGCGCCGAGAACTGGTCGGCAGCAAGCTGATGCAGCGCGAAGGCGGCGGAGGGGATTACTGGCGGGAGGTGTAGTTGCTACATTTCCTGCCTGAAAAATTCGTGCAACCCCTTCAGCACCTTCTTCCACTCTGCCTCGGCCTCAGACTTGCGGCGGATTTCGCCTTTGCGCTTGCGCATGACATCCAGCACATGTTTATCCTCGCCCGAATCGAGCCAGAAACCGTGTTTTTGGGGGCAAAAATCCAGTTTCAGGTCATAGAGCCGATACTGGAATTCCTGCATGGGCAATTCGCAAGCCGGGCACTTGCACTCCACCAGGCATTCACGGTGAATCAATGAGCCTTTGTAATGGTCCTGGTCAAAGGCCACATCTTCCAACTGGTCAAGTTCGTGAAAGTCGAGCCACATCCCTCGGCAATGGGGGCAGTAATCCACCTCCATCATGCCTTTGTAATATTTTTTTGTCAGCGTGGCAAAACACCTGGGGCAATTCATAGAGACTCATTTCTGTTGAAAACATGACAATTGCGCCTCGGCCGTTTTTAATACGGAAAAACCCGCAGGGGCGACCCATCGCAGCATAACCGGAGACAGTTTCGCAGAGAATTCGTAACTGCTCAGGCTGGTGGCTTTTCTGCCTGTTTCGGCGGGCTGAAGCCGACTTCCATGCTATGAGGCAGGGACTGCGTAGCGTCCCGCCGGATTATGCAAAAAGGCTACCAAGTTGAGCAGCTACGAGAATTCTAGCACAAATTGATGGTTTTCCGCGCTGGGCAGCGAATCGCCGCAATAAAACATGAGTTTTGTCCATTCCCAACAAAAAAGATTGCGATACAATCAGAAAATGTCACACGAAAGAGATAAAAAAAGCCTGCTGGCTATCAACCTGGGGCTAGGAATCAACATCGGGTTGGCAGCGCTCAAAACCACCTTTGGCATCCTCGGGCATAGCCCGGCACTCCTGGCCGAAGGCATCAACTCCACATCCGACGTGGCCTACTATGTGGTAGCCAGCATCTTCGTCCGCATGGCAAACAAACCAGCCGATGACGAACACCCCTACGGCCACCGCCAGCTTGAAAGCATCGCCGCGCTTATCGTCGGTTCATTCATCGTCACAACCGCCGTAGCCGTTTTTTGGGATGCGATTGACAAAATTTGGGATATTCTCAGCGGCAGCGTCACCTCGCAAGGAGCGCTGGATATTGCCCTGTGGATTGCGCTCCTGACGGTCGTCATCAAAATATTCCTGACGATTTACATCCGCAGGCTAGGCCGCGAAACCAAAAACCCCGTTGTAGACGCAATGGCCTACGACCATCGCAACGACCTGTTTTCGGCATCTGCCGCATCGATTGGCATTTTCCTCGGACAGCGCGGGCTGCCCTGGATTGACCCGCTGGCCGGCGCGCTCGTCGCCTTGCTCATCCTGCGCACCGGAATTTACATCTTACGCGAAACCTCGGTTGATTTGATGGACACCGTCCCCAGCCGAGAGTTGGCCCAACAAACCAGCCAACTTCTCAAAAACATTCCCAACGTTTTGCAATTAGAAGAAATGCAAGCGCACCGTTTTGGCCCGCATATCGTCATCAACCTGACCATTGGCATAGATGGGAACCTAAGCGTGCGCGAAGGCAACTGCATTGCTCATCAGGTCGAATCGCTGGTCTGTCAGGGGTTATCCAATGTCAGCCGGGTGCATGTCCACTACCACCCGGCCAAACCTGGCGCGCCAATGACAGTAGATGACATTCTGGCCGAATCACGCAAACCCGTCCTCGTTGAAGACGACCCCACCCCCTAACCAATCACTTCATCCATCAGCGCGGCAAGGTCTGCGCTGTTTGGATTCAGGCCCAGCCAGGCCAGAAATTCAGCGTTGCCCTTTGGCCCCATCAACGGCGACTGCGCCAGCCCCCTGATTCCGAATCCCGTTTCGACTGCAAAACCCAGCACCTCGCGCAGCACGCGTCGATGCACTGCCGGGTCACGAATGACGCCCTCACCCCTGGCAGTGTCCTTCCTCCCGGCCTCGAACTGGGGCTTGATGAGTGCTATCAGGTCAGTTTTTTCTTCTGTTGCCTGCCCAAACCACCCGCGCATAACGGGCAACAAAATCTTCAGTGAAATAAACGAGGCATCGCACACGGTCAACTGAACCGGCTCTGGCAGCGAAGTCATATAGCGGGCGTTGGTTTCTTCCATCACCACCACGCGCGGGTCGTTGCGCAATTTCCAGTGCAAAATCCCCTTACCTACATCTATGGCATAGACCCTGGCCGCGCCATGTTGCAGCAGGCAATCGGTGAATCCGCCGGTGGAAGCGCCAACATCTACAGCGATGACTCCGTCCACTCGAACGGGAAACGCTTGCAGCGCGCCCAGCAGTTTTTCCCCGCCGCGCGAGACAAAACGCGGGCCAGAATCGACCGTCAAAATAACGGATTCTTCAAAGGCTGCCGAGGCTTTATCCACTACCTGACCATTCACCCGCGCCTGGCCGGCCATAATGATGGCCTGCGCCTTGGCGCGGCTTTCGGCCAGCCCGCGTTCAACAAGCAAAATATCCAGGCGAGTTTTCAACATGCGAGGATTGTAATCTATTCCAGGTTACTTTTCCCACCTGGGCTGCCAATCGGGTTCGGGGTGGGTGGTGAGTTGGCGCAGGTTAGAGCCGTCGGCATTCATAATGTATAAATCTGCTTGCTCGTCGTTGCGAAGTGAGTTGAAGACGATTTGGTTTCCATCGGGAGAGTAGCTGGCGGCGGTGTTGCCGCCGCCGGAGGTGAGGCGCAGGTAGTTGCCGGTGGCAACTTCGATGCGGTAGATGTCTTTATCACCAGGGGGGCCAGCAAAGATAAGCAGGTAGAGACTATCGGGCGACCAGGCGAGCGAGCCGCCAATGCCCAGCAAGCCCTGGCTAATGCGGCGATGGTTGCGCCCATCGGCATCCATTAAAAAGATTTGGTATTCGTTGGGCTGGTCAACCGACATGGCGTAGGCGATTGTGCCGCCCTCTGGCGACCAGGCAACGGCGACAACGTTGTTGAGAGCGGGGTAGAGCAGTTTGGGGTTGGCGCCGCCTTTATCTATCACCCAAATAGAGGTTGGGCCTTCACCGGCGCGGTTGGCAAAGACAACTTTCTGCCCGTCGGGAGAAAAACTGGGCGAGAGGACGTTCCCGATGCGGTTGGTTAGTCGTGACAGGTTGCCGCTCTCCAAAATGAGCAGGTACAGGTCGAATGTGCCGTTGCGGTTGGAGGCGAAGACGACCATCTGCCCACCAGGGGCGAAGGCGGGGTAGTAGTTGTGCGAGAAGGTGGTATTGGTGAGCAGTTGCAGGTTTTGGCCGTCGGCGCGAACCATGCAGACCTGGTTGAAATCGCCGCGTGAGCAGGTGAAGACGATGCTTCCACCATGCGTTTCGCTTGTTTCGCCGGTGGGGGCCGGGGGCAGGGTCAACATGGGGGCTGCGGTGGGCAGGGTGCTCGCGGCGGGCGAGTCGAGGGTGGTAGGTTGCGATGGAACTGTGATGGCTGGCATTTGGGGCTGCACCAGCCACAGGGCGTATGCGGCCCCGGCCAGCAGGAGAATAATCAGGGCTGGGCGGATGAAGCGGGTGAATTCTATTTTTCGGCGCGGGGGCGCGCCCGAGGCGGTGAGTATCTTTTCGAGCGGGCGCAAGGGAATCGGCGCGCTGACGACTTCGAGGGGGGGCGGGAGGTAATGCCAGGTGCGCAGGAGATGCCCGGTAACGGGAGTCTGTTCGCGCGCGGCGCGCTCCGCGATGGATTCGGCTGGCAGCCCGGCGGCCATACACAGGGTCAAAAAAAATTCCTCGGGGCTGCTAAATCTATCCATTGGCCGTTTGGATAAGCCTTGTAAGACCAGGCGGGCGAGGAAATCGGGGATTTCTGGGTTGAGTTTGCGCGGGCTGGTGAGCTCGTCGGCAGGCGGCTGGCCGGTGAGCAGTTCAAACAGGATGGCAGCCAGGGCGTAAATGTCGGCGGCGGGCGAGAGCCGGGAGGCTCGCACTTGTTCGGGCGCGGCATAAGGGTGGCGGGCGGGCTGAAAATCTACTTCTCCGCTACGCCGGGCGCTGCCCAACCCACTGACCTGGATGCGCCCATCCTGGTTAATGTGGATGCGCTCTGGGCATAAGCCGGCGTGAACGAAGCCCTGGTCATGCAGGCAGCCGAGCGCGGCGGCGAGTGCTTTGGCGTAGGTGAGTATTTCTGGCACGCCAAGCGGCTGGCCAGGGCTGGAGAGCAAGACATCGCGCAGGCTGGGGCCATCTACCCAGGCTTCGAGCAGGCAGGTGTTTTTTTCGTCTTGGGCCAGACCATAGAAGGTGAGCAGGCCGGGGTGGCGCAGTTTTTTGAGCGGCTCGGCGCGGGCATCCAATTGTTTGAAGGCTTCGGGGCTGCCAATCGTTTCGAGCGGCAAGAGTGTAAGCCCAATGTGGCGGCTGCTGCGCAAGTCCCAGGCGCGGTAGAGTTCACCCTGCGGGGTGGAGGTGGCAAAGGCTTCGGCGCGGTATTGTCCAAACAGGGTCTGGGAGAGCAAATCGGCGGGCATAAAAAAAGTATAGCGTAATTTGGGCCGAATGTGCATGAATTTGTCGAAATCTTTGTGATTTGCGCTATACTTTTGACAATTGGAGAGCTTATGTCTGAAATTGATTTACCCGCGTTGCGAAATGCGCTTGCTCCCTATCTCCCGCTGGGACGTTCGGGCCTGTTACCGGCTTTGCACGCTGCGCAGCGGCTGTATGGCTGGCTGCCGCCGGAGGCCGTTACCGAGGTTGCCCAGTTGCTGAAGGTGCCGCTGGCCGATGCGCATGGCGTCATCGAGTTTTACAGCCTGTTTTATAACGAGCCGGTTGGTCGGCGAATTACGCGAGTATGCACAGATGCGGCTTGCGCGTTGAAGGGCGGGGAAGACATCTTAAATGGACTCTGCGCCGAAAAAGGAATTCGGCCTGGGCAAACCACGCCGGAGGGTGCTTCCACTATCGAATCCGCGCCCTGCCTGGGCATGTGCGACCTGGCCCCGGCGGTGTTGACCGTTGACGATGGGCGCTGGACGGTGGGCGAGGGGGAACTGCGCCCCCGCTCGCTGATATATGGTACTGACCGTTTGCTGACCGCGCGCTGCGGCAGGGGCCGCCTGACCACGCTGGCAGAGTATGGCGGCTACGAGGCCTTGCGCAAAGCCCTGGCGATGACTCCGCAGGCGGTGATAGACGAGGTGAAGGCTTCGGGGCTGGTGGGGCGTGGCGGGGCGGCCTTCCCGACCGGGGTCAAGTGGGAGGGGGCGGCCAGGGCTGACGGTTCGCCAAAATATGTCGTCTGTAACACCGATGAATCAGAGCCGGGGACGTTCAAAGACCGGGTGCTGCTGATGGATGACCCGCACAGCATTCTCGAAGGGATGTTGATTGCCGGGTACGCGATTGGGGCGG
>CAYLZI010000014.1:0-3252 GCA_964388215.1 uncultured Anaerolinea sp.
GGTTGACCCACTTCCTGCTGCTCGGCATGGGCGGCTCCTCGCTCGCGCCCGAAGTGATGTCGTTTATGTTTGCTGGACCGCAGGTGATGGATGGCGGACGGTCAACGGTCAATGGTCTATCGTCTTTTGCAATTCTCGATTCCACCGACCCCGGCCAGGTGGCCGAAACTGCCGCGAAGTTCCCGCTCGAACAGACGGTGTTTATTGTCTCGTCCAAATCCGGCGGGACAGCGGAAGTGAGCGCGATGTTCGATTATTTCTGGGCGAAGGCAACCGAAGCCTTTGGCAAAAAAGCAGGCGCGCATTTCATCGCCATCACGGACCCCGGCACCTCGCTCGAAAAACTGGCAAAGGAGCGCGGCTTTGCCCGCATTTTCAACGCCGACCCGATGGTGGGTGGCCGTTATTCGGTGTTGACCCACTTTGGGCTGGTCCCCGCCGCGCTGATGGGAATCGATATCGAGCAATTCCTGGCGCGCGCGGGCTGGATGAGCGCGCAGTGCAAGCCGGATGTCCCCGCCGGGCGCAACCCTGGGCTTGTGCTGGGCGCATTGATGGCGCAGGCCGCCCTCGAAGGCCGCGATAAATTGACCATCGTGGCCGACCCCGGTCTGGAATCCATCGGTTCGTGGCTGGAGCAATTGATTGCCGAATCGACTGGCAAGCAGGGTAAAGGCGTCGTTCCGGTAGACCTTGAACCGCTGGGCAAGCCGTCAGACTATGGGGACGACCGGGTTTTTGTGCATCTGCGCAAGGGCGGGGAGCACGATTCAGCGTTGAAGTTGCTCCAGTCTGCCGGGCAGCCGCTGGTGGTATTCGACCTTTCAGACCCGCATGACTTGGCGGCTGAGTTTTACCGCTGGGAGTTTGCGACCGGCGTGGCCTGCGCGATTCTGGGGGTCAATGCCTTCGACCAGCCGGATGTGCAGGATGCCAAGGATAGAACCAAGGCCAAAATAGCGGAATACAAGGCCACAGGCGCGGTCAGCCCCGGTACATTTGCCAGCGTCGAAGATGCCCCGGCAGCGCTCGAAGCGTTCCTCGCCAGCGCAAAATCCGGTGATTACATTGCCATTAATGCCTATTTGCGCCGTAACCCGGCCATGGAAGCAGCCCTAACCGAGTTGCGCCTGAAACTGCGCGCCAAAACCGGCTGCGCCACGACGGTTGGATTCGGGCCGCGCTTCCTGCATTCGACCGGGCAATTGCACAAGGGCGGGGCCGATAACGGCCTGTTCCTGCAAATCACGGCGGATTCGGCGGCGGATATCGACATTCCCGGCCAGGGTATGACCTTTGGCGCGCTCGAACGCGCCCAGGCGCTCGGCGATTTCGAGGCCCTGGCGGCGCGCAACCGGCGCATTTTGCGGATTCACCTGCAAAAGGGCGCAGCTCTTAAAGATTTGTTGGCGAAGATGTAATTTTTGTAGGGGCGCGGTCATCGCTTCTGGGCGCGATGACCGCGCCCCTGCGCAACGGGATGTGATGAATTATGAAAAATAACCTGCTGGTACGAAAAACCCTGGCAATGGGCGTGCATTTTTTCACCGCTACAGGCGCGATTTGGGGCCTGCTGGGGCTGTATGCCATTTTCAACCATGAGTGGCGGCTGGCTATCTTGTGGATGATAATCGCCATGTTTGTGGATGGTTTCGATGGAATGTTGGCGCGCTGGGCTGATGTGAAAAAATACGCCGCCAATATTGATGGCGCGTTGATGGACAACATCCTCGACTACCTGAACTACGTCCTTGTCCCGGCCATGTTCTTGATAGAAGCCCAACTATTGCCCCCTGCCCTGGCCTGGCCGGCCGCTTTTGTCATTTTGCTGACATCTGCCTATCAATTTACGCAGGTCGATGCCAAGACGGATACCCTTGCGGGCACAGGCGAAACCAACGACTACTTTTTCAAGGGTTTCCCGTGTTACTGGAACGTGATGGTTCTTTACATGCTGATACTGCAAATGAACCCCTGGATTAATCTGACCTTTGTGATTCTCTTCAATATTTTGGTCTTTGTGCCGGTCAAGTGGCTGTATCCCAGTCGCAACACGCGCCTGAAGCGCCTGACGCTGGTTCTTTCGTACCTGTACGGCATTATTGGCGTTTGGGGCGTGATGCAGTACCCGGATGTGCCACAGTGGGTGGTCTGGGCTTCGTTTGTGTATGTCGGCTATTACATTGTCCTCAGCCTGTGGCCGCGCAAATCAATGGAACTGGCAACGGGGTAACTGGAGAACCGGAAACAGGAAAACAGGAATGAACCGATTACATTTCACTCACTTCGCCACCGAGCGCGACCTGCGCCAGGCGATTCTCGAAACCGGGCGGTTGTGTTACGAAAGCGGTTTGATGCTCTCGAACAACGGCAACATTTCGGCCCGCCTGGGTGATGATAAAGTTGTCATCACGCCTTCCGGGTTGTGCAAAGGCCGTATGGAAATAGACGACTTGCTCATCATTGACCTGGATGGCAGCCTGCTCAAAGCCGACCACAAGCGCAAGCGCAAAGTCTCATCTGAAACGCCCATGCACCTCGAAGCCTATCGCCAGCGGCCCGATATTCGCGCTGTCATCCACGCCCACCCTGCCCACGCCGTCGCCCTGACTGTGGCCGATATTCCCTTCCCAACCGATGTCTTGCCCGAAGTATTGGAGGGACTCGGCCCCGTGCCAACCACCCACTTTGCCCTGCCGAGTTCTGATGATAATGCCGACGCCATCCGCGCGTTAATCAAAACCCACAACGCTGTTCTGATTCGCAATCATGGCGTGATTACCGTTGGGCAAGACCTGGATGAAGCCATGAATCACCTGGAACGGGTCGAAAGCGTCGCCAAATCGGTTGCGCTGGCATACGCCATTGGCAAAGTCAACCGCCTGCCCGCCGAGATGATGGAACCGCTCAACGAACTGCGTAAAAAGATGTCGCAGGGCTGAGAAGCATTGACGATAGACGCTCATCGACTGTGACTGAACACTGATAACTGATTACTGAATCCCGATGACCATCCGCTTACGCTCCCCTGTCCTCACCCTTCTCCTGGCCTTGCTCCTGGCCCTGGTCGTTTTGGGCGTATTGCGACAGGCCAACCCGCTCTTAAACTTTCCCTCCCTGGATAGCGGCTACTATCTCTATTTTGGGCAGCAACTGCTGGCAGGGAAAACCCTCTACATGGATTTGTGGGACAGCAAACCCCCCGGCATTTTCTATGTAGATATGCTGGGGCTGGGGCTGGCGCGTGGCTCA
>CAYLZI010000014.1:3262-26652 GCA_964388215.1 uncultured Anaerolinea sp.
CTGGGGAGTCTGGCTGATAGAGTTTGCCGCCCTGTTTGGCTCATCCGCGCTTTCTTACTACCTTCTGCGCAAAATCTACGGTTTCCTGCCAGCCCTGGCCGGCAGCCTGGCCTGGTTATGGGCGCTCAACCCAATTTTGCAAGGCGGCAACCTCACCGAAGAATATTCCCTGCCCTTCAACTTTCTCGCGCTGCTGGCTTTTTGGCATTCCTTGAATGAGTCTCAGGGCCTAAAGCCAAAAAATAACCCAAAATGGGCAGAATTTATTATTGGATTGACTTTTGCGGCCAGTTTTTTATTGCGCCCCAACAACACCGGCGTTCAGGTCGCAATCGTCCTGGCCTGGCTGGCGGCTGCTGTTCTCCAAAAAGAATATAAGCGATTCGCCCTTCGCCTGCTCTGGTCAGGGCTGGGCGTGGTTTTGGGGCTCGGCCTCGTCAGCATCTACTTTCTGGCGCAAGGCAACTTCTTTGAGATGGTCAATGCCGCCTTATTCTATAACGCCACCATTACCAGCGGGCGGGCGGGCTTCTTGCCCACCCTGCTCAGCGGCTTAGAGCGCATGAGCACCCCAGCCGGGTTTGCTTTTCTCGGTTATATCATTGTCCTCGTGGGCGTTGTTGACCGGGCCGCCAAATCTTCAGAGCGCAACGGCCTGGGTTGGGAACTCTTCATCCTGCTCCTTTGGCCGCTCGAAGTGATTCTCTCTGGCCTTTCGGGACGCGGCTATGCTCACTATTTTATTTCGTGGATGCCCGCCATCTCCATCTTGACCGCCGTTTTGATACATGCCGCGCTGCCCGCGCTTTCCCGCTTCGCTGAACGGATGCCCCTCCTGGCTGTATCCGTCATCCTGCTCTTTGGGTTTTTACTCTCTCGTGATGGGCTGACCGAATACGCGCAAACCTTCCAGCGGCTGGCCTTTGAGCGGCAGAAAGGCATCGAAAGCGACCACCCCGTCGCGGCCTACCTCCGCCAGAACAGCCAGCCCGATGACACCGTTCTCGTTTGGGGCGGGCGAATGGCCTTTAACTTTGCATCTCGCCGCCCGGCCCCAACCGCCCATTTCTTTTACCCGCTCTTTTTAGATGCGCCCGCATCGCAGGCAATGGCAGAACAATTCTTCATTGACCTGACCGTTCAAAAACCAATCATCATTGTCGATTCCGCCCTCACCAACCAGGACCTCGTCCCCGCCCTCAACCCGGCCATTCGCAGCGAACAGTTTCAATCGGGCAAACTCTGGTCTACCCTGCCCAAAAACATCAACGCCGTGCTGGAATTTATTGACCAAAACTACGAACTGGTCGAAACCATCAACGATTATCCCATCTATCGGCGTAAAGATTGAGCCCCATGCGCATCGAACCTGTCACCTCCATCACCCCTGAACTCCTCGCCGCCTTCGAGCGGCTGATTCCGCAACTGACCAAAGCGCCCATCCCTACCCGTGAGCAGTTGCAAGCCCTGATAGATTCTCCCAGCCGGTTGATTGTCATCCGTTCTCCAGGCGAAGCCGGCCCCATCGTCGGCTCGGCCTGCCTGGGCATCTTTCGCACCCCCAGCGGATTGCACGCCCACGTCGAAGATGTCATCGTCGATGAATCCATGCGCGGACAAGGCATCGGCGAAGCGTTGGTTAATGCCCTGCTCCAAATTGCCCGTGAGATGGGCTTCAAAGGCGTCTCGCTCACCTGCAACCCGCGCCGCGCCGCCGCCAACGAATTGTACAAAAAGATGGGGTTCAGGGAGTGGAAAACGAATACCTATTGGTACGAGTTGTAGGACGAGATTTATCTCGTCTCATCGCCCTACAGCCAGCGAATATACTTCTCCGTCGCATTCTCCAAATCGGCATACTCTCCCCGGTAATATTCGGGCAGCAGTTTTGCCAACTGATACATCATCTCATCCGCCATTTGCTGGCGGATTTCCTTTGTCACCCGCTCGCCGCCCGCATCCAGCACAAACGGTTTCCCAACCCGAATGTGAAAATCTGTCCGTTTCAGGCGTTTCAGGTTGGCGAGGAAATTCTCCCCGCCCCAATGGGCAACCGGAAGCAGCGGCGCATTGCCTTTCATTGCCAATAGCGCGGCCCCGCCGTGCGCGCGCAACAATTGACCGGTTTTGTTGCGCGTCCCCTCCGGCGACATCCCCAAGAACTTCCCCTGCTTCAACGCATCCAGCGCGGCGCGCAGCGCTTCCATATCGGCCTCCCCGCGCCGAATGGGGATAATTCCCCAGAGCGTAAAAATCCACCCCAGAAACCAATTGTCCCAGGTTTCGATTTTCGCCAGGGCCGTCGCCGGGCGCGGCATCAGTTGGGTATAAATCAGGGGCGCTTCCACCATGCCGGTATGGTTGGCATAAGTAATCAGCGGGCCTTTGGTTGGGATGGAATCCCAATTTTCTTTGTGGATTCGGCACATCACTTCCAGTCCGAGTTTGCAGGCATAAGCGGTTAACCAGCGCAATGGGTTCATGGGCGCAATTATATCTTGGTAACTACTTTGACAATGCCACATTTCTGAAGAATACCCTCTCCCCTAACCCGGACAAGCCGGAATCAAAAAGGCTGAAACACGAAGGACACAAAGGTCACAAAGGAAAACCCTTAAAAAACTTTGTGTACTTCGTGTCCGCTTGCCCCGCGAACTGGGTGGGGTTGTGTTTAAATTTTCTTGCATTTTGTACAAGGATTCAATTTCAAAGGTACTAAAGCCCGCCCCCGGCGCTCCTGAGCCAATCCTGGCGGGGCAGGATGGTATAATCTCCGCGCGATGACCAAAAAGCACCTCGTTTTTCTTGCTGTTATCTTCTCCCTGGCGTTTGGAACTTATATCACCACTGCGCGCGCCATCAGTTTCCACGTTGTATTGAACGACTTTTGGACAGTCTTCTACTACGCCCGCAACCTGACCCAATCCATCCCCGAATCTTTGCAAAACAGCCTGTTCCCAATTGGGTACGCCACCGTTTTACACTTGATTCCCGTCCGACATGCCCTGTGGATGGCGTTTTTGTTGAATATCGGCCTTGCCAGTTTGGCCGTCACCGCCGCATCCGCTCTGGCGCTCTCAGGGAACAATTTTTTGCGCGCCGCGCTGGTTGGCCTGGTTGCCATTTTCTACCCGCTTACCTTTCGCTATGCCAATACCACCGGGCCAGATATCGGAGTCGCAACGTTTATTGCGTTGGGGGTATATTTCTTGTGGAAAGACGAACTCGCCCCCAGGCGCGAGGGGCTGGGAATTTGGGATAGGCTGGCGGTCAGGTTCTCCCTGCCCCTTGCCGGAGCCTGCCTCGGCCTGGCCTCGCTTTGGCGCAGTCACGCCATCACCACCGGCGCGGCGATTTTGTTGGTTTATGCTCTTTTCACAGGATTCCAACCGTTTTGGCGGCGAAAAGGCTTATGGGTTACATTCTTGCTCGTAGCGATGATACAAGCCCTCGTTAACCTTATCTCTGGGCATGGTTTGCTCGAAAACGCCCAGTATTTCAACATCTACAAGACCTTTTTTGGCAACGACTGGCTGACCGTTCCCGAACAATCGGGCGGGGGGCTTTTCAGCCTGCTATTGAGCAACCCCCGTGAACTATTAGAAGATTACCTCCCACAGGTTTGGAAGGTCGCCATATACGCCTGGCCGTCTGCCCCGCTCTACTTCATCAGCCGTGAAAAGCCAATTAAACGGTTTGCGCTGTTCAGCGGGCTGGTCATTGTGCTATATTCCTTCCCGGTTGCCTTTGGCAGCAGCCCGCGCGCGCCCATCGCCATCACCCCGCTGGCTTTTGTGGCCTTCGGCTTTTTTGTCAGTGAGACAATTGCCCGGTTTTCGGCCCGCCCTCTCATATTTTTTGCCATGCTGACGGTTTTCCTGGCAACCCTGGCCGGGGCTGGCTGGCAGTGGTACCAGGTCAACACCAAATTTATCCGTGATTTTAGCGACCGGCACGAGCGTTACCTGCGCATCGAGCGCAAACTGCGCAAATTGGGACTCACTTCACCCGACCAGGCCTTTACCAACAACTACAACATCTACTTCGCGGTCACGCCGCCCTATTACCCGCGTTCCAACGGCGGCTGGGATGTAACCGTCACCTGGAACTTCCGCAATGAATACCCCGAACTGCCCGTCGAAACCTGGGAGCAATTCGCCGCCGCCTGCCGCGCAAGGGGCATCCGCTTCTTGCTATTCACAAATTACAGTTATGAACTCGCGCCCTACTTTGGCGACCTCTACAACGGCACTTTCACCCCGCCTGATGTTGAAATTCTCGGTTTCGACGGCAATTTCCAACTTATCATGTTCAAATAAAAGATGGATATCTCTACTCTGACCATTTCCCGCGCCCAAAAACTGCTCCAAACTGGGGAACTTACCGGGGCCAACCTCGCTGGAGCCTGCCTCGCCGTTATCGAGGCCAAGAACCCTGCCCTAAATGCTTTTTGCCGGGCGCGCGATATGCGAGAACTCGATGCTCGAATATCGAATGTCGAATACCCGAATACTCGGCTGTCGAACATCCCCATTGCCGTCAAAGACCTGATAGATGTGGCGGGAATCCCCACCGCTGCTGGTTCGCCCAGGTTTTTTGGGCAGGAACCAGCAGCGAAAGATGCCCTCGCCGTTGAAAAACTCAAAGACTCGGGCGCGTTCATCATCGGAAAAACCAATACCCACGAAATCGCCCTGGGCATTACCGGAATCAACCCGCACACCGGGCCGGTTCGCAACCCGCATGACTCCGCCCGCATAACGGGAGGCTCATCCAGCGGCAGCGCGGCGGCTGTATCAGCCGGGATGGCGCTTGGCGCGCTGGGAACCGATACAGGCGGCTCCATTCGCATCCCGGCGGCGTTGTGTGGCGTGGTTGGCTTCAAGCCGACTTTTGGCCGGGTCAGCATGCGCGGCGTCCTCCCCCTTTCCTGGAATCTCGACCATGTTGGCCCAATCGCCAAAACGGTGGAAGATGCGGCCATTTTATACGAGGTGATTGCCGGTTATGACCCCCGCGACCCCAACTCCATTGTGGCGCGAGATGCGGCGAATGTGGCGCAAAATGCCATTTTGCGCTGCGCTTTTGCCGTTGGCGACTACATCGAAGAAGCCGAGCCGGGCGTGCTGGCGGCGGCGCGGCAGGCTGTTGAAGTCTTCCGGGGTTTGGGCGCGGAGGTGGTCGAGGTCGAAATCCCACGCCTGCGCGAAGCGGCTGCCGCCAACGGGACGATGGTCGTTGCCGACGCAGCGGCTTTCCACCGCGAGCGGCTTTCAGAACACCCCGATTGGTTCGGGGCGGATGTGCGCGAGCGGCTCGAAAAAGGCCGCGCAGTCACCGCCACCGAATATGCCCTGGCGCGCCGCGTCCAGACTGAGATGAAACGGTATTTTGACCTGTTCTTTGAGCAGTACGACCTGTTGCTGCTGCCCACCACTGCCGCCGTCGCCGCGCCCATCGAGGGACTCGACTCGGCGGCCTATGCCCCCAAACTGACGCGCTTCACCGCGCCCTTCAACCTGACCGGCCTGCCAGCCCTGACCCTCCCGTGCGGACGGGTAGACGGCCTGCCGGTTGGCCTGCAAATTGTGGGCAAAGCCTGGGACGAAGCGGGCGTTTTACAGGCCGGGATGGCTTACGAGCGGTCTGCGCAGGTGAACTGATTTCCTATTTCACAACCCAAGCGTGCCGCCAGGACGGTCAGCGTTTTTTTGGGTCAGTTGTTGTACAAATTCCAGCGTAAACCCTTCCAGCGACTCCAAGCGGAAATCAGCCAGCGCGAAACGGGGGTCTTCTTCCAGTCCATGTCCCGGTATAGCCAGGCAATTCATCTGCGCGGCTTTGGCTGCAATCAGCCCGTTGATGGAGTCTTCAATCGCCAGGCAGGCTTCGGGCGGCTCGCCCAGTATGGCGGCGGCGTTCAGGTACACGCCCGGGTGTGGCTTGCTGTATCCGCTTTGTTCGGAGGACGAAATTGCCTGGAAATAACGGCGCAGGTCGAAGGTTCCCAGCGCCGATTCGATGAGATTCAAGTGTGAAGAAGATGCCAACCCCACCTTTAGCCCCATTTCATGTGCCAGTTTCACCGCTTGCTCTGCGCCGGGCAACAACTCTGCCCGCTCGCGGATAGACTGGATGACGTAATTGTTTATCTGCATCGCCACTTCGTCGGGCGCGGGCGGAACCGGCCAGGGCTGGCGCGCGTGCCAGAACTGCGCCACCTTGTCGATGCGCATTCCGGCTGTCAGCAGGCAATCGGCGTCGCTCAATGACAGGCCGACCTTCCCAAAATAAATTTTTTCCCCTTCATACCAAAATGGCTCAGAATCAATCAGGAGACCGTCCAAATCAAAAATTATGGCGTTCAGTTTCAAAGTGACCTCGTTGATGCAAAGATTCACCCGATTGTAACCGAATTACCAAAGGCCAATCACGAATTACCTTGCCCTTCGAATTTCTTCCACCGCTTCGGGGTTGACCAGTGAGGAGGTATCGCCCGAGTCCTGGCCCAGGTAGGCCGCCCGAATGATGCGCCGCATAATTTTGGCGTTGCGGGTTTTGGGCAGGTCACTTACGAATAAGATGTCTTTGGGGGTCAGCGCTTTTCCCATTTCTTCGATGACCATCTCGCGTAGTTCAGCGCGAATTTGCTCCAATTCTGCCGCCTCTGTTTTTAGCGTCACAAACAACACCAACTCGCTGCCTTTCACTTCATGTGGCGCGCCAATAGCCGCCGCCTCAATCACTTGCGGATGCCGCGCCAGGATGGATTCGACCTCCGCCGGGCCGAGCCGCTTCCCCGCGACTTTGATGGTATCATCGGAACGCCCCAGGATGTACCACAGCCCATCGTTATCAATTGCCGCGAAGTCGCCGTGGGCCCAGGTATTTTCCCATCGATTCCAGTAAGCATCGAGATAACGCTGGTTGTCGTTCCAAAAACCGCGCGTCATGCCAATCCAGGGGGCTTTGATGACCAGTTCGCCGACCGCGTTGCGCAGCGGCTGGCCGTTTTCATCTAACACATCTACATCCATGCCAGGGCAGGGCGACGAGAAGGCGCACGGCTTAAGCGGCAGCAGCGGATTCCCAGATACAATTCCGCCGCTGATTTCCGTGCCGCCCGAATAGTTGATGATGGGGATGCGTGATTTGCCAACTTTTTCAAACAGCCACAGCCAGGGGGCTGGGTTCCAGGGTTCGCCGCTCGAAGCGAAACATGTCAGCGAGGCCAGGTCATATTTCTCGAACAGGCTGCCGTGTGGGATGAGGGAGCGAATCAGGCTGGGAGAAACGCCCAGTTGATTGATTTTATGCCGCTCGACCAGTTCCCACAATCGGCTTGGGGTTGGGAAATCGGGCGCGCCGTCGTAGAGGAACACCGTCCCGCCTAACAGCAGCGCGCCAAAGACCAGCCAGGGGCCCATCATCCAACCCATGTCAGTCATCCAATAAAACACGTCGCCGGGGCGCGTATCCATGCCAAAGGCCATGTCTTGCGCCGCTTTTACTGGGAATCCGCAGTGGGTATGTACTGCGCCTTTTGGTTTGCCGGTTGTGCCAGATGTGTAGATGAGCATGAGAATATCCTCAGCACCGGTGATTTCGGTTGGGGATTCTGCGGGCTGTCGGGAGATGAAGTCGCTCCAGCGGTGGTCGCGGCCTGGGGTCATCGAAATCGCCTGGCCGGTGCGCTCCACCACAATCAAATGCTCAAGCGTGGGGATGCGCGCGGCTGCTTCGTCGGCGGTTGATTTCATTTCGACAGCCTTCCCGCGCCGGTACGCGCCATCAGACGTGAACAGCGCCTTTGCCCCGGCATCGTTCAGGCGCGAGATAATTGCCCCCGCGCCGTACCCGCTGAATAACGGCAGGATGATTCCGCCGATTTTAGCAATCGCTAGCAGCGCCACGACAATTTCAGGCATCATTGGCAGGTACAGTCCAATCACATCTCCCTTTCCCAAACCCAGCGAGCGCAGGGCGTTGGCGCAACGGCTGATTTCCTCGTAGAGTTCCTGATAGGTCAGGCTGCGGGTTGTCCCTTCTTCTCCTTCCCAGATAATTGAACGCTGCTTACTGCTGACTGATAGCTGGTACTTATCTACGCAGTTGTGGACGATGTTCATTTTTCCGCCTACGCACCAGTTTGGAAACTGGATTCCCCGGCTCAAATCAACAACCTGCTGATAGGGTTTATAAAATTGAATGTCGAGATACGCTAAAACGGCATCGGTGAACCAGGCCATGTCTTTGGTGGAGCGGCGCATCAGTTCATTGAAACTGGCAATGCTGTGCTGGCGCATAAAAGCCGTCAAGTGGGCTTGTTCGATGCGTTCAGGGGTTGGACGCCAGGCGATTGCTCCGCCAAATTCAAAATGCTCTTCCATGTTCACTCCTTTTATTAGGGCTATCGCATTTGGATTTGCCAGATGTATATCGGCGGGCTGAAGCCCTGCCTCATGACGAAAAAGCCCTACGGGCTGCTAAAAAGTCGGCCTTTGGCCGACTTCCATGCACTGAGGCAGGGATTTATCCCGCCGAATCAAGCCGAAAAGTTCCAAATGCGATTGCCCTACTCCTTTTATTGAAGCAGCATTACAGAATACTCCCAATCATAACAAGAATAAAGTAGTTTGATAAAATTTCATCTAATGTTACCTGAAACCCGTCCCGACCCAGAGCGAACCCTGTCTCACGCCCACATGCGTGAGATTGTCAACCACGCCCTCTCGCGCAGTTTTACCGGGCTGGCAACGATTTCATTTCTGATGGGCGAAGAGCTGAAACTGCTCATCCAGGCTGGGGAAATCCGCGATATTCTGCTGCAAGACAATCGCCAAAAGCGACACCTGCCTGGGGCAAAGTACCAGGACGCCGATTTTTTTGAAGCCTCGCGTATGGGATTTTTGCGTCTGCAAAAAGCGCCCGGTCGTTTTTTGCAATGTGAACGCGCCTGTTTTGATGGTAAAGAACAGGAAACTCGCAAAGGCATCGAAAACCAAAACCTGGGAGCAGTCTTCCTCGAATTGGAAAAACGCAAATCGGCCAGTGTGGTTGCGCTGCGCTGGCAGGGCGCCCAGGCCTATGTGCTGGTTCCTGGCTCAAACATCCCCATGCGCCGCGCTGTCTTTATTCACGGTACTCAGGTAGAAGTGGATGATTTCGCGCTCTCGGTGATGGCATATTGGCGGGAGCCTCACTGTGAATTGACCACCTGCCAGGGAGTGTTGGAAACAGACGCCTGGATTGGCCTGCACCTGAATATATTATTTGAGTATGTTTGCGCCAACATGCTCAGCCAGTATGGCTATCTCACTGGCAGGGTGATGGTCAACTCGTTGGTCAGGAGCATGGCCTATCTCGCGTCCCAACATCGTTGCGATTTGAGCGGCGAATCCTCTCAGGTGCAAGACCAGACAGTATTTGCCTCACTCGACGAAGCAGCCGCGGCTTACAAAGGCCTTTCGGCTTTCCTCGATGCGCAAATGGAGGCAGTGGCGGGGTCTAACTTCATCAAGTCTGCTAAAAAACAAGCACTCGATGCATTAAACCCGTTTTATGCCAACCTTGCCAGGTTTTATGGCCTCACTTTTTAGCCAGGAATGTTGAAATGACCGCCAATCTCCTCTTCAAAAAACGGCTGATTATCTATGCAAGTATCTATTCGGTTTTGATGCTGACTCTGTATAGCGCAGTGTACTTTTTTGAGCCTTTTAGCGAAGTCGGTAATCTTATCGTATTGAACGGCCTCACCGTTTTAGCTGCGTTGGTTTGCGCCATGCTGGTTTTGCGCGTCGTCTTGTTTTACGAACCTGGCGAACCGCCCCGCCGCATTTGGGTGCCGTTCGCCACTGCCTTGTGGATGTGGGCCGCGGCTGAACTGGTCTGGTCTGCTTACAACATAATATGGGGAGAAGTTCCTAATTTTTCACTGGCCGATATCCCCTGGGCTGGTAGTTATATTTTCTTCACCATCGCCCTTTCGCGCCAGTTTCGTTTGCTCCAATTCAATCGCAGCCAGCGACCCATCTGGGCAGCCGTCATCGCCTGGGTGTTCGCACTTGGGTTAAGCCTCGCCATCACCCATTGGGCTGGCGACCCGTTCGACGCCGCTGTGCAATATTTTTACCCCATTGCCGACTTCGCGATAGGTATAGCCGCCCTGTTTCTGGTCTTCTTCTTCAGGCGCGGCCTGCTGGCGCGCCCCTGGCTTAGCCTGTTCGCATTTGTGGCGTCAGATTCTCTCTATGTTTGGACAACTATATCTGGCACATATGAGTGGGTCGCGCGCGCCGGTTGGATGACTTTTTTGGCCGATATCCTTTACCTGCTGGCCTATTTGTTCGTTACCTGGGGCATATTTAGCCAGTACCTTGTGCTTCGTTTTGGCGCCCACATCACCCCTCAAATTAGCCCGGCAATTCCCGAAAAATCACAATCCATGTTTTGATTCCAGGCGTTACTGTTGCAGGCAGGCAATCAGTTCCTTCACCGCGCCCTGCGGTTCAAGGGGCGTTATTGCCAGCACCGGAATCCCTGTCAGCCTGAACACCTCCCGCGCCGCGCCAGTCTTCCAGCGGCGCGGCAAGATGCCAATCGCATTATTTTGCGAATTCAAGACATCCGACATCTGTTGGGGATGGAGAGCCAGCCGCGCCAGGGGGTAGATTTGCTTCCCAAACAGTATCTCCCGCTCAAAGATTTCCTGCGCATCTGCGCTGGAAGCGAATACCCATATTTCGACATTTTCCCGCCCCTCATAGAACAGTTCCCGCGCCTCATCACGCGACAGGTTCTGAAGTGGGTTCTCGCGGTGAGTCACCACCAGGAGTTCCTCCGCGCCAATTTGATAAGCGGGCGAGTTGAGAATCTCTGGCTCACCCAGGCGCAAACGAATCTCGGCAGCAGATTTGGAAGCGGATAAGCGGATGACGGCGGAAATTTCCGCGCCGCAAGCATAAACCTCGCTCAGCCAGGGTTCTGCCGCCGGGCTGGCGTATACGCTGATAACCGGCGGCGCAGCCTGGGCGGGGAACACGGTAGAGACTGGCGCGCAAGCAGCAAGCCACAAAACAACAGCCAGGAATAGATATTTCACAGTAAATGAACAGCCAAGGAAATCGTTCCTGCCAATACGCAATAAACGGCAAACGCATAAAGCGAACGTTTACTGAGATACGCAATCAGCCAGCGGATGGCAAACCAGCCCACAACTGCCGCGCTGACAAAACCAACCGCCAGGATGGGCAAGAAATCTGTCAAATTCGGCATTTGCAGCACATCAAGCATCTCATACGCCCCCGCCGCCAGCATGACTGGAACCGACATCAGGAAAGCAAAACGCGCTGCCGAAGGCCGGTCGAACCCCCGAAACATCCCACCGCTGATGGTTGTCCCGCTGCGCGAAGCCCCCGGAAAGACCGCGATAATTTGAAATAGCCCCACAACAAGCGCATCTAACCAGGTCATCGAAGCGAGGCTGCGATTCTTTTTGGCGAGCGATTCAGCCAGTGAAAGCAAAATTGCCGCCGAAAACAAGCGGGTGGCGGCTTGCAGCATGGGCTGGCGGAAGAGACTCTCTACCGCATCGCGCAACACATAGCCCGCCAGCAGCGCGGGGATGGTGGCGAGGAGAATGTAAAGGCCGAGCAGGGTGTTGGGGGTCAGGTTCCAGGTATTGCGCGGTTTGGTAATGGATGGGATAAACTGCAAAACAGCATTTAAGATGTTGAGCAAGTCTTTCCAGTAGAAAATAAACAGGGATACCAGCGTGCCCAACTGCACGATGACCAGGAAAGAGAACATAGCAGAGTCGGCTGGCAGGCCGAGCAGGGTTTGCCCAATTAACAGATGAGCGGTGGATGAGACAGGGATAAATTCGGTCAACCCCTGGATGATGCCGAGCAGGAGGGCGTGGAATATATTCATTATCTAATCCTATTCTTTGATTGTACGCGCTAAAACCCCTGGTAAATAAAATTGGACAAGTTTGGCCCGTCGCCGGTGAAGAGCGCCAGGATAATAAGGGTTATCGTGACTGCCAGTGATTGAACAGCCGGGCTCCATTTGAGGAAGAACACCCCGGCGGCATGTTTAGATTCCAGCCAATCTAACAAGAAGGAGAAGCTCACGGCAATAAAACTGTTGATGAAAATCCCAACTTCGATGCGTTCCGATGTCAGAAGCATTGCCTGGCGAACGAAAACCATTGCGCGGCTCAAATCACCTGCGCCAAAGGGTATCCAGGCCAGGGTTACGAGGCTAAAAATTAACAACCTGGATAAAAAAATACACCGGGGCTGTTTTCTCTCGCCGCTTTGGCGCAAAATCTGTTCTGCCACCATGTAAAAACCATGCAGCGCGCCCCAGGTGAGCATTGCCAGAGATGTGCCATGCCAAAAACCGCTTGCAAACATCGTCATCAGGGGCGGGAAGGTGAGCGTAAGGAAAGCCGGGGCTTTTTTTTGCAAAAGCCAGCGCCGCAACGGGAAAAAGACGTAATCGCGCAGCCAGGAAGAAAGGCTGATGTGCCAGCGAGTCCAAAAATCGCCAAAGGACTGCGCAAAAAAAGGTTGCGAAAAGTTGATGGAGAGTTCTATGCCTAGCAGTTTGCTGACTCCACGCGCGATGTTGGAGTATCCTGCAAAATCATTGTATAGTTCAAAGGAGAATACCACAAGCCAAAGCCCGAGTTCCAGGCTGGAGTAATTGGCTGCCCTGTCAAAGATATCCACCGGGCGAATGGAATTTAACCCGCCTGCAATCACCATTTTACGAAGCAGCCCAAGCAAGATAAGCCCCACGCCGCTGCCGAGCTGGGCGCTGTCTACTTTGCGCGCTTTTTCAATCTGGGGCAGGAAAAAATTTGCCCTTTCGATAGGCCCTGCCAGCATTTTGGGGAAGTATGCCATGTAGAGCGCAAAATCTACCCAATGCCCGGCTGGTCTGATTTGCTTGCGCTCGATTCCTACCAGGTAAGAGATGGATTGCAAAACGTAAAACGAGAATCCAATGGGCAATAAAACGGCGATTAATGGGCTTTCTCCAGAAAACAGCCCGGCCAATCGTTCGCCATAAGGGCCTGTGAGAACTTTCAAAACAATCAATAAGCCGGCATCTATGGCAATGCCAAACCAGAGCCATTTTTTTGCGGAGTTACTGCTTGATATTTTGGCGCCGAGCCAAAAGTTGAGCCAGGTGAGGCCGACCAGGAAAAGCGCATATTGAACCCCGAAGGCCAGGTAAAAACCATAAGAAGCCAATAACAACCACACGTTTTGCGCCGGACGCGAAAGCCAGGCATAAACGAGGAGGATAACAATGCAGAAAACCACAAATTCGAGAGAGATGATGTCCATTTATTTGTTGATAAACAAGGCCGCAGTGGTTGCCATCGTTTCTCCCATCCATTCACTGACAAAAATTGCGCCAGCATGATTAACATGGCGAGAGTCGTACCACATATCAGCGGTTATGTTGGGCGAGATTTCCAATTGCGCTCGCCAAAAAGGAATTCCCCTTTGGGAAAGCTCCTGGTTAATGACGGCGATAAAGTTTTCATCATAGGCTGCCTGGCCGCCTTCCACATAAATATTCAGATAATCTTCTTTTACCGGCGATTCGTAAATAACCACATTGGTTTTGCTTTGCAAATCAAGAACTTGCAAAAAACCTTTCCAAAAAGGCTTCTCAAACCGGATTTCCAGCCCGCTCAATTCACTTTCTCCGGCAGGCCGATGACCTGTTGCCGGTGCAAACCCGCGCTCGTCAACGCTTTCCATGGCAAGCCGAAGGGCTTTGTGGTTGTATGGGTACAGCCAGGTTTTCAAAGAAAGATAGTAGCGGTAAGCCAGCAGATTATCACGCGCCCACCCTTCAAACGTATAATTTCCTAGTTGGTAAAGCACCCAGGGGTCTTGAGATAAGTATCGGGTGATATCTCCAAAGCGGCGGCTGAAAGAGCGGGGGCTGACTTCAAAAACCACCAGCCGAGGCTGGTACTTATTAACCAGGGCTTCTGCCAACGGGCCTGCGGTGTCTGCCGTTAAGGAAGGCAGGCCAAAATTGAAACAGCGGATGGTTTGCCCGGTTTTTTGAAAATAAGCCGCCTCCACAACTTGAGGGTCAATGGCATTGGCAATTTGCGAACTCCCAATCAGCAGGCAGTCTACGCCTCCGTTTTGCCGGATAAAATGTTCCAGGTAGTGGATGCGGAAATCGAAATCGGGACTGCTGCCAGTTACAAAGCCTGGGGGCAAATGCAGCCCCAAAGGCGACCTCCCCAGCCACTGGGAAATTCCCAAAAAGCAGGTAACGAAGAGGATAAATCCCAAAAATCCACGAAAGACGGGGGTGGGAACAGGGTTTCTGGTTTGGTAGGTTTCTTTGGAAAAAATCGAGTTTCCCATTAAAAATCCATTAAGCGGCTGTTGGCTTCCGTTTGGCGTTGTTTGACCAAACCTGTAAAAGCGTGTCTGATTTTTGCAAAAAGATGCCCTCTGCGATATATCCCCGAATCTCTTCTGTCAGCCGAATCAATGCGCGCAAATTGTGAATAGAAATCAGCGTTCCGGCCAGCAGTTCTTTTGCCACAATCAGGTGTCGGAGGTAGGCGCGTGTGAAGGTTTGGCAGGTATAGCAGTCGCAGGCTTCGTCAACGGGGCGTTTATCACGGGCGTAGGAGGCGTTCATCAGGTTGAGGCGGCCCTCTGAGCTAAAAGCGGCATGATGACGAGCCAGCCTCGTTGGCAGCACGCAGTCGAAGATGTCTATCCCGCGTAAGACGCCGTTAATCAGGTCTTCGGGCGTGCCGACGCCCATCAGGTAGCGTGGTTTGTTTTCAGGCAGCAGAGGCGTGACGACATCCAGCGCGCGGTGCATTTCGTCTTTGGTCTCGCCCACTGAAAGCCCGCCAATGGCGATGCCGGGAAATGGCAGCGCGGCAATAAATTCAGCCGATTGGGCGCGCAAATCTGAGTCTACGCCGCCCTGCACGATGCCAAACAAAGCCTGGTCGGGGCGGCCATGCGCATCTAACGAACGTTCGGCCCAGCGGTGGGTGCGTTCCATCGCTTTTTTGATATAGGCGTGGTTGTTGGGGTCGGCGCACTCGTCGAAGGCCATGATGATGTCCGCTCCCAAATTGTTCTGAATCTGGATGGAATGTTCTGGCGTGAAGCGGTGCATCGAACCGTCTATATGACTCTTGAACGTGACCCCATCCTCGTCCACTTTGCGCGTGTTTGAGAGCGAAAAGACCTGGAATCCGCCTGAATCGGTCAGCATGGGGTTGGGCCATTGCATGAAGTTGTGCAGGCCGCCCATCTCGCGTACCAATTCATCGCCAGGGCGCAGGTACAGGTGATAGGTGTTCGATAAGACCAGCGAGGCGCGAATCCCCTTAAGATGTTCGGGGGTAAGCGTTTTGACGGTGGCCTGCGTGCCAACCGGGGCAAAGACCGGGGTTTTCAGGCCGCCGTGTGGGGTGTGGAACAGGCCTGCGCGGGCGCGTCCGTTGGTGGCAGTAATGTCGAATTCAAACATGGGGGCGATTGTAAACGAAAACGCGGAGATTTTGGCAATCTCCGCGTTTGTTGTCTTCATGTCTTGTGCTTTCTACTTCAACATCTCATCCAACATCGCCCGCGCCTTCTGGGCATCGGCCTTGCCCTGCATCTTTTTCATCACCTGGCCGACGAACCAGCCCATCAGGCCGACTTTGCCGCCCTGGTAGGCCGCTACTTCGCCCGGCGCTTCGGCCATGACCTGCTCAATGACGGCGCGGATGGCGCTGTCGTCGCTGACTTTGGCTAAACCTTCGGTTTTAACAATCTCGGCGGGCGATTTGCCGCTGGCATTAACCTTTTGCAGCAGGCCCTTACCGGTGTTGGTGTTGACCGCCCCGGCATCAACCAGTTGGATGATATCGGCCAGGTAGGTGGGCGTCAGGGCCAATTCCCTGGCAGTCTGTCCGCTTTCGTTCAGCATCCGCAGCACGTCGTTCATCAGCCAGTTCGAGACGCGCTTGGGGTCTGAACCGTAAGCCTTGACCGCCGCCTCGAAATAATCTGAGAGTGAGCGTTCACTGGTCAACAGTTCAGCGTCATACTCTGGCAGGCCGTATTCGGTGATGAAACGGGCGCGGCGCGCCAGCGGCAGTTCGGGGAAATCTTTCAGAATTTCGGATTTCCACTCGTCGGTCAGGTACACGGGCAGCAAATCCGGCTCGCGGAAGTAGCGATAGTCGGCCTCGGTTTCTTTCGAGCGCATTTTCTTGAGAGTCTGCGAATCTTCGTCCCATTCGAGCGTCCAGGCTGAAACTTTACCGCCGCTTTCGTATACTTTAATCTGCCGCTCGATTTCCTTCTCAACTGCCACGCGCACCGCTTCGATGGAGTTGACGTTCTTGATTTCGGTCTTGGTGTTCAGAATCGTCTCGCCCTTTTTGCGCGCCGAGACGTTGGCGTCGCAGCGCAGGTGGCCCTTTTCCATATCGGCTTCGGAAATGCCAATCCAGCGCAGCAGTTGGCGCAGGCGCGTCAGGTAATTGGCTGCCTCGTCGGCAGAGCGCAGGTCGGGGCCGGTGACCATTTCGATGAGCGGCACGCCGCAGCGGTTGAAATCAATCAGCCGCGAGCCAGAAAGCGCGTCATTTTTGGTCTTTCCGGCATCTTCTTCCATGTGCATTTTCCAGATGCTGACGCGGCGCGTCGAGCCGTCTGCCTGGGGAACATCGAGGTAGCCGCCCTTGGCGAGTGAGCGGTCGTATTGCGAAATCTGGTAGCCTTTGGGCAGGTCGGGGTAGAAATAGTTTTTGCGGTCGAAAAACGAAACCGGCGGCAGGTCGGCGTGCATGGCGGCGGCCAGCAGTACGCCTTTTTCGACCACGCGCTTGTTCAGCACCGGCAAGACGCCCGGCATCCCGGTGCAGACCGGGCAGATGTTGGTGTTCGGCTCAGCGTTCCATGAATCGGCTTTGCAGCCGCAAAAGATTTTGCTGGCAGTGTTCAGTTGGATGTGCGTTTCAAGGCCGATGACGGCTTCGTATTCCATGTGACTTCCTTTCAGGCCAGCGAGGCCATCCCTACCAGCGTGCGGAATGCCGCATAGGCGGCGGCCATGTTGGGCGATTCCACTGACACACAATTGTCTTCGCGCTGCGCGCCCGGAACGCGCATGGCGTGGTCGGCCATGCTAGAGTTCATCAAATCAACGGTTACCAAAATCGGCGCGTCGAGAATGAAGGGTTCCGGCGCGTTGCCACGTTTGAGATTTTGGACGGCGCGCCGCGCTCCATCGGATATCATCTTTTGGGTAATTTCTGGCCCCAGGCATTCGGCGGACGCGCGCCCTGTGGCCTGCTTCACGGCGACTGACACCATCTCGCCGAGCAGTTCGACTGTTTGCGCGCAGGCGGTTTGGTCGCCGGTGACCATGATGACTGGCACGCCGAAGTGACCCGCTATCGCCGCGTTCAGCCCAAATTCGCCCACCAGGGTTTCGTTCAGCCACAGGCTGGCAACGCATTTGCTCGACCAGGTATGATCCAACACAGCGTTTTGCGACCCCTGCCGGGCGTGGTATCCAACATAGATGACGCCATCCACATCCTCGTCGATGCCCTGCATCATCGAAAACGGGGACGAGGTGCTAGAGTTGAGCCGGGCGCGCGGGTCGAGTTCCTCGATTAAGATGTTCGTCCCGTACCAATGACCGTCAGTCACGACCACTTCGGTTGCGCCGCCCTCAAACGCCCCAGCGACGGCGGCGTTAACGTCCTGGGTCATCAGTTTACGGAAGCGTGGATATTCGAAATGACCGGGCGTTACCTGGTCCCAGTTGACCACGCCGGTAATGCCTTCCATGTCACAGGCGATTAAGATTTTCATTGTTTTCTCCATGTGATGCGCAGGGGAGACCCGTTATGTATGAGAAATCGTCCTATTGAATCTGGATTTTTTGCAAAAATGCGCCTGTTTATGCCAGGGCGGGTCGCCCTTACTTGAGCCATTTTTCGACCCACCCGCCCAGCAGCGGGTACTTAAAATCGCGCCTGCGCAGGGTTTGCAGCCCGGCCCACTGCCCCAGGATGTGGAACAGCGGCACAATCAACCCCGTACAGCCCAGCAGGCAGACCATGACCATCATCCCGGCCACAACGGTCCACTCGCCCAGGTCGATGGTCATGGCAAACAACGCCATTGAACCGAATCCGATAAAAATGGACGCGAACGTCAGCCCAAAATAAAGCACGTTGACGAATATCTGGTACAGCGTGGTCTGCGCCGATTGGAACTTCAGCCAGCCAGAGTGATTTTTGTGGCTTATCCACAGCCAGGCGGGGGCCAGCAGTCCCCAGATGGGCAGGATGACGGAGAAGTGTCCCATCGCGGCGGCGAACCGCTCCTCAAAATCAGAGTCCAGTGCTGGCGCATCTGCCCCGGCTTCAGGCTGGCAGCCGAGCGAACGCGCCAGGCGGCCTCCCAGCAGCGGGTAGCGGAAATCTTTGCCCAGCCCGCACATCGCTGCGCCGATGAGCGGGATGAGCAGGTAGAGTCCCATCGCCCCGAATATCATCACCATGATAACGATGCTGAATATGGCGATGACAGTCTCGTTTTGGGCGGCGTCGGGGACGAGCAGGGCAATCACTATCAGCCCGATATAGAAAAGCACAAGCAGGAGCAGCACGCCGAGCAGCCAAAGCGTGTAGCCAATAGATTGATAGCCGAAAGCCTGCAAGGTCTGGAAGCGGACGTAGGCGGATTTCCTGCGGCTCTCGCTCCACAGCGCGGCGGGGACGACGACGCCGCTGCCAAAAGCCAGCGCGGCCAGGTGGGCAATTGCGGCGAAGAGTCGGTCTTGGAGGGAGGGGGACATTGCGATTCTCGATGTTCGTTATTAGATATTCGTTGCTCGATATTCGATATTCGTTGTTCGAGTAACGAATATCGCGTATCGAATCACTTCACCCCGGGCTGGCGGCTTCTCCACGCTTCTTGCGCCGTTGCTTGCTCATAGGCGTAACCCGCTCGAAACAGGGTATCTTCGCGGAAATCGGGGGTGAAGAAGTGAATGCCGATGGGCAGGTCGCTCTCGTCGAATCCCGCTGGGATGGAGATGCCGGGGACGCCCGCGTGGTTGCCGGTGACGAGCAGTTGGTCGGCGTACTGCATCAGCACCGAGTCGCCGTAGATGCCGCCGAGGGGGAAGGCCGGGGCGGGGGTGGAGGGGGTGAGCAGCGCATCTATCTTACCGAAGGCTTCGTCGAAGTCGCGCCGAATCAGCGAACGGACGCGCAGGGCGCGGTTGTAATATTGTTCGCTGTATTGCGCCGCCGAAACGTACATGCCCATTAGGATGCGCAGTTTGGGCTGCAAGCCGAATCCCTGGGCACGCGATTTTCTATATAGGCCGCGCAATTCTTCCACATATTCGGGCGTGCGGTAGCCGTATTTCACGCCGTCGTAGCGGTGCAGGTTGGAGGCGGCCTCGACGCGCGAGATGACAAAATAGGCCGGGATGCCGTATTTGGTGTGCGGCATAGGCACGTTTTCGATAATTTCCGCGCCCCCTTGGGCCAGTTTTTGGGCGGCATCCAGCACCGATTGCTTAATCACTTCGGGAACGGGCTGTTCGACCAGTTCGCCAGTTTTAGAGTCAAAATAGGTGATGCGGAAGTAATCGGGCGAGAGACCGATTTTTAGGCCCTTGACGCCTTTTTCCATTTCGGACAGGTAATCGGGGACCGGAACGGTGGCGGCGGTCGAATCGCGCGGGTCGGGGCCGGCCATTGCTCCCAGGGCCAGGGCGGCATCGGCGACGGCGCGGGTGAGGGGGCCGGGGCAGTCGAGCGAGGAGCCGAAGGCGATTAATCCATAGCGGGAGACGCGCCCGTAGGTTGGTTTCAGTCCGACCACGCCGCAGTAGGCGGCCGGCAGGCGAATCGACCCGGCGGTATCTGTCCCTAGAGAAATCGGCCCTTCGAGCGCGGCCACAGCCGCCGCCGAGCCGCCCGATGAGCCGCCGGGGACGTGGGCCGTGTTCCAGGGGTTGCGGGTGGCCGGTTGAAAGGCGGACGATTCGTTCGAGGAGCCGTAGGTGAACTCGTCGAGGTTGACTTTGCCGAGGAGCACCGCCCCGGCTTTTTCCCAGCGTTCAACGGGGGTGGCGGTGTAGGGGGCGGTGAAATTCGACAGGATTTTGCTGGCGGCGGTGGAGGGCGTGCCTTCGACGCAGAAAATGTCCTTTATCGAAACGGGAACGCCTGCCAGTGGGCCTGGGTCATTTCCAGCGGCGATTTTGGCATCTACAGCGGCGGCCTGATTCCGGGCGCGGTCGGCGGTCAGGTTAATGAAGGCGTGGACTTTGTCGGGTTCGGCTTGCGGGTCGCCGTCAATCTTTCCGGGCAGGCCATCCACAGCCTGGATGTGTTCGAGGTGGGCTTCGAGCACTTCAATAGCGGTCACTTCGCGCGCGCGCACTTTGCGGGCAATTTCGATGGCGGTCAGTTCGAATAATTCCATGAGAAAACCTTTGGGAGGCGTTATTCGTTATTGGTTATTCGATATTGGTTATTCGATATTGGTTATTCGATATTAGGTATTCGATATTCGCGTTCAATGTTCGAGTTGTCGAGTATCGAATTATCTAATATCGAATTATCGAACATCAAATTACAGTTCCTGATGCGGAATCTCTGGCACGGCGATGTAGCCATCGGCGGTTTCGGGAGCGGTGACGAGCAGGCGGGCCGGGTTGGGGTGCGATTGAACGACATCCTCACGGATGGCGGGCGATATGGCCGGGGTGTATGGCACGCCGTGCGAGGCGACCGGGGTGTTGGGGTCGAGCGGAATCGCTTCCAGTTCGTGAATGGCCTTCAGTTGGTTGTTCAACTCGCGGCGCAGGTATTCGGCCTCGTCGGGGTTCAGTTCTAGCGCGGCCAGCTCCACAAGGTGATGGAACAGTTCGGGGGTGATTTCGTCGCTCATGGTCTGTCCTTTCCGGGTCGGATTATACCGTATGAGCAAATCAGCAAACGCGCGTCCCCGGAGGCCAAAATCGGGAGATTTTGGCCTCCGCATTTGGAGATGAAATATTCATACAAAACTGGTAAACTCACCCGTAATGAACCTGCGAGGTGATTTATGAACTGGCACAAAATCGCTTTAGAGTCCGAATTTTTCGATAACAGCCGCAAAGTGATTCAATTGGGTGGGCGCAAGGTGCTGGTGTTGCGCTTTAAGAACGAATACCTGGCGGTAGATAACGCTTGCCCCCATTTGCGTTTCCCGCTCAACCAGGGAACTGTCACCGATGACTGCGGAATCATCTGTCCCTTTCATCATTCTGCTTTCGATTTAAAAACCGGCGATGTCAAAGAATGGTCACCCTGGCCGCCTGGTCTGGGGCGCATTTTGGGGGCTATCTCGCGCCAAAAGGCGCTCAAGGTCTATGCCACCAAAGTAGAAGATGGCTATATCTGGGTCAGCCCTGATTTGCAGTAAAGCGGAATGCATTTCGCCAACCGCCGGAGCGCGCCAGCCCTGGGCGCGCTTTTCGCATGTTTTGTTTTGACAGTCTAAAATGCCGATGCTGCGAAACCTTTTCCAAACCAACCTGCGTTTCGACCCAAAAATCACCGTCATCACCATCGTCAGCACCCTGTCGCTGACAGTGGCGCATTACCATACCGCCTGGCGGCCTTATGATGGCGTGCTGCTGTTTCTCGTTCTGCCCCTGGCAATCATCCTGCTCATTTTTAGAGAGAATCCGCGTCAGTATGGTTTTCAACTGGGCGATTGGAAAGCCGGGCTGACGCTAACCCTCGCTTCGCTGGTTCTTATCCTGCCGATTTTATGGCTCGTGACCAATGCCAACCCCGATATGCAGGCTTATTATCGGCACCTGCTCACCCCATCCCTTCCACTGTATACTTTTCTTGACCTGATAGGCTGGGAATTCCTGTTTCGCGGCTGGATTTTGTTCGGCTACGCCCGCAAATTTGGCCCCGATGCGCTTTGGCTGCAAGCGGTTCCCTTTGCCATTGCGCATTTTGGCAAGCCTGAAATCGAGACCCTTTCCACCATTTTTGGCGGGTTTGTCTTTGGCTGGGTTGCCTGGCGGACGCAATCTTTCATCTACCCTTTCTTAATTCACTGGGCAGTTTTCACCGCTGTAGTCTTGTTTGCCGGGGGTGTTTTTGGATAAAATCAAGATACGGAAGGCCGTCAAAGCAGATTTCCCCGCCATTCGAGCGCTCATCTGGCAAACCGGAATCAATCCTACCGGGATTGACTGGCGCCGCTTTCTCGTGCCAGAATCGCCCGCTGGGGAATTTATTGGCTGTGGACAGTTGAAACCGCATTCAGACGGCTCACTGGAACTGGCCTCGCTGGCTGTCACCCCGGCCTGGCGCGGCAAAGGCGTGGCGAGAATCATCATCCAGGCATTGATGGATGCCGCCCCGCGCCCGCTTTATCTCACCTGCCGCGCCCCGCTCGGCCTGTTCTACGAGAAGTTTGGCTTCCGGGTACTCCAGCCGGATGAAATGCCTCCTTATTTTCGCCGATTAAGCCGTTTGGCGCGAATTGTGGGAAAATTGATGAACGAAACCATGCTGGTCATGAAAGTAGAGTAAGTCATGCGAAAAATCTTTGAAATTGCCCTGGGCATTATCTTTGGCGCGGCGGTTGGCCTGCTCATTGGCGGGTTGCTGTACATGACCACCCGCGCGCCCTCCGGCCAAAAAGTGGAACTGATGCCCTCCTCCACGCCGGAGCCGATTTTGGTCTACGTTACAGGCGCGGTCGAACGCCCTGGAGTCTATCAAGTTGCGCGTGATAGTCGTCTGGTAGAAGTTATCGCCGCGGCGGGCGGCCTGCTCGAAGGCGCCGAGTTTGATAAACTGAACCTGGCCGAGAAGGTGACAGACGGTCAGCAGGTAAACATTCCCGGTAACGTTGAAATTCCCACCCCGCAACTTGTAATTGGCGGCAGCGGCCTGCTCTTCACCCCTACGCCCCCGGCTGGCGGCCTGGTCAACATCAACACCGCCGATGCTGCTTTGCTCGAAACCGTCCCTGGCATTGGGCCGAGCATCGCCTCGCGCATCATCGCCTACCGCGAAGAAAACGGCCCCTTTGAGCAGGTGGATGACTTAACAAAAGTGGACGGAATTGGCGCGGTAACGCTGGAAAAAATCAGGCCGTATGTGACCGTTGAGTAAAGGCAACTGTGTTACGAATAAAGCCCTAACCAATCAACCCTTGACCCGACTCCCAGAACTCAATAGAATGGCAGTCTGTTTGTGCAGTTCCCTACAACTCATACACGGAGCAGACAGCCATGATTAAACTCAGTTACAGCACCTTCGGCCTGACCAA
>CAYLZI010000015.1:0-26088 GCA_964388215.1 uncultured Anaerolinea sp.
CGTCACCACCCTCAGCATTTGGGAAATGAACTACCTGCTGAGCAAAATCACCGTCACCGAAGTGATGAGCAAAAACGTCCTCACCGTCACCGAAGACACCCCCATCGAGCAAGCCGCCCGCATCATGGCCGACAACAAAGTCGGCGGCCTGCCTGTTATGCGCGAAGGCTACGTCGTCGGCATCATCACAGAAACCGACCTGTTCAAAATCTTCCTCGAACTGCTCGGCGCGCGCGAGACCGGCGTGCGCGTCACCGCCCTCATCGAAGACAAACCCGGTCAACTCGCCCGCTTCACCGAAGCCATCGCCGAAAAACACGGCAACTTCGTCGCCTTTGGCGTCTTCACCGGTGAAAGCCCAGCCAACAAAATGCTCACCTGCAAAATTCAGGGCATGAACCAGGACGAAGTCAAGCAAACCCTCGAACCCCTGGTCAAAGAATTTGTAGACATCCGCGCTTGAAATACAGCGTCCCGAAGGCTTGGAACCTTCGGGACTTTTTTTATTTCTTAAATGTCCTGCGCGTGGGCTTGCCGCCGTTATCGGGCGGGGGCGTTCGCCCGCGCTTTTTCTCCGTTTCGCGGCGTAGATTTTGCTCGGCTGGCAACTTTCTGACCGTTTTCGGGCGCGTGACTGGCTTAGGCAGTTCCCCCTTTAACGCTGAAACTTCTTCCGTTGAAAGATTCCGCCACTCGCCCGGTTTCAACGTCCCCAGCCGCAGCGTGCCAATTCGCACGCGCAGGATTCTGACGACGGGCAGCCCCAACTTCGAGCCAATCTCGCGGATTTGGCGTTTGCGCCCCTCCTTCATGGTAACGCGCAGCCACATCCCCTTGCCCGATTCAGACGCAATACGCACATCTGCCGGTTGGGTCTTATAGCCATCTTCCAGCACCACCCCGCGCCGCCAGGTAGCCAACTGCTCCTGGTCAGGGTGACGCGCCACCAGCACGCGGTATTCCTTCTCGTGACCGTGCGATGGATGCGACAGTTTCTGGGCCAGGTCGCCGTCGTTGGTCATCAGCACCAGCCCCTCGCTGTCGAAATCCAACCGCCCCACCGGGTACAGCCGCTCAGAAACGGGAACCAGGTCGCGCACTGTTTTGCGCGTATCGCCCGGCTCCGGCTCCACCGTCGTCAACACAAAACGGGGTTTGTGCAGGGCAATATACACCTTCTGTTCGGGCGATTTCACCGCCCGGCCATCCACCGTAATTTTCGCGTTGGTTGGGTCGGCTTTCTGCCCAATCACAGCCGTCTGGCCATTCACGCGCACGCGCCCAGCCAGGATAAGTTCTTCGCAATCGCGCCGGGAACCAAGCCCGGCCTGTGCCAATATTTTTTGTAATCGTTCTTCCATAACAAAGATTATAATCGGAGAATATGAAAACTGCCCTGCTTGTGGTAGACATCCAAAAAGACTACTTCCCAGGCGGCAAAATGCCGCTAGAAAAGCCCGAAGCCGCCGCCAAAAACGCCTACACCCTGCTGCAATGCTTCCGTGAACATGGCGGCAGGCATATTCACATCCAGCACGTTTCCCTGAAACCCGACGCAGCCTTCTTCATCTCTGGCGACCGGGGAACAGATATTCACGACCTGGCAGTACACTTCGAAGACGAGCCGCTCATTCAAAAGCACTATCCAAACGCCTTCCGAGAAACGAACCTGCTCAAAACCCTGCGCGGCTGGGGCGTCGAGCGGGTTGTCATCTGTGGCATGATGACTCATCTATGCGTCGACGCCACCGCCCGCGCCGCCGCCGACTTTGGCTTCAAAGTCATCGTTGCCGCTGACGCCTGCGCCACCCGCGCCCTGACTTTTGGCGGCGTCAACATCCCCGCCGAGCAGGTTCAGGCCGCTTTCCTGGCTGCGCTTCAATCTTACGGGCAAGTGTTAACAGTCGAGCAAATCCTCACCCAGTTGGCAATCGAGCAAATGGAGAGTCTCCAAAACGGCCAATAACCCCTGCGGCTTTTTTTCTCGTTAAAAACGGTAGAACCAAAGAATTTATCGCCCGCTCGCCTGAATGGCCAGCCCCGCCACCACGCTAGAGAAGGCGCTCGCCGCCCGAACCTTTTCCGCGCCAAACATGCGCGCCAGAATAGATGCAAATAGCGGAATGCTCGATGAGCCGCCGGTTTTGACAACTGCGTCTATTTGCCCCGGCTCCAGCCCGGCATCAGACAGCGTTTCGAGCAACACCCTCTCCACTTGACCGACATAATCGAAAATATCCGTCTCGAACTGGGTGCGGGTATAAAGTTCCCAAAGCGCAATGTCTTTATCGTCCAGGCGGATGACTGTCGCGCCCTCGTCAGAGAGCGCGATTTTGGCCGCTTCCACCCGGTTATAGAAGGTGAAGGCCAGGTCGTTATAAATCAATGATTGCAGGGCTTTCAATTGCGCCGGAGCCACGCCAGCCCGAATGGCTTTTTCGAGAATGTTGCGGTTAATGGGCGTGCCAAGTTCAGGCAGCGCCATCCAATCGGGAACGGCGTAAATCATCTCCAGCAATTCGGGCTGGTGGCCGACCAGCCCCAGCCCAAAGTGCGCCAGCATCCGCTTTTCGATGATGGCGCGGTCGAAATCGGAACCCGCAATATCTACGCCGCCATTGGCGTACACTTTACGCTGCCCGCTGCCCAGGCGCATCACTGAAATATCGAGCGTGCCGCCGCCAAAGTCGAAAATGACCACGTTTTGGGGTTTCTTAAGGGTCTGTTCATAATCTAATGCTGCGGCAATTGGCTCCAGCTCAAAATTCACCTGCCCAAAACCGGCTTCATGCGCGGCGGCGCGCAGCGTCTCTTCAGCAGCGCGGTCATGCGCGGGGTCAGTAGAAAATTTGACAGGCCGGCCCAGCGTGACAGCCTGAATTTTCTCCCCCAAAACGGCCTCGGCCCGGGCTTTGAGCAGTGATAAGTAGATTTTCGCCAGGTCGCCGGGGGTATAAAACCGCTCAAAAATGCGCGTCCCGGCGAACCCGGCGCGGCGCAGGGCGGTTTTCAGGTATTGCAGCAGGCGTCCGGGTTTCAATTCATCTATATATACGAACACATCGCGCACGTAACTCATCTCCGCGCCATGATATTCGATTTCTCCGGCCCATTTTTTGACAAAACGGCGCTGACGGTTGATGTTGTCGCGGTAATACTGGGCAATCGCTTCCTGGCCGATGGCGGTCTTGTGGTCGCGAGTAATGTAAAGCACCGTTTTTACCACTTCGGGTAAAACATTTTCCTGGTCGAGCGGCAAAACGGTGACTTTATGACCATCGTACAATGCGATGCCAGAGTTGGAGGTGCCGAAATCGAGGCCGATTTTCATGGAGGTTCCTTTAGTATCATACCAGTAAAATTCTTGCACAAAAAGCAAGAAAATTTAAACACAACCCCGCCCAGTTCGCGGGGCAAGCGGACACGAAGTACACGAAGGTTTTAAGAGCTTTTAAGGTTTTCCTTTGTGTCCCTTTGCCTGCACCGTGCAGCAGGCACGCGTGTGACCTTCGTGTTTAAAGGTTTTGCTTTTCCGGCTTGTCCGGGTTAGGAATATGGGCGACCCTTCCAGGCCTGACAGGGCGTTCGGTTGCCAGGTTAAAAAGGCGGATGTTTGCGTTGGGCGGGCTGCCCCTACGCTGTAGCCGGAATCACGCCAATGGCGAGCAGCATGGCCCCAGCGCGGAGCGTTCCCGCTGAAGCCGCCTCGCCCGCTTCGTAAACGGATAACTGCCCATCGGCATCGAGCGCGACAATTTTATCGGTATCCTTTACCGCTGCCGCGCCGATGAAGCGCGTCCCCTGCTCTAACCGGGAGGGGGAAATGAGCACTTGCCCACGCGAAGAAGGTGATTTGGCGGCCTCCAGGAACGCGGCATCGCGCTGGATGACTTTGCCGTTTTGGGTGACGCAAAAAATGGTTTGCCCCGGCTGAATGGCAAAGGCGGCGATAACGTAATCGGTGGCGCTGAGGCGGATGCGCTCCTCGGCAGAGTAGGATAGGTCATTCACATCGAGGCCAAGCAGGCGGCCTTCGTAAGTGACGATGGCGAATCGCTCGCCTTTCTGACACAGCAGGGCATCGAAGGGCTGGTCAGATTTTTGGGTTGCGCCCCTGCCGAGATAGTGATTTTCGAGGATGGACTGTGCCAGGGAGGTGAGAGTCTTTTTTACGAAGCCGCGCCGGCTGGTCTGGAGGAAAAATTCGGCCATTGGCAGGCGCGAGAGCGGCATGAGGGCGGCCAGTAACGCGCCTGCGTGGGGTTCATCGGGTTGGGCGGCGTTTTCCCAGGCAAAGGAATCGCCTTCGGTGAGATGGATTTCGTCTATCCGCAGGGTACTAACCCGCCCAGATGTGAAAAGGAACAGCAGTTCCTCATGGGCTGGGACCGTTAACAGGCGCGGGAACTCGCCATCTGAGACCAGTTCGCCGCTGATGCGCCCTAAAGTTGAGGGGGTGTCGCCCAGCGCGAATCGGAATATCTGCCCCTGGGCATTGTAGATGAGCAGGTTGGGCGATTCGGCTTCAGCAGATAGGGCCGCTGGGGATGCGCCATCGCCTACCTGGCGTTTGAGCATTTCTAACTGGCGTTCCAGGTGGATGATGCGCTTTTGGTAATCTTGCACGCGAGAGCCATCTTGCAAGGCGATGTTTTCAGCCAGCAGTTCCTCGTTGCGTTCGGTCAGCTCACGCAAGCGATTGGCGACCAGTTTGAGAATCATCAGCGCGGAAGCGGGACGGGCTTCGGCTTCCTTAATCCAATTGTCTATTTTGTCGTTGAAGGTCATAGGGCGTCCTTGCGATTGTCCCGCCTGCGCGGGAGGGGAGGTAATTATACTCGCGCAATTGAAATATGATTGACGATGGGGCTTTGGGGGACTATGGCGTTCTCAAGAAAGCAAGTTTCTTCCTCACCCCTGCCCCTCTCCCGGTGGAAGATGGGAAATTCCCTTCCCCCGCCGGGGGAAGGGCTAAGGAAAGTGCCCCGAAGGGGTATGAGGGAGAATGCCATGCGAAAGCGAAAACGTCAAGCATTCTTGAGAACGCCATGTTTGGGGGACAGGGCCTTCATAAAGCCGCCAAACGACCTTGGGGCACTTGCCTCGCTCCTTCTCCCGATGGGAGAAAAAGCCCCTCTCCCATCGGGAGAGGGGCTTCGAAGCGGCGATTTTGGGAGTCTCCTCGCGCCGGGTGAGGGCTGAATAGATAATTTTTCAATCGCTTTTTGGCAGCGCCAGTTTGTAGCCCAACCCCCTAATCGTTAGCAGGAGTTGCGGGGCGTTAGGGTCGGTTTCGATTTTCGTCCGCAGGCGGCGGACAAGGTTTTCAATCTGATAGTCAAAAATGCCTTCCTGGTATTCTGACCAGACTGCGCGGCCAATTTCGCCTTTTGAACAGACCTTGCCCCGGTTCTGATGTAGGAATGCCAACAGGGCCAGTTCTTTGGGCGAGAGCAGCACCAGCCGTCGGTTTAGGCGCACTTCTCCAGCCATGAGATTCACTTCGAGTTCGGGGAAGGGCGTTTCACGGCTGGTCATATCGGGGTCGTGAAAGGTGAATTCGACTCCGCCGATAATCAATTGGTCGCCGTCACGCAGAGGGACGGCATCATGCACCCGCTCACCGTTCAAAAAGGTGCCGTTGGTACTGTCCTGGTCTTCTAGAATGGTTTTGCGCCCCTCGCGGCGGATGTGGGCGTGTTCGCGTGATGAAAGCTTTTTAACGATAACAATTTCGTTTTCAGCGGCGCGGCCCAGCCGGGTGAGGGGTTTTTCGAGAGGATGTTCCTGGCCTGAAGGGTCGGTCAGGTAAGGGGTGTTCGAGTTGCTCATGGTTTATCCTGCAAGGTCAGATGCTCATAGTATAGCACGCGCCAGAAGAATCGGTTTTAAGCGTTCTACAACTCACCGGCGACTCGCTCACGCTCGATGAGCCAGATGAACAGGCCGGTGATGAGCATGAGGAGGGTTGCCATTGCCATTGCTTGCCCGTAGTTGAGGCCGCCTGGTTGCGAAAGGAAACGGAAAATGGCGGTTGGCAGGGTGGGGTATTCGGGACGGGCAAGCAGTGAAGCTGCGCCGAACTCTCCGAGCGAGACGGTGAAGGCGAAGGCGCTGGCAGAAATCATCGCGCGGGAGAGAATCGGCCAATCGATATGCCGCCAGACCTGGAATGGGTTTGCTCCCAGCACTGCTGCCGCTTCACGGTATCGGTTGGGGATAGTGGCCAGGGCAGATTGAAGGTTGCGGATGACGAAGGGCAGGGCAATGGTGGTATGGGCAAGAGGGATGATGAGAGGGGATGTGAAGAGGGCCGAGGGCAGGCGGTTGAATGTGATGATGTAGCCGAGGCCGAGGGTGGCTGCCGAAGCGCCGAGTGGCAACATCAGTAAAGGGTCAACCCATTTGGCAAGCCTGCCGGGGCGGGAGAGGGCCAGGGCTGCCGGGAAGCCGAGCGCAAGTGAAAAGGCCACTGTCAGGCTGGCATAGACCAGCGAGTTGCGCGCCGCTTCGACTGGCGGAACATAAAAGGCGGAGCCGCGCCGATTGACGAACAGTTCGGTGTAATATTCGGCCGTCAGGGCTGGGCCGACCTGGGCGCGCTGGCCGCGCTCGGGTTCGAGGCGGGAGATGGAGCGGATGGGCAGGGCAAGCAGGGGCAGTACAAAGAAAAGAAAGACGAAGGAGGAAAGATGAAAAACGAAAGCGCGTTCGATGAAAGAACGAGGCCGTTTGAGAACGGGTTCGACTGGCTTGACGGGGGCGGCGAGGCGGGTGATGTAGCGGCTATATAGGACGGAAAAGGCCAGGGTGCATAGCAACTGTACCAGCGAAAGCAGGGCAGCGGCGGGCAGGTTGAGCATGTGCATGGCCTGGATGTAGATTTCGACTTCAATAGTGGAAAATTTTGGGCCGCCGAGCAATAAAATGACGCCGTAGCTGGTGAAATCGAATAAAAAAACGAGCAGGCTGGCGGCAAATATGGATGGTCGTAATAGAGGCAGCGTGACTCGTAAAAAGACCTGCATGGGGCTGGCCCCCAGCGAACGGGCGGCCTGGGCCAGGCGAGGGTCGAGCGAGGCCCAGGCCGCTCCTACGATCCGGATGACGATGATTGTGTTGTAAAAAACGTGAGCGATAAGAATGGCCTGGAGGGTGCCAACGAATTGCACCGGGGGCAGGCCGAGCGAGGCCAATCCCAGGTTGAGCCAGCCGCGCGGGCCGAGCAGGGCGTTGAAGCCTGCGGCCACAACCACCGTTGGGAGCATGAAGGGGATGGCGGTGAGAGTGCGCAGGGTGTTTTTTAACGGGAATTCGTAGCGGGCAAAGAGAAAGGAGAGTGGCAGGCCAACGACGAGGGTCAGAAGCGTAGATGCAAAGGCCTGGAAAAATGTGAATCGGAGCACCTCCACCAGCTGCGGGGCGAAGGAACCGCCCAGAATGGCAAAGGAGCCCGGATTCAGGCCGAGGGTCAGAATCCGGGCGAGGGGCAGGAAAAAGAATATCCCCAAAAAAAGGAGGGCCGGGAGCAGGCGTTTCACGGTTGTTGCGACACAGGCTTAACGTAATACGGTCTGAGTCCAGGCTTCGATCCACTTTTCGCGGTTGGCGGCAATTTGTTCGACAGGCAGGCTGGCCGGGCTGGGGGCGGTTTGGGCATATTTTACAAATTCATCGGGAAGTTTCGCCGCCGGGTTGACCGGGTAGACGAACATTTGCAGGGGGACATCCTGTTGAAAGGGAACGGAGAGCATGAAATTGACGAATTTTTGGGCCAGGTCGCGGTTTGGCGTACCTTTTAGGATGCCGACGAATTCAATCTGGCGGAAGCAGCTGTCGAGCATGGATGCTGTGGGGGCTTCGCTGAGGGGCTGGGACGCAAAAATGACTTCGGCAGCGGGGCTGGATGCGTAAGAGACGACCAGCGGTTGCGGGCCTTGTCCAGAGGATGCGCTGAAATTCGTGTAGTAGGCGGTTTCCCATCCATTGACGACGACTACACCATTGGCTTTGAGGGCTTTCCAGTAGTCAAGGTAGCCGGGGTCGCCGTATTTGGCGATGGTTGCGAGTAAGAAGGCCAGACCAGGCGATGATGTGGCGGGGTTTTCGACGACGAGTAGGCCGCTGTATTCGGGTTTGAGCAAGTCATCGAGCGAGGTGGGGATTGGGAGGTTTTTTTCTGAGAACCAGGTTTTATCGTAGTTGATACATACGTCACCATAGTCTATGGGTAGAGCGCGGTTTTGTGAGTCGAGTTTGAACTCGGCGGGGATTTGCGCGAGGAGTGGGGCGTTGTATGGCTCGAAAATATCGGATTCCAAGGCGCGGGAGAGAAAAGTGTTGTCGACGCCGAAGAAGACGTCGGCCAGGGGGGCTTCTTTGGAGAGGATGGCTTTGTTAAGGGCTGCGCCGGTATCTCCGGATTTGAGGAAGGTCAGTTTGACGTTGTTTTCCTGCTCGAATTTGGCGATGATTTCTTCGCTGACTGAGAAGGAGTCGTGGGTCATAATGGCGAGGGCGCGCGGGGATGCCTGGGCTGGGTAGGAAGGGTAGGATGCGGCGGTGGGGGCATCTGCCGATGGATAGGGGGCGTCGGTTGGGGCTGCAGGGGAGCAGGCGGCCAATAAAGCGGAGAACAGGAGCAGAAGGGGTAAGAAGTGTTTCATGGTGAGTTCCTTGAGAAAGGTGAGTTTGGGATGCGGAATAAATTTCGCGTCACGGGCTGCGCTGGTGGATGCAGAGCAGTAGCCCGCGTTTGAGTTGGATGGATGCAGTTTTTCCCAGCATCTGGTTGCTCATTCCGCGTGAGCGGTGGGGGAGCAGGGTTTCATGGTTGAGCGGGTAAGACAGGTCGTCGGTCAGGACGCCTTCGGCGGGGATGCCCCAGGGAATAAGGGAGATGAGGTCGCCGGGTTGCCCGTGAATGAGGCCGGAGTCGGAGATAAAGCAGGCTTCGGTGATTCCATTGTCTAATCGTGTGCTGGCCTGAATGGCGTTTGGGGCGCTGATGAGGGCCAGGTTGGCAATGGATTGGTCTACCCGTCCGCCGTATCCGCCGATGATGATGATGGGGCTATAAGCAGCTTGCAGGGCATGGTTGAGGGCCAGTTCCAGGTCGGTTTCATCTTTGTTGGTGGGAAAGCGCAAGATTTGAACGCCCAGAGTTTCAAAGACTTGCGTTTCGGCTTTGGTTAACGAGTCGAGGTCGCCCAAGATGGTGTTTGGAATTAATCCCAGCGAGAGGGCAATGCGCGCACCGCCATCGGCGGCGATGATTCTGTCTCCTGGCTGGGCCAGGGCGCGGGCCGCGCCGGGGTTTTCGAGTGGACTGTTGACGAAGATTAATGCTTTGGACATAAAAACCTCCCGCCGGGGGGAGGTTTTTGGCGCAAACGATTCCCTCCGCCGGCATTATCCGGATCAGGTTTTGCGGGTCGAGGGCGGTGCCCTCCTCTCAGCCTGCGACCCAGGCTCCCCGTTTAATTTTTTATATTTTACACCGTGAAAAGGTAGGATGGGGAAGAACTCATGCAGTTATTATTTTTAGCGGACTCGGCGTTTCCATTCTTCTTTCATTTGGAGTTCTCGTGGGGTAATGCCCGATTCGAGCGCCAGGAAGTCGGTCATCAGGCGGTTGAATCGGGCGGTATCTTCGAGCATGGGGAAATGCCCGGTTTGTTCGAGAGTGACCATGTGCATGTTGTAGGGGGATAAATCTGGCGAGAATACAGGCATTTTGATTGCGGGGTCGGTTTGCCCGTAAACCAGGAGGGTTGGGTTTTTAATGTCACCAATCCGTCCTTCCAGATTAAAGTCGTCGGGCTTTGCAAATGAAGCCGCAATGGCCTGCGGGTCGGCTTTCAGGGCGTCAACGCGGGCGGGTTCGGCGGCAGGGTTTTTGGTGAGCAGCCAATCTACAAGTTCGGTGGTAGATGCGGCGCGCATGCGGGTGTTGACCATGTTGATATCGAGAGGAACGCTGACGGCCATCACACGGTCTACCATGTGCGGGTAGGCGCGTGTAAAATGCAATCCTACGATGCCGCCCAGCCCGTGTACAACAAAAGCCACTTTCCCAATTCCCATTTCTTCGAGGAAACTCTTAATCAGGTTAATATATGTGATGATGTTGTAGCGATGTGAATCATGCGCGGTATCGCCAAAGCCCCATAAATCCAGGGAATATGCGCGAAAAGACATGGAAGCGGCTTGCATGGCCGGCACCCAGTATCGCCAGGAGCCAACCCAGCCGTGTAGGAAGACGATTGGGCGCCCGCGCCCAATGACCTCGTAGTGAACGATGCCGCCTTCCAGTAAAATTGCGCTCATGATTTCCTTGGGTTATTTTTGATATTTTGCGAGTACGGTTTTAACCCGGTCAACCAGTTGGTCGGGGGCAAAGGGTTTGAGCAGGTATTCTTCGGCGCCCGCAGCAAGGCCCTGTTCGATTTCGTTGTCTTGGCCTTTGGCAGACAGGAAGATGACAGGGATGTTCGTTAATTCTGATTCGGATTTAATGCGCTTGCAGGCTTCGTAACCGGTTAATTTGGGCATGCGTACATCCAGCATTACCAGGTCGGGGCGTTCTGTTTTGGCAAGTTGATATCCTTCTTCTCCATTACTCCCAGTAATGACTTCATGCCCTGCAAAACGCAGAGTAAAGGCTATCAGTTCGCGGATATCAGGTTCATCTTCTGCGATGACGATTTTTGCCATGCTTACTCCTCAGGTAGGTAAACCGGTAGGGTGAATGAAAATGTGCTGCCCTGCCCGGGGGCGCCTGTGCTGAACATCCAGATTTGGCCGCGATGCATTTCCACCAATTGTTTCACAATAGAAAGGCCAAGCCCTGTGCCAGGGGTTGCCAGCACCAGGGGGTCTTCGCCGCGGAAGAAGCGGTCGAAAACTCGTTCCTGTTGTTCAATGGGGATGCCGATTCCGGTGTCCTTGATATCAACTCGCACCATGCCGTCGTTCTTTCGTAATCTGACCTGGATTTTCCCGTCGGCAGGGGTATAGTTATAGGCGTTATCTACTAAATTGTCAATAACCTGCCAGATTCGTTCTGTATCAGCCAGGGCGCGTGGGATGGATTCTTCAGCCTGAACGGAGAAGTCCATTGGCTTGTTTTCATCTTGTGAGCGTTTCGCAAACCTGGCGATAATCTCACTGGTCATTTCGACCAGGTCAACCGGTTGGATAGATAGGGAAACGCGCCCGGCCTCTATGCGGGAAACGTCGAGCAGGTCATTGACCAGGACATTCAATCTTTCGGTGTTGTTTTTGACAATCTCTAAGAAATGCGTCTGATTTTCGCTTAATGCGCCGGCTGCGCCCATCAAGAGAATATCAACATAGCCGCGAATCGATGTCATTGGGGTTCGCAACTCGTGGCTGACCGTTGCCACGAACTCCGATTTCAACCGGTCTACTTCAACTTCGTGGGTAATGTCGCGGAAGATGGACACTGTGCCGAGGAATTCTTTGCGCCAGATGACCGGGGAGAGATGAACAAGCACCACCTGCCCTGTTTCCAGGCTGATTTGCTCGGCGTACATTTCGCCTGCGTGATGCAGGTCGGGATTATGTGACCACTCTCTCACCGCTTTTACCCATGTTTGGGTAGATTTTCCAAACAACCCCGCAAAGTTTTCCACTGGTTGGCCTGTTAACTGGTCTGCGGCCAGGGAAAGGATGCGCTCTGCGGATGCATTTACAAAAGAGATTTTGTTGAAAGGGTCTGTAACGAGCACGCCGTCTGCGACTGCTTCGAGAATCGCGGTCTGACGGCTGGCTTCTACTTGCTGGGAGCGCAACATGCCGCCTAATCGCTCTGCCTGGTCTCGGATGAGTTCATAGAGTTGGGCGTTGTTAATAGAAATGGCAACTTGCGCGCCAATCGCCCGTACCATTTCGAGCGAATCTTCGCTAAAGAACCCGACCCGACGGTGGAAGACCATGATTGCGCCGATGATATCTTCGCCAACAATCAGCGGCGCGACAATGGCGCTGCGGTGGTCTTGGGAACTCTGCGAAATTACCCAGCGCGGGTCCAGGTACAGGTCTTCTATTAATACGGATTGGCGATTTTTGACAACCCACCCGGCCAGTCCCTCGCCAATTTTGAGTTTGAACGAAGTTGATTTGCGCCCGATGTGTGGGTCTTGTGTCACATAACCATACCCTGCTCGGTAGTGGAGCATATTGTCTTCGGGGTGCAGGAGCATGACAGTTCCCTGTTCGGCTCCAATGGCATCGTTCAATAGTGAGAGCGTGCGGCTTAAGGCGCGGTCGAGGTCGAGGCTGGCAGAAACTTCGGTCAAGATGCGTAATAAAGTTTCGGTGTTGCGCTGTTCACGCTCAAGTTCGGCGGTTCGCTCAATGACGCGCTGTTCCAATGTTAATGCAAATTTTTGGGTCTCTGTGAGGAGGCGAGAGTTCTGGATGGCAATCGTCGCCTGATTTGCCAGCGTACTCAAAATTTGTTGGTCGTTTTCGGTATAAGCATTGAACTGGTAGCTTTGGGCAGATAATGCGCCAATTACAGTACCGCCCGAAACCATTGGCACAACGACGATGGAGTGGGGCGTGCCTTTTTCGCCGACAATAACCGCGCCGCGGGCTTCTACATCGCTGGATTGCAGGGTGAGTATTGGCTGGCCTGTGGCAATCACCTGACCGGCCAGCCCTTGCCCCACAGGCAGGCGCACCCCAGAAATGCGCTGTCCCATATCAACAATGTATGCGCCGTCCACTTCATCTGTCTCTTCGTCGTATAAAGCAACAATGAAGGCGTCCACCGGCATCAGTTTTGTGGCGGCATCATGCACTGCGCGGTAGATATCATTTGGGTTCAGGCTGGCGCCAATCTCGAAAGAAACCTGGTTGAGGATTGCCAGTCGTTCTGCAGTTGCCAGGGTAGATTGGTAAAGGTCGGCGTTTTCCATGGCAATGGCAGCCTGGTTGCTAATTGTGCGCGCCAGGTCAATTTCATTAGACTTGAAACGGGCCAACTCTTTGCTCTGAAGGGCGATGGCGTAGAGACTTTGGCTACTGGAAACAGGCAAAAGCATCAGTGACGCGGCACCTTCCAAAAATTCAGAGAGGCTAGACAGGTTGGCGTCGGCTTGGACATCATGGCTTGTGTAAACGCTCAGCGATTCGCGTAAATGGGTCAGAACGGGCGAATCGGGGAGAGAGCGATAAATTGCCGGGTGGTCCATTTCGTCGGGTAAGACGGAAAGCAAAAGGGCGCGTTTGCCTTGGTCAAGCAGGATAATCATAGCGCGTTCAGCGCGCATGGCGGCGATGAGTTGGTTGGCTGTTAGCCGAAGCACCTGGTCGGCATTCAGTGAACCGGCCAACTCTGCGGAGAACCGGTTGAGCAGGGCCAGTCTCTGAGAGCGTTCATCAAGTTCTGCCGCGCGTTGCACCGATTCTTCAAACAGGTTGGCATTGTCAATTGCCACTGCCGCCTGACTGGCAAATGTAGTAGCGAGTTGCACAATATCGCTATTGTAAAAATGGACATCCGCTTTCTCAGTTGCAACGACTCCGATTACCTGTCCCTTGGCAATTAAAGGCACGCCCAGCCATGAGAGATGCGCCGCCTCAACCAGGGTGGAGAAACGCAAATCGGCGCGGACATCGCCAACAACAATGGCCTGGCTGGTGCGAATCATTTCATGGAATAGGATACTGTCTTCGATCTCGACGGTTATGCCTTTGCGCTCTTCGTTATCGTTGAATCCGCGAGCATCGGCGACCACTAACCTGCCATCCGTGCGCAGCCAGAGAATGGCGGTGTCGTATGGAACAACCATGCCCATCCGGTCGAGCAGGGAACCGACCAATTCATCACGTTGCAGGCTGGATGTCAATGTAGCGGCTACAGAATTAAGTGCCTGGAGTTGACCGGTGCGTTCTTGGGTTGCATGAACCAGGCGGACGTTTTCGAGGGAGAGCGCTACTTGTTGCGTCAGGGAAAGCAGCAAGGCTTCATCTTCCTGCCGGAAGGCTGCCTGGGCGTTGAAATTATCGAGCACAAGGATGCCTATATTCTGCGCGCCCGTTTGGATGGGAACCAGCAGGCTGGAAACCGGAAGCCGCCCGCCAGTTGCTTTACGATATTTGAGCAGGTTTTCGGCAGGCAGGTTATAGTCATTTGCAAAATTGACTTCATCTACCCGGCGGGGCAGTTTTTCCATAAATACGCGGCCAGGCAAGCCTTCGTTGAGATGGTATTTGATGTCCATGATGCTTTCATCGTCAATATAATTCATGGCTGAAACCGGCATCAACACTTCTCCACGCGCATCCCATTGCATTACTACGCCCGCATGGGCTGGCGTAACTACGCGTAAGGCGCTTTGTAGCAGGGATTCTAAAATTTGGCCTGGGCTCAAGCCGCTTAACTGGCGGCTGAAATCAAGCAAAAGGTTTACTTCTTCCAGCCGTTGCCTGGTCTCATTGAGCAGGCTGATGTTTTGGATGATGATAGACACTTGGCGGCTTATCTGGAAGTACACCTGCTGGTCTTCTGCAGACATAGCGGGCATAGGCTCAGCATCAATTGCCAGCACCGCCGCAATTGTTTTTTTATTAATCACGACTGGGATGGCTATGAACGATTTAGCGCGCAGGCTGGTCAGAAATGGCGTATCGTGCCAGATTTCATCTTCATCCAGATTGATGGCGAGCATGGTTTCGCCCGATTGCAAGCAGGCGCGCAGCGGGTTCCGCTGTCCAAACAAGGCTTGTGGATTGGCCCCGGCAGGTAAATTCCCAAGCACATGCGCGATGCGCGGGCCTTCAGTGGTGTCGAGGGCAACTATCGAGATAGACATATCAAAGCTGGTCAGAACCTGCTGCCCCAAAGTCATCAGCGCAGAAGAAGAATTAAATTGACGGCTGAGCGCTTCCGTCAATTGCAGCCCGGCGCGAATGTGCCGGGCGCGCTGGGCGAGGTTCGTCACCGAAATTGTGTGGTCAATGTCCTTTTGAAGCAAAGCGGGTAGGCTGCGCTGGCTGAACATCAACAGATTCTTTTCACGAGTCACTTCTTCCGAAAGGGTCTGGATGCGTTCCTGGAAGGATTGTAGCCCTCGTCCGCTGGCAATTGTGAGGGATGCCTGGGTGGCGTATGTTTCCAGGGTTTCGAGGGTCACTGTATCTGGCCGTCTTCCATCTCTCGGCGCATCCACGCTGATAATGCCCAGCGGACGGTCGTCATTATCATAAATTGGGATGAGCAGCATGTCATCGGGCTGCCAGGAGTTCGGAGTCTGGCTTCCATCTTGCACAACGGTTATGGTTTGTACATCGACTGGAATGATAGGCGATTGGTCTGCTGGTATAAAGTATAGGCTATTGATTTCGAACTCAGGTTTCATCAGTTGCGCTACGCTTGCCCAGGGTTGCTGGTGTGCTTGCAGTTGTGAAAATGTCTGTAAATCTAACCCTGTTCCGGCAACGCGGGTCAAAATGCCGGTTTGCAAGTCATTCAGGCTAATTAAGACCACGTTAAACGGTGTGGATTTTTGAATGCTCTGCGCAATCAATTCTAGCGATACATCCAGCGCCTGGCTGGCCCGTAACCCCTGTAATATTTGGGTTAAATGCTTGAAGGCTTCAGCGCGGCGGCGAAATAGCCCCATGCGATACTGCTGCTCTCGGTAATTCAGCGCGGTTTGCAAGGCAATCGCCGCCTGGATGCCGATGTTTTTCAGCATCTCTATGCGCGCTTCGTCGAAGTGCCCTGCCTGCTCGGCATGTAATTCAATAAAACCCAGGGTTTCATCTTGATGACAAATGGGCGTGACGAGAATAGAACGTACCCCTTTGTGTGGGGCGTCCTTTTCTGAAAAGCCTTCAGATAGCACCGGTTTTCCGCAAGCAAGCGCCTCTCGCGCAATAACGGACGCCGTCTCGCTGGCAGGATGACCGAGAAAAAACATAACTGGGCGATTTTCTACATCGATATGGCCTGGCTCGTACAGTAATGTAGTTCCGCACGCTACTTCGCCTACCCGCAGGCTTTCTTCATGAACAACCCTCATCAATTCCTTCAGGCTGGTGGCGGCGCTCAATTCCCGAACAATGCGCGCCATAACCGTTAAATAATCGGCTTTGCGGCGTAAAAGTTCATCTGTATCGCTAGTGTGGCGCGTGTTTTCAATTGCTACTGCAATCTGATTGGCAACGGTAGACGCGATCTGCAAATCAGGATTGCTGAACATATCTTGCCGCCGTCCGCCGATAATCATCTCTCCAATACCGTGTCCTCTAACTACCAATGGCACAGAAACAACAGATTCTACTGCTAGTGTTTGCACCAGGGATTGATATGGAGATAACACACGCCTATCTTTCGAAAGATTTCCAGCGAGGAAGGGACGCTGACTGCCCGCAACGGTCATCCGATAGATAGATGGTTTGACCATAATCCGCGATAAGGAATCCCTCAACTCATCAGGTACGCCAAATACTGAGGGCATGTGCGCGCGCATCACGCCTTCGCTCTCATCTAGGAGGAAGACTGCCCCCACATCGGCCTGCAATAACTGCGACATTTCCTGTAAAGAATAGGTGATAATTTCATCGAGCGTAGCGGTTGAACTGACCAGGCTGGCAATGCGGCGCATCGACTCGGCGCGCTGGTTACGCTGACGCGCTTGCTGCACGAGCAGGGCGTTATCAATAATGGCGGCCACCTGGTTGGCAACAATGTTTAAAAGGCGCAAGTCATCTTGCGAAATCGGCTGGTTCTCGTGGCGATGATTGGAAAGTTGCAGGTAACCCAGAAATCGCCCTGCCGAAATCAGCGGAATCAATGCCGTATCGCGCATTGAGGCGGCCTGGGCAATATCCTGCAACCCCAAATCGGCCCACACTGCATCCTGGCTGGCATCCAGGGTCATTATCACTTCCTGTCGCGCAATACGGTTATCTGCTGGGCTGTCGGCCCGGATGGTTGTTTTATACAGTGGAACAATATTATTGGGCAAACCCTGAAAAGGCATTTGCCCTTCAAGGGCGCGCCGTTGTTCATCGTATAGCAAGAAGCCCAAAATTTCGACGCTAAAAAGGGGAAATAAACCGGAGACCAATCGTGAGAAAAGGTCTTTCAAGTCACGCAATGAACTAACTGCCTGGGAAAGATTGGTCAGACCGAATAATTGGGCATTCCAACGCTGTTGCTTTTCGTACAGGCTGGCATTGCGCAATGCGACTGCTGCCTGTCCGGTGATAAGTTGTAAAATGTTCAGGTCTTCATCTGGAAAACTATTGACGGGGATTACGCCTACTTCTAGCGTGCCAACCAATAACCCGTAGGCAATCAGGGGCAACCCGATATAAGACCCCATAGGCGGCACGCGGCTGCCAAACGGGTCATACCTTACCCCAGTAAAAGAACGCGTATCTTGAATGAAAAGTTCTTTACGCTCGGCGATGAGGAAACCGGCATACTCTCCAAACTGGCTGCTGTTTTCGCGCTGAAGGGCGCGCGATGCCCCTGTGGCATCGCTCATGCGATAGGGAATCAGCGACTTGGTGCTTTCATCCCATACTTTTACTTCTAAGAAATCTGAGGCAACCAGCCGTTCGACATTCACCAATGTCGCTTGGATGGTTGCTTCGAGGCTCAGGCTGCTGGCAATGGCTTGCCCAAACTCAGAAACGGTCTTAAACGCCGTGCCTGGAATGACATTGATTTGCAATGATTGTCCCTGTCCCAGGGAACTTTCTGTTCGTCGGATAGCCATTAGGGTGGCTGGAACAACTCCAGGTATGCGGTACGAAATTGCATCCACAAGTTTCCCATTAATTGAAAAACGCGCCTGCCCTTCAGCGGCGCATAGTTCAAGAAAACTTTCGCTCGGCCTTGTCCTGCGGGCCAGGCGTTCAAGGTGGGGAATTTCTCCTTCAAATAGCTCAAACCACTCACGAGCCTGGGCATTTACATATCGGAACCTTCCGCCCGCTTCGATAATCAGAATTGCATCATTGTGCGTTTTTTGCTGAATTAAGGCTGGCTGTGCTGGCTCCTGAATAGAAAGCCGAAACTTGGGTACTACAAAGCGCAAAAAAGTCCAGACTATTAATACCAGTAACAGTCCGAGTAAGAAAAAGCCGGCGCTTAACACAATCGGGCCTTGCGGCATGATGGCATCTCCCCTGCCTATGCTCTGGCCGCTGTTCCGGCATCTTGGCGGCGCGCTTCGGCTGCCAGTTCTGTGATTTCACGAATATCTGCAAAAGAAGTTTGGGATGGCGATACTACACCAATTGCCAGGTTCATAAGGGGGAATTGTTCGCTTGGTCCATCGGGGCCGGGGGCCAAAATAAAACCTTGTTGGCGGTCAATAAAGTTGTAGTGTGTTTGCACTTCATCTGCAAAACGCTCTTTTAAGCGGGATCGTATCCCGTTTGAAGCGCCTTCGGTTGTAATGATGATGAAATTATCGCCTCCGGCATGGCCGACAAAATCGGCAGGGGTTCCTAGCTCATCCAACACCTCGCCAATCAGCATCCCGGTAAACCGCAGCGCATCATCCCCGGCAACGAACCCATATACGTCTTTGAATGGCTCGAAGTAATTGATGCGCATGTCGAGGAAAGCCCAGCCGGTTTCGCGGATGATTTTGCGCAGTTGTTCCTCGATGAGCCGACCTGCTGGCAGACCAGAACGCGGGTCTGTGAGGCTCTCGCGCTCTGAACGGCGGATGGCACCCTGTACGCGCAGTTTCAACTCTTCGATATCGAACGGTTTTGTGATGTAATCATCTGCTCCCAACTCTAAACCTTGCAAACGGTCGCTGCGTTCATCTTTCTGCGTTAGGAATATTACAGGAATATGACTGGTGCGTGTATTGGTACGCAAGTGGCGACAAACTTCATAGCCATCAATGTCGGGTAGCATGATGTCTAGCACGATCAGATGCGGCAGCGCGTGCCTTGTTTTTTCGAGCGCATCGGAGCCGCGCATTGCTGTATCCACATCATAGCCCAAGCCGCTGAAGTAAATCTTCAGCATGGTGGAGATATCGACATCGTCTTCTACTATCAACAGGCGGGCTTTTCCCATAACGAGCCTCCGTTATTATTGTCGCCGCGCTTTTTTTGCGTTTCGGCGCACTACTTCGATTTGTTCAGGCGTTACTGCGCGCTCAAAAGAGCGAAAGCCGCTTAATCGAAAGCCATGTTTCGCGGCAATTTGCGAAATTTCATCTACGCGCGCGCGGCTAATCTCTTTGCCAAGTGTGTAATCCTCGAAACGACCTTCCAGGGTAAGAGCCATTGCCTCTGCCATGCAAGCATACGACTTACCAGGCGGGAACCCAAAATTAAAATGGAAATTAACGGGACCTGGCACATCCACCATGCCACCGTCAATCACTAATATATCATTTCGCGCCGCAGCCACCATTGCAGATACATCACGAGGGCGGGCCACGTCGCATACGACTGCGCCGGGCATCAGGTCTTCGGGACGGATAACGTCGTGGATGGCGCTGGTCACGGTTAAGATGAGTTGGGCGCGCCGAAGGACGTCCATTGATGTGCTGATATGCAGCTTGGCCTTTGCGGTTGGCTGCCATTGCTCGCGCAAGGCTTCGAGCGCATCGGCGCGGCGTCCTACCAAGTATAACTCACCTACCTCATCTGCGAGAAGTTCTGCGCAGACTTTTCCTATCGCGCCGGTCGCGCCAACGATAGCGGCGGTGGCGTTTGAAAGGTTAATACCCATTATATCAGCAGCCTTTTCAACTGCTTCGACAGCCAGAGAGACAGTATAAGAGTCTCCGGTTGTAACGGGGATGGTCAGCGCATTTGCAATTGTAATGCCCGCGTCACCTACTACGGAGGTAAAAGCGCCCAAGCCGAGAATGTTTGCGCCCAGCCGCTCGGCCAGGCGTCCTGTTTCAATGATTTTTCGATAAACTGTCTTTTCGGGTAGTTCTAACATTCTTTGCGGCGTGTAAGGACAGGCAAGAAACCAGCCTTTGATTTGTTTGCCGGTGGAATCGGATGTAATGCCTTCGATTTCAGAAATATAGACTGGAGGAAAGAAAGTCGAAAAGAAGTTTATTTGGCGTTCGCTAAGAAGTTTTCCTAAAAGTGGGTATTTTCGGCTGACGTCGCGCTTGGGGTCAATTGGATGAATAATAAAAGCAAATGTGTCCATGAATTACCAGGATTCGGTTCCCTCGTCTTCTTTTTTGGAAGGATATAAACGAATATGCGCGCTGGCGTTGCGCATCTTGTGGTGGTCGCTGTCTTCATATTTGACATCTTTATCGATGATGCGGCGGTCTTTGGAGGCTGCTAACACCACATCTGATTCAATGGTGCGGGCGGGGAACATAATCATACCGGCTCCAATCCGGCAATTGTTGCCGACTGCGCCTCCTAATACGGGGCGGTTTGATATTTTAAGTTCATTGCGCCCATCGAGGGCTTTGATCGGGGCGGGAATCAGGTTGTAGTCGGTAAAGGTTGAACCGGCCCCTATGAACGTATCGCGCCCCACCACGCACATCTGTAAACAGGTGTTTTGGGCAATCATGGAATTATCCATTACAGTTGTCATAAACAGGGAGGCTCGAAAGGGTAGGAACGTGCCAGACCCAACTACCGAGAGCATCAACTGGCAGCCTTGCGAGATGTTTACGTTATTGCCAATGGTGCAGTTTTCAACAACTGCGCCGGCATTGATGGTTACTCCATCTCCAATCGTTGTTGGGCCATGAATAATGGCAGTGGGGTCAATGATGCAATTTTTTCCAATTTTTACCAGGGCTGAGCATTCTAAAAGTTGCCTGCCTTCATAAATGGCAGTTGCCAGGATTTTCAACTTAAAGGCCAGGTCATTATTCAAGCGTGTTTCAAAACGCAGCCCGCGCGCAAACAACCCAAAAACGCCATCGGCGATAAAGACATGCGTCCAGCAATCAATTGCCATCATGGCCCGGCGCGGCACCTGGTACACCAGGTCTCCTGTCTGTTCGGCCATATATGTAGGAACGTGATAATACCCAACTTCTTTAGCCTGCAAGTCAATCACAAGTGGGTCAACATCTGCTTCTGGCCCGTTAGGGTAATACCACAAGTCGGCCAGGTAGATATTCCCTGCGGGGGTATAAGAGACAGAAAGAGGCAGCGCATGTTCTCTAAACGCAGGGTCATCCACAGAAAAGGCAGCGCGCGCAGGTCGGCCACGCCGTTTTGCCTGGCGAATAAATTCGGCGATATACTCTTCATCGAAAAATAAATTATCACGATGCACCAGCATCGGTTCGCGCAATAGGGGCAGGCGTTCGTGAGGCAAGAGTTCCCGTTCGCGGGTAATGTAAGGGGCGAGGACATTTTTTTGCCAAAGCCAAAGAGTTTGTGCCTGGATTGTCAAATCTCGGGCCGGCATATTGAATGGGGGAATTCGCCGAAGCGCTTGCAAAATTATCTTAAGCATACTTTAACTCATGGGCGTCTTTTCAATCAACACAGTGCAAGCAGAATCACCACACGCCAGGCAGGCTGTTTCTTCAACGCGATAAAACTTGCCTCCGCTCAGCCAGTATAAGGCTTCTTGTAATAATCCGACCGCCATCTGACAGCATGGGCTGTCAGTTGCGCGTTCCCAGCAAAGTGGGCAACGTTCGATGTGCCATAGCAGGAATGTGTCTTTATTTTCGAGACGGACAAGTTGGTCGCTATTATTATTGAATATCTCTGCCAGGGCAGATGCGCCTGTATTAAAACGGGTTGAGGCCGGGAGTAGGCGAAAGGTTAAGTCGGTCAACCCATACAAGGGACCGAACTCACGCAACCCGTGCTGGAAACATGCGCGGCCAATGCGTAAGGCAAGCCCGCGGCCTCCGTGTGGCCCATAAAACCCCTCTAGCGCGCCGTGCAGGCCGCCGATGGCATCGAAGGAAAGCCTTTGGTTGTATTGTTGCTGTGAAATTTTGCTGGTTAAATCCGTCAGGGAAGCCAGGTTTAGGATTGCATTCATCCCATTTTGCCCCAAAATCTCTTCCATCGCCTGGATGATGATTCTTCCCATTCGGTCAGGATAACAGAATTGGGTTAGGGTCATCAAGTTAGATTCGCTTCCTCGTCTAGGAATGCTTTCAGGTTTTCCATAAAATCTTGCGGCGTATCTAGCATGACAAAGTGCTGGGCGCGCTCCCATCGGACGATTTTTGCGTTGGGCAGTCCTTGAAGAAGCGGTTGCCATTGCCGGGGGTGTACGATATTGTCTCGGTCGCCATACATACCCATAACAGGAATTTTGAGTTGCGGCAGCATAGGACGTAAGTCGGTGCGGCGGAGGGATGCAATGCTGCGAAGGAAAGACTCAACTGTTGTTCGGGATAAGTCTTTGTCCATCATGGCAGGAAAACCTGGGTCGGCGCAAATAAACGGGGAAGCAATTCGCATTCCACTGCGAAAAGCCCACATCATATTGAACAACATAAACGCGATGAACCGGTAACCGGCCAATTTTAGGGGGATTGCCAGAGAGTTGCCAACGACGGGGGAACCGATTACTACCACTTTTTTAGCGCGATGTGGGTATTGAATGGCAACCGACAGGCTGACTGTGCCACCCATGCTATGCCCCACCAGGGGTGCCTGAACAATGCCCAGTCTGTCCATAAACTGGTCAACCAGGCTGACAAAATCTTGCACTGCGTAGGTATCGCGTTTTTTTCCTGATTCTCCAAATCCCCAAAAGTCGAGAGCGTAGGTGCGATAATAGCGGCCTAAATAGGCCATAGTCTCTTGCCAAAGCCCCCAAGAGCCCAACCAACCGTGTAATAAAATTACCGGTCGGCCACGCCCATAGACTTCATAGTGAACGATGCCCTGGTCAGTGGTAATAGATGACACGTTATTCTTCGCAACAGGCTATTTTTCTCCGCCATCCATTTCGGCTAGAATGCTGTAGAGCAATTCTAGCAGGACATTTTTGACGGTGGCTTTATCACTGGCAACGCAAGGCAGAAGTTTGACTTTGCCATCCAGCCGCAGGGCGTGGCGCATGTCGTCAATGTCCCAGGCGTCGGCCATATCTTGTTTGTTGGCGGCGACGACATAGGGAGTAGGCGCATAGGCGCGGAAGGTTTCGAGGATGGAGCGCGCTTCGCGGAAGGTTTCGGGGCGGGTGCTGTCTACCATCACAATGAAACCAAGCATTCCCTCCGAGAGGATTTCCCACATGAAGTCGAAACGTTTTTGACCTGGGGTACCAAACAGGTAGAGTACCAAGTCTTCATCCACCGTGATGCGGCCAAAATCCATGGCGACGGTGGTTGCGTTCTTAACGGCGCGTTCCCCATCGGCAGAAACTTTCCGTTCTGTTGAGACCACGTCAATTTCACTGACAGAGCGGATGAATTCTGTCTTGCCAGCGCTGAAGGGGCCAGTGACCACCATTTTTACGGTCTGCATAATGCCTCACCCAAAAAAGATTTTTTATTAAATAGAGCGAATGCGTGTGATTAAGCGATTGACTAGCGATTTTTGTTCTTCGCGGTTCTGCACAGTGACCTGTGGACGGGCGCGTTCAACAGAGGCCGGCGCGCCTTCTGGGCGCACAACTTCAACCAGCCCGGCTTGCAAAAGGCCGTAAACAATGCGCCTGATTTCCAGGTCGCTCATTTTGGCGGCAGATGCTATCTGCTGGATTGTGTTTCGGGGATTGATGTATGAAACTACCCGCCACTCTTCCACGCTTAAGTTCATTTTTTGCATGGAGGTTCCAGGGCGTTCAATAAACTTGAGTGACATATCGAGGCTGGGAATTTCATCTTGCAGCTGTTCCCATTCACGCAGTTGGCGGGCGCCCTCGATAATCAGATTTTCCAGGTCAAGCCGCACGGTGATGCGGTCTTCGGGGGGCGTCATCTCGTTCTCGAAGCGGAAAGAGCCCTCCACCCAGGTAAATAAGCGCCGCACGACATCCGTAAAATAAGATTGTAATGAATTCAGAATGTCATCTTGAGACATGTAACCGGCATTGATGAGCAGGAGGCCAAGTTCTTTATCGCTCACCTGAACAGCGCGGGTTTGAATGGCGCGCAGTTGGCCGGTTGTCAGTTTGCTGGAGCGGTGTAAAACCGATGCCAGGCGACTGTCTTCCTGCCCAATCTGCGCGTAGGCAAGTTTGCCATCTCGAAAAGCCACTTTTGCGGCTTCGGCTGGCCCCTCAATGACCAATGTGCCTGTCTTATGGGCCAAATTGATGAGGTTTAATAATTGCGTAACCGTAAAATCTCGAAGGTTTCCGCGGAGCGCCATGAGTCATCTCGTCTGATTTAAGATAAATGCTACAGAGATTATACATGCAAGATAAGGGTGTGTAAATATAGTGGTGTAGTTGATAAGGAATTGATAGGTGCGCATATATGGAGCGTCGCTGCCCCGCTGAAAACGAAACAGCCTGACTGATTGAACGGGCGCGATTTTGAAAAAAAACATCCCTGAAAGTTGCGGGCCTTCAGGGATGTTTTTTCGTTCACAGGTCACATTCTATACTACGATATTGACCAATTGCTTGCGCACAACAATCACCTTTTTGGGTTCCTGGCCTTCCAGGTGTGAAGCGATGGCTTGCAAGGCTGCTGTTTTGATTTCTTCTTCGCTGGACTCGGCGGGTACAACAATGCGGTCGCGCAGTCTGCCGTTCACCTGCACAGGAATGATGATTTCGTCTTCCCTGGCGGCATCTTCATCCACAACCGGCCATTGCTGCTGGTGAATGCTGTATTTCTTACCCATCGCCTCCGCCCACAGTTCTTCGGCAATGTGCGGCATGACCGGCGCCATCATTTTGACGTAGATTTCTTGGGCTTCCTGCCACTCTTTCGAGCCAGCCGCGCCCGCTTCGCGCGCCTTATACATTTCGTTTAGAAGTTCCATCAACCCTGATACGATGGTGTTGAATTCAAAGTTCTCAAAGTCGCGGGTTACTTTTTTCAGGGTCTGATGTACTTTGCGACGCAGCCCGCGTAACGTTTCGGCGGAGGGCGCGCCTTGTTTTACGTCATCGGTAAACAAGGTCCAGGCCCGCCTCGTCCAACGGGACGAGCCTTCGATGCCCTGGCTGTCCCAGGGCGCGCCCATGTCCCAGCGGGCAAAGAACATCAGGTAAGCGCGCACCGCGTCGGCTCCGTAGCGTTCGACCAACAGGTCGGGCGCGACTACGTTGCCGCGGCTTTTCGACATCTTCTCGTTGTCTTCGCCCAGCACCATACCCTGGTTGCGTAGCTGGGTCATTGGCTCGTTGCCTTCGGTAATACCCATGTCACGCAACGCTTTGTGGAAGAATCGCGTGTAAATCAGATGCATGTTGGCGTGTTCGATGCCGCCGGTATAGGTATCAACCGGCATCCAGTAGTTGTATTCTTTGTCGTCAAAAGGCGCGTCTTTGTGCCAGGGTGAAAGGTAGCCCAGGTGATACCACGATGAGCACATGAAGGTGTCCATCGTATCGGTTTCGCGGGTTGCCGGGCCGCCGCAGACTGGGCAGGTCGTACTCTTCCAGGTGGGATGCAGTTTCAACGGGGATTCGCCGGTCGGCTTCCATTCCACGTCTTCGGGCAAAGTCACTGGCAGTTGGTCATCTGGCACGGGATTCCAACCGTCTTTTTCGCAGAAAATCATGGGAATTGGCGAACCCCAATAGCGTTGGCGGCTAATCAGCCAGTCGCGCAGTTTGTAGGTCACCGCCAGTTTGCCGATGCCTTTTTCTTGCAACCATTTCGCAACCGCGATGATGCCGGGATTGTCTTTGCCCTTTTTGTCGTTGACAAATGTGCCGTTAAAGGGGCCAGAGTTGACCATTTCGCCGCTGCCAGCATAAGCCTCATCCATGGTTGCGCCATCCAGCAGGGGGGTGCCCTCAGGCTGGATGACCGGAATAATGATGAGGCCGAAATTGCGAGCAAAGGCGAAGTCGCGCTCGTCGTGGGCTGGGACGGCCATAATTGCCCCAGTTCCGTAAGTCATCAGCACATAATCCGCAATCCAGATGGGAATTTTCGCGCCGTTGACCGGGTTGATGGCATACCCGCCGGTGAA
>CAYLZI010000016.1:0-25262 GCA_964388215.1 uncultured Anaerolinea sp.
CCATTCAAATCATCTACAACCAGCAAAACCTGGGCGTGATGGGCAGTATTGGCGAGGTTGTCAACCGCATTTACACCCTCAACGGCATCGAAACACCCACCCCAACGCCCAGCCCCCTCCCCAGCGCCACGCCGCGCCAATCGCCCACACCCACGCCCACCGTCACGCCACCCGTAACCAATACGCCGTTGCCATAAAACAAGGATACTTACCGGTATGACCCGCAAAACCTTCCACCTCGTCTCGCTCGGATGCGCCAAAAACACAGTTGATTCCGACTCGATGGCGCAATTACTCATGAACGACGGCTACGAACCTGTCGAAAGCGCCAAAAAAGCCGGGGTGTTAATTGTCAACACCTGCGGCTTCATCGGCCCGGCCAAAGAAGAATCGCTCAACACCCTGAAAGAACTGGCCGGAAAGAAAAAAGACGGCCAACTGCTCATCGCCGCCGGATGCCTGACCCAGCGCTACGGCGTGGACGTGGCAAAGCAAGTCCCAGGCATAGACGGCATCCTCGGCACCCGCCGCTGGATGGACATTGTGCAAGTCGTCGGCCAATTGCGCGCCGCGCCACACCCAGAGCCGCTTTACCACCTGCCCGAAGCCGCCACTGTTGGCAGCGACGAACACGACGCCATCCGCGCCAGTCTGGCCGGGGCCAGCGCCTACCTGAAAGTAGCCGATGGCTGCCGCCGCCCGTGCGCCTTCTGCGCCATCCCGCTCATCAAGGGGACAGCCGTCAGCCGCCCGCTCGAAACCATCCTGGCCGAAGCCCGCGAACTGCGCGAGATGGGCATCCGCGAACTCATCCTGATAGCGCAAGACACCACCGATTACGGCCACGACCTGGGGCTGAAAGACGGCCTGGCGGCCCTGCTCGAAGGCCTCGTCCAAACCGTCCCTGAAATGGACTGGGTTCGGGTGATGTACGCCTACCCCGGCTACGTCACCGACCGGATGATTGACGTGATGGCCGCGCACAGGCAAATTTTGCCGTATCTCGACATCCCGCTCCAGCACGCCCATCCCAAAGCGCTCTCGCGCATGAAACGCCCATCCAACATCGAGTGGGTGCATAAAACCCTCGCCAAAATGCGCGCCGCCATGCCAGAGCTGGCAATCCGCACCACCTTCATCGTCGGCTACCCCGGAGAAACGGAAGAAGAATTTCAAACGCTGCTCGATTTCGTTGAAGAAACCCGCTTCGACCGGGTCGGAGCCTTCCAATTCTCCTTCGAGCCAGGCACAGCCAGCGAATCGCTGGGAGACCCGGTTCCCGCCGAAGTGAAACAAGAACGCTGGGAGCGGCTCATGGCCCTCCAGCAGAACATCTCTCTTCAAATTAACCAGTCTTATGTTGGGAAAACGCTCGATGTGCTGGTAGAAGGCTACGACAAAGGCCTGACGATTGGCCGCTCGTACCGCGACGCGCCCGAAATTGACGGGCTGGTGTTCGCCGAAGGCCGGGCCGAAATTGGGGAAATCGTCCAAGTCAAAATTACGGGCGGCATGGCCTACGATTTAACCGGCTCGCTGATGCAGGCCCAGCCATGAAATACACCTGGCTGCTCTTTGACGCCGATGATACCCTGTTCGACTTCCCGCAAGCCGAAGCCAACGCCCTGCGCTGGGCTTTGGAACAAAGCAACCTGCCCTTCCGCGCCGAATTTTTTGAAATCTACTCCCGTTACAACCAGCAAGTTTGGAAAGAATTTGAACGGGGCGAAGTAACCGCGCTGGATTTACGAGTCAAACGCTTTCGCCTGTTCTTCAACGAAGCGGGGATAGCGAGCGACCCGCAGGCAATTTCACCGCTTTATTTGCAAAATCTCGCCCTCGGCACCGACCTGCTGCCCGGCGCCGAAGAAATCATCCGCGCCATGCTTGGGCGCTGCCGCCTTGCGCTGGTGACAAACGGGCTAAAAGACGTTCAACGCCCCCGGCTAGAACGTTCCGCATTGCGCGGCAGTTTCGAGCAGGTCTTCATCTCTGAAGAAGTCGGCGCGGCCAAGCCATCTCGGGCTTACTTTGAGGCCGTCTTTCGCGGCCTCGGCCAGCCGCCCAAAGAAACCGTCCTACTCATCGGCGACAGCCTGACCTCCGATATGCGCGGCGGCCTGGAGTACGGCATCGACACCTGCTGGTATAACCCCCTCGGCAAAACCACCGACCTGCCAGTGACTTACCAGATTTCCAGGCTGGTTGAATTGTTCGATTTGTTAAAAGTTTAGGTTCTACTGTTTTTAACGGGAATACCCGCAGGGGCGACCCGCCCGGCGCGAAAAATCATCATTTTATGCCAGAATTCTCCATGAAAACCTGTCAGGTTATGCCCTGACGGGTCGCCCCTACCCCGCCATCCCGGCAAAAACGGAAGAGCCAAAATTTAGGGTTTTTGTTTAGCACAGAAAAAGGTTGTATGACAACCTGATTCTGTGCTTTAATTGGGCAAACAAACAGGAGGCACTATTCATGTGGACTGAATATCTCAACGCAAACAGCATCGAGCAGGTGACGCAGATTTTGGCCGAAAAAGGCCCCTCGGCCCGCATTGTGGCAGGCGGCACCGACCTGATTTTAGAGCTAGAGCGCGGCGCGCGGGCTGGAATCGAAACGGTGATTGACATCAGCCGCATCCCCGGGCTAGACCGCATCAGCCTGGATGAAGACGGTGTAATTCACCTGGGCGCGCTGGTAACGCATAATCATTGTGCGGCCAGCAAACTGCTGCGCGAAAAGGCTTACCCGCTGGCGCGCGCCGCCTGGGAAGTGGGCGCGCCGCAAATTCGCAATCGCGGCACGGTGGCGGGCAATCTCATCACCGCCTCGCCTGCCAATGACACCATCACCCCGCTCATGGCGCTTAATGCCAGCGTCACCCTGCAATCGGCGCGCGGCGCGCGGCAGGTAAAACTGCGCGATTTTTATACCGGCGTGCGCAAAACCGTAATGCAGCCCGATGAAATGCTGGTGAAAATCTCGTTCAAGGGGTTGGATGCAGGACAAAAGGGGACTTTCGTCAAAGTGGCCCTGCGCCGCGCCCAGGCCATTTCCGTTATCAACCTTGCCATTGTTCTCACGCTGGATGCGCATATCGTTACACAAGCCGCCATCACGCTGGGAGCGGTGGCCCCCACCATCATCCACGCGCCCGAAGCCGAAGCGTACCTGGTCGGGAAGGAACTTTCAGACGAGGTAATTGCGCGGGCTGCCGAACTTGCCAAAGACGCGGCGAAGCCGATTAATGACATTCGCGCCTCCGCCGACTACAGACGGGAGATGGCGCGGGTGTTTACCTTGCGCGGGCTGAAGTCGCTGCGCGATGGCCTGGAGCAAGCCGGTATGCCGGAGAATCCAATTACGTTAATGGGCTACCACACTACCGGTGGAAACGGTTTCTCGGGCGGCTCCTACACTCACGGGTCGGTCATCCAAACAAAAATTAACGGTAAAGACTATACATTTACGACCGGCTTCGAGAAAACCCTGCTGAGACTTTTGCGCGAGGATGCCGGGTTGATTGGGACGAAAGAAGGCTGCGCCGAAGGCGAGTGCGGGGCCTGCACCGTCTTTTTAGACGGGACTGCGGTGATGGCCTGCCTGGTTCCCGCGCCGCGCGCCGATGGGGCCGAAATTACCACGGTTGAGGGTTTGGCCCTCACCCCCAGCCCCTCTCCCGAGGGGCGAGGGGAGAGGTTGCACCCGGTGCAGGAGGCCTTTATTCAGGATGGGGCGGTGCAGTGCGGTTATTGCACGCCAGGATTCTTAATGTCGGCGGCCAAACTGCTGGAGGAGCGCCCATTGCCAACGAAGAACGAAATCGAACAGGCCATTACTGGAAACCTGTGCCGCTGTACGGGATATTACAAAATCGTCCAGGCAATTGAGGACGCCAGCCAGATTGACGCGAGGTAAACATGCCACAAAAATACCAGGGTTACCAGAAAAAAGAATTTGTCCGGCCTTATAAAATCCACCCGGTTTGGCGTGGAATTGGGTTTTTAATGATTCTGCTGGTGCCAATTATGGCCGGTGCCGGGGCAGATGTATTGACAAATCTTGGGTTTAGGCAAAACTGGTCCTTTATGTGGGAACTGGCCGGCACAATCAGATTGCCTGAGATTTTGTATTCCATTCCAGTCATTAATATCGCGGCGAATTGGATTTCCAGCATTCCAAATTTGCGGGCGCTGGTTCTGTTTTTCCTGCTGCTGGTGATTGCCTTTTCGGGCGTGATGTCATTACTCTATGCCATCATTTACCGGGTTGTAGGCCCGCCGAAATATACCGCGCTGGATGCGCCTGCCCAAAAGGTGAAAGTGAAGCGATATACGAGGTAATTTTTGCCACGATAAAAGCGCGGGACAGTATTACAAAAGCCCTCCGAAGTCTTTGAGACTTCGGAGGGCTTTTCAATCTGTGGAATGGGTGTACGGCCTTATGTTTCAACTTCATTACTGCGCTCTTGTAGCGATTGAAAATGCCAGATATTCGGCCTATGATAAAAGCATGGGGGTATCTTGCTATTTTTACGGCCCCTATTCAGGGCTGTGGTTTGTTCTGGAGGGACAACCCTATGAAAACGAGGCTTTTCCTGCTATTGAGCATCGTGCTGACGCTTTTGATTCAGCCCAGGCAGGCTTCTTTCGCCGCGCCGCAAGCGCCCACCGTAGACCTGGTATTCGACTTCACCGCCAACGCCGCCCTGGCCCAATGGAAGAGCGGCGCGGGAACGCTGCCCTTCCCCGGCACAAGCGGAGACTATCGCGGCTATGCCCAAAAGTTAGACGCTCCGGCGCAAGAGAACGGCATCCAGGGTGCGCCCGGCCTGCTAACTGTGCCGCACAATAAATATGACGGGTATATTCAGGGGACATACCCTGAATTTACAGTCCAAAAAGGCGACCGCTTCCTGGTCGCTGTCGGATGTGAATATGGCGCAAAGAACTGCTATGTTACCTACCGGCTCGACTATACCAACACGGGCGGGGCACCAAAAATCTTTTGGAGTTGGAAGGAAAAACACGAAGGGCGAATATATAACGCCGATGTTGATTTGAGCAAACTGGCCGGGCAAACAGCGCGCTTCACGCTGACAATGCTCTCCACAGGCTACGCCGCCGAAGACCGCCCGCTGTGGGTTGCGCCGCGCATCGTCCGCCCCGGCAACGGGCTGACGCCCATGCCAACCCTGACGCCAACCGCCACGCCCTTCTCTACCCCGCCGCCAATCCCATCCCCTGGCTGTAACCGGGCCTCCTTTGTGGCCGATATAACCGTGCGCGACGGCACAACCTTTGCTCCCGGTCAGGCCTTTACCAAAACCTGGCGGCTCAAAAACTCTGGCAGCTGCGCCTGGACGAAGAATTACGCCCTGGTCTTTTACAGTGGCGAACAGATGAGCGCCCCAACCCTCGTCAACCTGCCCTGGCCGGTATCCCCCGGCGCGATGGTGGATGTGACCGTCAACGCCATTGCCCCGGCCATGCCCGGCCAATACCGCAACGACTGGATTTTGAGAAATGAATCGGGAGCGCTCTTTGGCATTGGCCCCAACGGAGATAAACCCTTCTGGATGCTCATCAACATCGTTGGAACTCCGCCTATAACGAATACCGGTTACGATTTTGTCTCTAACCTGTGCGCGGCAGAATGGCGCAGCGGCGCAGGAATACTGCCCTGCCCGCACGTCAACGGCGACAGTCGCGGCTATGCCCTGGCCCAACAAACCCGGCTAGAAGACGGCTCCACCGCCACAGCGGCCATCCTCACCCATCCGCAGAACAAATATGATGGCTATATTCAAGGAACCTTCCCAACCTTTACCATCCAGCCTGGCGACCGCTTCCAGGCAAGGGTGGGCTGCGAGCATAATGTCAGTTGCTACGTCACCTTTCGGCTCGAATACCTGACGGCAGGCGGCGCGCTGCGCATCTTCTGGAAATGGTCTGAGAAAAACGAGGGCAAAACCTACAAAGTTGACCTGGATTTATCTCCGCTGGCAGGCCAGAGCCTGCGCTTTGTGCTCACCACGCTGGCAGCGGGTTCAGCAATCAACGACCGCGCCGTTTGGAGCGAACCGCGCATCCTGCGGCCCGGGCTGCCCGTCGCCAGCCCAACCCCTCCCCCCAGCCTGAATAGGCAGCTCTTCGCCAGCCCGGTATATGGATTCCAGTTCCGCTATCCGCCAGAGGGATATATCCACAGCCAATTAACCAATTCCGGGCATATTGAACTTCCCAAACTACAAGCAAATACCAATCTCACCAGCAAATATCTGGAATACCGGGTGGTTAACGGGCCGGAAAGTTGTTCCGTTTCTGATACCTTTGGCCCACCGCCAGGCGCAGCCAGCGTCCAAGAAGTCATCATCAACGGATACGCCTTTACAAAAGTAGATGGCCTGGATGCCGCCATGAATCACACCTTTCGGTACACTTTTTATACTACGCGCAACTCAAATACCTGCCTGACGCTTTTATTCATGCTGCGCGCCGGAAACCCGGCAGTATACGACCCACCGAAGCCAGTCTATGACTACGCGCTAGAATCTTCCACGTTTACCGAAGTGATGAACGCCTTTGCCTGGCCTGCCCTACCGCCCGGCCTGGTGACGGATGTGACCCTCTCTGCTAACGTCGCCCCCAATTCGTGCAGCCCCAACCCTGTACAGGTAGATTTGAGCGGGGCAATCACCACGAATGGGCCCGCTATGGTTGCCTATCATTGGAAAATTATCGGAGATTCGGTCAATCACATTACACCTGACCAAACCCTGGCGTTTATGAGCGCATCATGGCAGCCGGTTTCGACAACATTCCACCTGCCCTGTGGCAGTCACGCCATCCGGCTGGTCATTCTCGCTCCCAACGAAATGAGCGCGCAAGCAAACGCGCTGCTCTACCCGCCAGAGCCTGTCTTTACCGCGCCCTACGCGGTGATAGGCATCCACCCGGAGGGCGCGCTCAACCTTTATGCGGCGGCAGGGACAAACAGCGGCATTGTGGGCAGTTTTCCGGCAGAGACAAGAAACGTTGAACGCGGCTCAAGCTTTGTCATGGCCGAAGGCAGCCTGTGGGTAGAGGCCCGCCAGCCAGGTGGTGTCACCGGCTGGGCGCAAGATGCCAACCTGGCTGAATACATCTCCCCAGAGCAATTTGTGACCGATTCGCGTCCCATCCAACTTATTGAAAAACTTAAACAAGCCATCAACAATTCGGATGGCAACCTGTTGGCCTCGCTGGTCAGCCCCAAGCGCGGAGTAAAAATCAACTACCATGGAACCTATGGCAGCGTGCCAGTCGTGTTTACCCCTGAACAGGCGCGCAACATCTTTACCAGCACCGAAATCTACAATTGGGGCATGGAAGGCGCCAGTGGGCATGATGCCATCGGCACATTTTCCGAAATTATCCAGCCCAAATTGCTGGATGTGTTGAACGCTCCTTACCAACTGCACGCCAATTACTCATCCTATGCCAGCATGTACCTGGAACCCTGGCCCGGGATATACCAAAATCTCAACTACTTTACCGTGCTTAAGCCGCCCACGCCCAACATCGAATTAGACTGGCGCATCTGGCTGGCCGGGTTCGAATATGTGAACGGATCCCCCTATTTGATGACGCTCATGCACTATGTTTGGGAACCGTAAAATGATGTTTATTCGCGCCAGGCGGGTCGCCCAAGCGAGTTTTCCAAAGTTGTAGTGCGTCGCACCCCAGGCAAATTAACTTTAAGAAAAACCTGAGTTTCACGGTTTTTACAGTGGCAAAAATTTAACAGGTGTAATATAATGGTGGTTCCTGTGGGTAGTGAATTGCCGCAGGAACATAAGGCAAACTACCTGCCCTGTCCGTGTCAGACGAGAAGAGCCACACCCCCTGCGGCAGCCCTCGTTGGACGACAGGGCGGGGCCTTTTAAGGGATTGTAGATTGACGATTTTAGATTTGCGATTAGAAAAGGTTTGACTTTTCATTCGGATAAATTTACGATTGCACCCTTCGCGCCATCCAACCCGCAAAGTTTGACAACTCAATGTTATATCCCGAGGAGAAACACCATGAAACTCGTCACCGTCGCAGAAATGCGCGCCATAGAACAAGAAGCCGATGCCAGCGGCCTATCTTATGCAAAGATGATGGAAAATGCCGGTCATGGTCTGGCTGAAGAAATCTTGCAATTGGCATATACCGAATCGGAGGAAGACCGCGAGATTTTGGCGCTGGTTGGCCCAGGCAACAATGGCGGCGATGCGTTGGTAGCGCTCACCCGCCTGTCTGCCGATGGCTGGCGCGCGCGCGCTTACCTAGTCAAGCGCAAGGCCGAAGGCGATGAACTGGTCGAACGCTTCAAAAAAGAAGACGGCGAAGTTTTGTTCGCCGAAAAAGACCTCGATTACACCCAGTTGACAACCTTCATAGAAACCGCCGATGTGATTGTGGATGGCGTCCTCGGCACGGGCATCAAACTGCCGCTCAAGCCCGAAGTAGCCAGCGCGCTAGAGGCCGCCAACCGCGCCATCACCGACCTGGCCTGGCCTCCGCACGTTGTCGCTGTAGATTGCCCCTCAGGAGTTGATTGTGAAAGCGGCGAGGCCGCGCCCCAGGTCATCCCCGCCAGCGTTACAGTCTGCATGGCCGCCGTTAAACAGGGCCTGCTCAAACTTCCGGCTTTTGAACTGGCTGGAGAACTGCGCGTGGCCGAAATTGGCCTGAACGATGAAATCGAATCCTGGAAAGAGATAAAACATTGCGTGGCAGATAGCGAGCTCGTGAAAGACATTTTGCCCGCCCGCCCCGCAGACTCGCATAAAGGGACATTTGGCGCGCTCCTGGTGGCAGCAGGCTCGGTTAGTTATACCGGCGCCTCCCTGCTGGCGGGGAAATCGGCCTATCGCGCCGGCGCGGGGCTGGTGCAGATGGCCGTCCCAGGCGTGGTGCATAGCGCCCTGGCCGGGCATTTCCCTGAAGCCACCTGGGTTTTGCTCCCTAACGAAAAAGGCGTCATCGCCGAACACGCCGCAGAAGTGATATTCAAAAACCTGGAACGCGCCACCGCGCTGCTGGTTGGCCCCGGCCTGGGAAGCGAAGAAACCACCCAAAAATTCTTAGAAAACCTGCTAACAGGCAATGGCGGAGCTAAAAAAAACGCCGTCCCGCTAGGATTTGCGCGCAACGACGCGCCGAAATCAGAACCCGAAAAACCAGCCCCCTTACCCCCACTGATAGTGGATGCCGACGGCCTGCGTCACCTGGCAAAACTCAACGACTGGGCCAAACTCCTGCCCGCTGAAAGCGTGCTGACCCCTCACCCCGGCGAGATGGCCGCCCTGACCGGGCTGACAAAAGACAGCATCCAATCGAACCGTCTCAACACAGCCCTGAAATATGCCGCCGAATGGGGCCATATTGTTGTATTGAAAGGCGCCTTTACCGTCATCGCCGCGCCAGATGGACGCGCAACGGTCATCCCTGTGGCAACCTCGGCCCTGGCGCGGGCCGGAACAGGAGATGTGCTGGCCGGAATCATCGGCGGCCTGCGAGCGCAGAGCATCCCCGCTTACGAATCCGCCGCCGCCGGAGCCTGGATTCACGCCCAGGCAGGCATATACGCCGCCGAGAAGGTCGGCGCCGAGGCTTCCGTGCTGGCCGGGGATGTGATGGAATCCATCGGCGATGTGTTGAGCGGTTTTTGAGTTGTGGACTATAATCTAAAAAATTGCTGATTTTCTATCTGCCAATCCACGCTAATCTGCGCTAATTTCTAAGGCACAGTGCCTCGAGAACGCATGGGTAACCCAAACATGATGAAAATTCGTGAAGATTAGTGGATAAAACATCTCTCATAGAGGAAAACTTATGCGCAAATCATTTGTAGCAGGCAATTGGAAAATGAACAAAACCGTCGCCGAATCCCGCGAACTGGTTTCGACGATGGGCCAACAACTTAAACTCGTGCAAGGCGTTGAAAAAGTGCTTTGCCCGCCCTTCATGTCGCTGGTGGCGGTCGCTAACCTGCTGGGCGGCACCGACATCGGCCTGGGAGCGCAGAACATGCACTGGGAAGACAAAGGCGCGTTTACCGGTGAAGTTGCCCCCAACATGGTAAAAGAATTTTGCAAATACGTCATCATCGGCCATTCAGAGCGCCGCGCGTACTTCGGCGAAACCGATGAAACAGTCAACAAAAAAGTGCTCGCCGCTCAAAAGCACGGCCTGACCCCCATCGTCTGCATCGGCGAGACATTGGCGCAGTACGAGGCCGGTGAAACGGCAGAAGTCGTCCGCCGCCAGGCGCTAGAGGGGCTAAAAGGCCTCGACCCGGCCTTCGCGCCGCAGATTGTGGTGGCCTATGAGCCAGTTTGGGCCATTGGAACCGGCAAAGCATCATCGGCAGAAAATGCCGAGTACGTTCACCAGGATGTCGTCCGCGCCGCGCTTAAGGATTTATTCGGCGAGGAAACCGCACAATCCATCCGCATTTTGTACGGCGGCTCGGTGACGGCAGCCAACGCCGCCGAATTTTTCGCCCAGCCAAATATTGATGGCGCGCTGGTGGGCGGGGCCAGCCTGAAGGCCGAGGAATTTGTCGCCATCGCGCAGGCGGCAGCCAGGTAGCCCATAGAACGATATAATACGCACTACCGAACTTCGCGTAGTGCGTATTTTTTTATCTCATGCTCATCACTTTCGACGGATTCCTATGGGCTGTCGCCGCGCTGGCCGCATTGCTGTTTTTGCAGCGCGCCCTGCACCGCGAAATCCAGGCCATCTTCCTGATAGCCACCCGCAACCCCGGCATCACCATGCTGGCTTTTTCGCTCATTTTTTTGCCGGGGGTCTTCCTCCACGAACTCAGCCACCTGGTTTCAGCCAAACTGCTAGGAGTACGCACGGGCAAATTCTCGCTTATCCCAACCGTTTTGCCCAACGGACGGTTACAACTCGGCTATGTGGAGGCCGCCCATACCGACATCGCGCGCGATTCGCTGGTGGGGCTGGCCCCGCTCATCAGCGGAATTTTGTTTGTCTCTTATGCAGCCATCGAACGCCTGCGCCTGGTTATTCTGTGGGATACCCTGCGCAACGGGCAATGGGAACTCTTCTCGATGGGCCTGCGCATCCTGCCCACCATCCCCGATTTCTGGCTGTGGTTTTACCTGACCTTTGCCGTTTCCAGCACGATGATGCCCTCCGAATCTGACCGCCACGCCTGGATGCCGTTAGGCGTCGTCAGTGGGACTCTGTTTGGGCTGGTGCTGCTAGCCGGGGCTGGCCCCTGGATGCTGGAAAATCTCGCGCCCCTCATGAACGAATTCCTGCGCGGTACGGCGCTCATCTTACTGGTCAGCATCATCGTTCACAGCATCCTGATTTTGCCGCTGCTGCTCCTTCACCGCATCCTGACGCGCATCACCGGGTTGGATATTGGCTGAATTTTGCGATTTTAAACCTAACCCCCGTCGCCTTCGGCGACACCCCCTTCCCTTATAGGGAAGGGGGCCGGGGGGATAGGTGAAAAGCACAATTTCCACCCGCGCCAAGTATAAAAGTTAAACGCTCTCCAGCGTAAAAAGGGTAATTTCAGGGCGGCAATTAAAGCGCACCGCAGGGAAGGTCATGCCCACGCCGCGATTAGTATATTGGAACATCTTCCCAACCTGATATAACCCAGAAGCATACTTTCGCCCATGCCTCGGCAAAACCGGCGGCCCCACAAACGGCAAGACAACCTGTCCGCCATGCGAATGACCCGAAATTTGCAAGTCGAAACGCCCGGTTTCGGCGCTGATATCGGCAAAATCTGGCTCGTGAACCAGCAACATGGCGCATTCATCAGACGGGAAAGAATCGAGCACTTTGTTCAGGTCGGGCCTCCCGCGATAAATATCATCAATGCCAGCCAAATGAAAACGCGCCGAACCACGCTCCAGGGTGTGGATCGTGTTCATCAGCACATGCGCCCTGCCCTTTTGCAAGGCATCGCGCACCTGGAACGCGCTGTACATATTGTCATGGTTGCCCAACACGGCCACAATCAAAAAACGGTCACTCAGTAAACGCAGCGAGCGAGACATTTCTTCTAATTCGAGAAGATACGACTTGCGCAAACGTGAATTCCTGAATACAAAATCACCCGTCAGGGCCAAAACATCGGGCGATTGAGCCGCCACAAGATTAAAAATCTCTTGTAGTTTTTCAGGCGTCATCCAGGGGCCTAGATGAATATCGCTCACCTGCGCCACGCGCAAACCCGAAAGAGCCTCGGGCAAGCGGGGCAATTTCAAACGGACATGCTTCACTTCCACCCACGAAGGCTCAACATTTTGCATATAACCCACTCCCACCATTCCCAAAATCAAAGCATCCAGCCCCAAAACGGCTGTCACCTTTAAAAAATCGCGCCGAGAAAAACGTTTTTTCTGCGCAAAATCGAGATTGCGCAGCGAACCCGCAGGAGTCGCCATGCCTATCCTTTCCTTCAAAAGAAGATAAATTATACCGGATTGCGAAGCCTCAACCCCACAAAGCGGCGTCCCCCAAATATGCCAAATCTCTGGCAAAATAATGACACTCGTCACATTCAAAAACACGAATATGGAATACAATATATTCATGAAAGCGAATATGACCATTCCCGAACTGGCTGAAAAAATCGCCGAGGTGCTGCAAGTCATCAGCCCGTCCGCGCGGATTGCCATCCTGCTCGCCATCGGGCGCGGCGAGGCCTGCGTCTGCCACCTGGAGGCCATCCTCGGCTGGCGGCAGGCCTACATCTCTCAACATCTCATGGCCCTGCGCAAAGCCGAAATTTTGCAAGACCGCCGCGAGAGACGCTATGTCTATTACCGGTTAAAGGACGAAGCGATTCTCGCGCTGGCGCGGGATGCCGCTGCCCTGGGCGGCCTCGCCCCCCAAAGCGTGGAAGCACTTGCCAACCCGAATCTGGGTCCCGACTGCGAATGCCCGCACTGCGCCCCACAGTTCATCTCCCTGCCCCCAAACTGACCGCTATGGAAACCTTTTCGCTCCGCATCGACCCGCAGGGCAGCCTGAAACTCCCCACTGACCTGGCGCGGGAACTTGGCGCAGAACCAGAAGGCCAACTCACCATCCGCGTCACGCCGGAGGGCGTCCTCCTGCGCCCCTCGCTCCACCAACCCCGCAAAATCCACATCGAGCCGACCAGCCGCTGCAACTTCTCCTGCCGCGCCTGCATCCGCCACGCCTGGGGCGAGGCGCTCGGCGCGATGAGCGAGACCACCTTCGCGCGCACCCTGGACGGGCTGGCAACCTTCTCCCCACGCCCCTCGGTCTTTTTTGGCGGATTCGGCGAACCGCTCACCCATCCGCGCATTGTGGAGATGGTACAGGCTGCCAAAGGGGCCGCCGCGCGGGTGGAACTCATCACCAACGGCCTGCTGCTCGACGCACAGAACGCCCATGGACTCATCGCCGCCGGGCTGGATACGCTGTGGGTCTCGCTGGATGGCGCCTCGCCCGAAAGTTTCGCCGATGTGCGCCAGAGCGAATCGCTGCGCGAGATTCTGGAGAACATCAAGCAATACCGCGAACGCCATCGCCAAACCCGGGGCGGCACTGCCGACATCGGCGCGGTCTTCGTCGCCATGAAGCGCAACATCCACGAACTGCCCAAGTTGCTGGATATGAGTTCGAAGGTCGGCATCAGCCGCTACATGGTGACAAACGTGCTGCCCTACACGCCCGAAATGTGCGAGGAAATCTTGTACCACCGCGCCATCGAGCGGGCCGCCTGGCAAGCCTCGCCCTGGCATCCGCGCGTCAACCTGCCAGAAATGGATTTGAACCAGGCCACCCGCGAGGCGCTCTTCCAGGCCTGGAACACCCGCCCCGGCGTACTGTTCAAGAAACACGACCGCTGCCCCTTCATCGAACAACGCTCCATCTCCATAAGTTGGGACGGCTACGCCAGCCCCTGCCTGGCCCTGTTGCACTCGCACGAAAGTTACCTGTTCGAGAAAAAGCGCGCCGTCACCCGCTGGCGAATCGGCAATGTGAACGAAACCCCACTCGCCAAACTCTGGAATCAGCCAGAATACCGCCAGTTCCGCGAACGGGTCGAGCAATTCGATTTTTCGCCCTGCACCTACTGCGCCAGTTGCGAAATGGCCGAAGCCAACCAGGAAGATTGCTTTGGCAACACCTTTCCCTCCTGCGGCGGCTGCCTGTGGGCACAGGGCGTTATTCAGTGTCCGTAACGCGAGATTGGGTATTCGATATTGGATATTCGAGATTAGATATTCGAGTATCGAGCATCAAGTATCGAGCATCGAATATCGAAAACAAGGAAACTATGGATTTCATGCTGCATCTGCTCTCCAGCGGAATCGGCAACCTGGCCGCCTACCTGGCGGCGCATGTGCTTTTGTGCCTGCTGCCAGCCTTTTATATCGCCGGGGCGATGACCGCCCTCATCCCGAAAGAGACAGTCACGCGCTTCCTGGGGCGCAACACGCCCAAGTGGATTTCGTACCCGGCTTCAGCAGCGGCGGGCTTCCTGCTGGCGGTCTGCTCCTGCACCGTCATCCCGCTCTTTGCCGGAATCTACAAAAAAGGCGCAGGACTCGGCCCGGCCATCACCTTCCTGTTCGTCGCGCCCGCCGTCAACGTGCTGGCGCTGGTTTACACCGGCAAAATCATCGGCATGGATTTGGCGATTGCGCGGCTGGTGCTTTCGCTGGTCTTTGGCATCGGCATTGGCGTCATCATGGCGTTGATATTCAGCAAACAAGATGCCGAACACGACGCCGCCACCGACGCCCTGTTTTCTAGTCAAGCCGCCATGCGCCGCGCGGCAGTCATTTTCATGCTGGCGCTGGTCGCCCTGCTCGTGGCCGGAACTTTCCAGTTCGACTTCCTGAAGCAGACCTACGCCGCGCTGACCCTGCCGCTCGGCAGGGTCGAATCCTTCCAGGGCTGGCTGGCGCAACGCGTGCCGTTCGACCCGGCCCGGGGCGAAGAGGGCGTCACAGCCCAGGGGGCGATTCTGATTGGGATGTTGGGCCTGATTGGGCTGGCCTGCTGGCGCGGAATCGAGAACATCCACGCAGGCTTCAACCGCTGGACCTGGATTTCCACCGCGCTGGTCGGCCTGATGCTCGTCTTCGCCTCCCTGACGCTCACTCCCGTTCCCGGCGGCGTGACGCTGGCCTTTACCGGAAAATTCTTTGGCGTGCTGGCGGCCACCCTGGCCCTCGGCTGGATGTTGAAAACGCAACTGAACGAGGCCGAAACCCGCGACACGCTCTGGGAGACTTGGAAATTCGTCAAACAGATTTTCCCGCTTCTGATTGTGGGCGTCTTCGCGGTCGGCGTCATCCGCCAACTCATCCAACCCGCATGGATTCAGGCGATGGCCGGGCAAAATACCGTGCTGGGCAATTTCGTTGGCGTGGTTTTTGGCGTGTTCATGTACTTCCCGACCCTGGTCGAAGTGCCGATTGCCCAAATGTTCCTGTCGCTCGGAATGCACCGCGGTCCGCTGCTGGCCTACCTGATTTCAGACCCCGAACTCAGCCTGCAAAGCATCCTGATTACCGCCACCATCATTGGACGCCTGCGCGCCTGGGTCTATGTCTTCTGGGTGGCACTGTTCAGCACCCTGGCCGGGCTGATTTATGGCGCCTGGGTGGATTTCATTTTTTGATTTTGTGATTTGGTGATTTTTTGATTGAGTCACCAGATGATTAAAGCAATTTCCCACAGAATCGCCCAATCACCAAATAATACGGAGGTTCTCATGTTAACTATCAAAGTTCTCGGTTCGGGCTGCGCCAATTGCAAGCGCGTCGAACAGATTGCCCGCAAGGTCGTCAGCGATATGGACCTGGAGGCCGAAGTCATCAAGGTGACTGACTACAACCACATCATGGCCTACAACCTTCTCTCGACCCCCGGCCTGGTCGTCAACGAGAAGGTCGTCTCCAGCGGGCGCATCCCCACCCCCGCCGAAGTGACCACCTGGCTGGCCAACGCGCTCGAGGCCGCCTGAAACCTTAACAAGACCATAACTTTCCCCTCCATAAAACGGGCTAACACCCCGTTCTACGACCAAAAACGAGGAGATTAACCATGAAAAAACAAGGCGCAGACGGATATGCTACATACAAAGAGATAGAATCTGTCAAAATTATGAAAAAACTCACCCTGCTCCTGGCCTTGCTCACTGCGATATTCGTCGCCTGGCCTGTCCACGCCCTCAGCGCGGCGCAAGAATCTGAACCCATCATCTACTTCTTTTGGGGCGACGGCTGCCCACATTCCCCCGCCTCGACAGAGTCCCAGCACACCCAGACCGAACCGGCTCCCGCCTCGACAGAGTCGCAGCCTAATCCCACCGAAACCATGCCCGGGCCAACAAACCCGCTCCCACTCGATTTCCAGCCCCTCCAGCCCGAAGGAATGCGTGACAACGGATTTGCGCTGGCAATCGTCACCATGATTGTCATGGCGGCAGCCCTGATTTACACTCTGGCGGCCTTCATACAGGGCAAATCCTTTCCGCTGCCCGCCTGGGCCGACTGGCTGGTACCAGCCGTCATCGTGTTTGGTATCGGGGTGGCGGGGTATCTTTCGTATGTCGAAACCCGGGAAGTGGCTGCCGTCTGCGGCCCGGTCGGGGATTGCAATGCGGTGCAAACCAGTTCGTATGCCACCCTGCTCGGCTTCCTGCCGGTGGGCGTGCTGGGGTTGCTTGGCTATCTCGGCCTTCTGGCGGCCTGGCTAACGCGAAAGTACATCCCCCGTCTGGAAAAAACTGCCGCGATTGCCTTCCTGTACATGGCGATTTTCGCGGTCGTCTTTTCGCTCTATCTCACCTATCTTGAACTGTTCGTCATCAAAGCCGTCTGTATATGGTGCATCACCTCGGCCTGGCTCGTGACCATCCTGCTGCTGCTGGGACTTCCACCCGCCACGCGCCTGTTCTCGGTTACCGAGGGCGACGCGGAGTAACGCGGAATTTATTCCATGCTCGAACTCAACCCAGCAGGCTAGCCGCCCAACTGGCCGCGCCCATCACCCCGGCATTGTTACCCAAGCTGGCAGTCACAATCTCCACTTTCGAGACATCCATCAGGCTGGCGCGTGATTGCAAAGCGCGGCGAATAGGCTCCAGCAGTAAATCGCCAGCCGCAGCCACTCCGCCAGCCAGCACCACCTTTGTTGGGGTGACAGCAATCAACATGTTGCCAATCGCAATTCCCAGGTACATGCCGGTTAACTCGAAGATGTTCTTCGCCTCGCCATCGCCCCGTTTGGCGGCTTCCGCTAATATTTCAGGGGTGATTTTATTCAAGTCATAGTTGACCAACTGACCAATAATTGACGTGCGCCCCTGCAAAACCGCCTTAACGCCCATTGCAGCAATCGCCGGGCCAGAGGCATAGGCTTCGAGACATCCACGGTTGCCACAGCCACAGCGCGGGCCGTTAAAATCAATCACCATGTGACCCAACTCGCCCGCCGTGCCGCCAATCCCCAGGTGCAGGCTGCCATTCACAACCAACCCGCCGCCAATTCCAGTTCCCAGAGTAAAGCAGGCCATTGTATCGGCGCCCCGCCCCGCGCCAAACTGCCACTCACCGTAAGTGATTGCGCGCGCATCGTTGAGCAGGAAGGTTGGCAGGCCGGTTTTCTCGGTAATCGTATCTCGCAACGGCACATTCGGCCAGTTACCGGGGAGATTGGTCAGGAAAAGCGTCAGACCCTTTTCCAAATCCAACACACCAGGCGCAGTGATACCAACGCCCTTCACCTGTGATTTTTCATAGCCACTGGCTGCGACAGAATCCAACACCAATTCAGCCATGCGCGCCATCACCGCATCGGGGCCTTCGCGGGATAAGGTGGGGACAGACTGGCTATAAATCACCTTGCCGGTATCAATATCCACAAGACCGGCCTTAATATTTGTGCCACCGAGGTCAACGCCAACAAAAAGGTTCATAATGGTAATAATTTTACTTTATAACCTGGCAGGAATGACCAAAAAATCGGAAAGATATACCTTATACTGGGCATATCGCAGTTTGAGCCTTAAGCCAGGCCTTTTACCCGTCAGCCAGGCAAAACGACAAAGCCTGCGAACAAGTCAAAAAACTCACGGAGTAAAAATCATGAAATTCACCGATGGGTATTGGGAAATCCGCCCTGGTCATGCCCCCTGCTATGCCGTCCAACCGCATCAGGTCGAAAGCGATGCCAACAAACTCACCGTTTACGCCGCCACCAAACGCCTGACTGGGCGCGGCGACACGCTCAACCTGCCGCTCATTACGGTTCAATTTTCTGCCCCAACGGAAGATGTGATTCGCGTCCGCGTCTTTCACCACAAAGGAAAACAGAATCCTGGCCCAGAGTTTGCCCTGCTAGAAACAGACTCCCCTCAGCCTGTCGTGGTGGACGAAAAACAGTTCGCCACGCTGACAAGCGGCAGGCTCAGCGTCCGCATCCACAAAGGCGACTCGTGGCAGGTGGAATACCAGGCTGAAAACCGCGCACTGACCAGCAGCGGCTGGCGCAGCCTGGGCTTTGTGGATACGCCCGAAGGTCGTTTCATCCACGAACAATTGAGCCTCGGCGTTGGTGAATGTATCTACGGCCTGGGAGAACGCTTCACGCCCTTCGTTAAAAATGGTCAGGTCGTGGAGATGTGGAACGAAGATGGCGGCACCAGCAGCGAACTGGCCTACAAAAACACCCCCTTCTACATCACCAATCGAAACTATGGGGTATTCGTCAACCATCCCGAAAAAGTTTCTTTCGAGGTCGCCTCCGAAAAGGTTGAGCGGGTGCAGTTCAGCGTCCCCGGCGAAGTGCTGGAATACTTCGTCATTTACGGCGCAACGCCCAGAGACGTGCTGGAGCGTTACACCGCCCTGACCGGACGCCCGGCCCTCCCCCCCGCCTGGTCATTCGGCCTGTGGCTCTCGACCTCCTTCACCACCAATTATGACGAAGCCACCGTTACCGGCTTTATCCGCCAGATGAAAGCGCGCGGCATTCCGCTGCATGTCTTCCACTTCGATTGTTTCTGGATGAAGGAGTTCCGCTGGTGCGATTTCACCTGGGACGAGCGCTGCTTCCCCGACCCGGTGGGGATGCTGCAACGGCTAAAAGAACACGGAGTGCGTATCTGCGTCTGGATTAATCCCTACATCGCCCAGCGCTCGGCCCTGTTCGACGAGGCCGCTGGGGCCGGATACCTGCTCAAAAAACCGAATGGCGATATCTGGCAGTGGGATAAATGGCAGGCTGGCATGGGAATTGTAGACTTTACCAACCCGGCGGCTTGCGCCTGGTTCCAATCTAAACTGCGCGCCCTGCTCGAGATGGGCGTAGACGCCTTCAAGACCGACTTTGGCGAACGCATCCCAACCGATGTGGCTTACTTCGACGGTTCCGACCCGCTCAAAATGCACAACTATTACAGTTACCTGTATAACAAAACCGTCTTCGACCTGCTCAAAGAAACGCGCGGCGAGGGCGAAGCGGTCCTGTTTGCCCGCTCGTCCACTGCCGGCGGGCAGCAATTCCCCGTCCACTGGGGCGGAGATTGCACGGCCACCTTCGAATCGATGGCCGAGAGTCTGCGCGGCGGACTCTCGCTGGCCCTTTCAGGGTTCGGGTTCTGGAGTCACGACATTGGCGGCTTCGAGCAGACCCCCCTCTCCCCAGGGGAGAGGGCCGGGGCGAAGGAATCGGCAGTCTACAAGCGGTGGGTTGCCTTTGGCCTGCTCTCCTCGCACAGCCGCCTGCATGGAAGCACCTCCTATCGCGTCCCCTGGGCTTACGATGAAGAAGCGGTGGAAGTGCTGGCAAAGTTTACCCGCCTGAAGTGCCGTCTCATGCCCTATCTTTACCGCGCCGCCATCCAGTCCCACAAAAAAGGAACGCCCATGCTGCGGGCGATGGTATTTGAGTTTCCCAACGACCCAGCCTGTGACACCCTCGACCGCCAATACATGCTCGGCGATTCCCTGCTGGTTGCGCCTATATTTTCGGCCAACAATGTCGTGGATTATTACATCCCGGCAGGACGCTGGACAAACATTCTCGATGGAAAGGTGGTCGAAGGCCCGCGCTGGGTGCGCGAAACGCACGATTTCCTCAGCCTGCCGCTCCTGGCGCGCCCCGGTTCGGTCATTCCCTTCGGGGGCGACGACGAACATCCCGATTATGATTACAGCCAGGGTGTCACCCTGAACATTTACGAACTGCAAGACGGACATCAGATTCGGGCTGAAATCCCCAACACGCGCGGCGAAATCGAATCCCGCTTCGAGGTACGGCGCGAAGCCGGGACAATTTCTATCATCCCGCAAGGCGCGCCCAAATCCTGGAAGGCCCTGCTGGTCAACATTTACGAGGCAAAATCTAGCGCATTTTTGGAAGAAACGCCCCAGGGCCTGCTTGTCTCACCCGTTGAGCCTGCCAGGGCAGTAGAAATCCAAACAAAATAGAGCATCCTCGAATCCCGCAATTCGCATAAAAAACGTCTCGCAGGGCCGATACCCTTCGGGGCGTTTGCGCTTCTACAAAACTTACTGACCAGATGGTAATAAGTTCCAGTTTGTAGCAGGGATGGGTCGTTGGCGGCCTGAGCAGCCTTCATCTGCGACTGGCACGCCAGGTTGGTCGCTCCGGCCAAACTCTTTAGCACATATTCAGGGTTGTGGAAGCCCATCGAATTCTCGGCAGAAACATAATCCCAGTAGAACTGCGCCTGGCGATGCAGCAGGCGGGCTTCGTCGAGCAGGGCAGCATTGCTGCTTGAGTTGGCTGTGGCAGCCTTGATGGCGTTGACAGCGTCAATAATCGCGTCTTCGGCAGCGATTTTGGTATTGAAGGCCTGTTCCTGGATAAGGTTGACGCGGCGCACGACCGAATCAGTGTCTGTATGGCACTGTCCGCAAGCCAGAGTGGGGTTAAGCAGCGGGCTGTGGATGTCGTGCACCGAATATTTGGCCGCGCCCTCGCGCACATACGGCATGTGGCAATCGGCGCAAGAGACTCCCGCGTTGTAGTGCGTGGAACCGGCGGTGCACATCTCATACTCAGGATGCTGTGCTTTAATCATGGGCGTTTGCGCATCGGGATAAACCCAATCGCTAAAACCAACCTCGGTGTAATATTGCCACATTTCTTCAACTTTGGTGCCGTTATCCCAGGGGAAGGTCAGGTATTTGCCCTCGCCCGCGAAATAATATTCAACGTGGCAGTTAGCGCAAACAACGGTGCGCATTTCCTGGCGGGTGAACTTCGTCCAGTCTTTGCCCTGCCGCTCAAAGGCTTCTTCGAGCGCCGGGTTGGTGACAATCAGTCGCTATGAAACAATGTTATCGTGCGGCAAATGGCAATCAACGCATTTCGTCCAATTTTTATGCGGGGCATGAAACCAATCTTCGTAAACATCATCCATTACATGGCAATTGGCGCAAATTTCGGGGTTGCTGCCCGCAAAGGCAACCGCATCGGTAACATACGCAAAAATGCCCAGGGCAATCACGGCGGCGAAAATGGCAAAAGCGGGAAGATATTTGGTCATCATGGCGTTCTCAAGAATGCTTGACGTTTTTGCTTTCGCATGGCATTCGCCCTCATACCCCTTCGGGGCACTTTCCCTGGCCCTTCCCCCGGCGGGGGAAGGGCAGGGGATGAGGGTGTTTGATGATTTTAAGAAAGGCGTGCCTTCTCATTGATAACGCAAATCTACCCAAGCGTTGACAAATCTCTTATACCCAGATGATACAATACCCCCATGCTGCCCGATTTCCGCGTCCGCCAGCGCGATTACCTGCTCGAAATCACCCGCGCCATTACCCAGGAACTCGACCTGCAAAAGGTGCTCAAGCGCATCCTGCGCATCTCGATTGAGATGCTGGCCGGCCAGGCCGGGCTGATTGCCCTGCGGGACGTTAAATCGTGGCACGTTGCGGCTGCGCACGGCATCCCGCCGGCCTTCCTGCGCTACCTCGAACCGCTGCTGGCCGAGGAGCGCGTGGCCGAGCTGGACGTGGCCGAACTCAACCGTATGTTGCAGGAGTTGACCTACACCGCCAGCATGGGCCTGCTCAACGGTACCGCCCTGCCGCTCACAACGCACGGCGCAGTGATTGGCGTTATTTTTATTTTTCGCTCCTACCCCGATTTATTCTCCACCAACGACAAACAACTGCTGCAATCCTTTGCCGACCAGGCCGCGATAGCGGTCTTCAACGCCAAACTGTACGGGCAGATTACCGTCGAAAAACAGCGGCTCGACGCGCTGATTGATTCTGCCGCCGACGGAATCCTGATTCTGAACGCCGACCACAGCATCGAGCGCGTCAACGACGCCTTCGAGCGCATCTATGGCAAAACCGACGATGAACTGCGCGGCCTGCGGCACGAGCAAGTCATCCGCTGGGCGCGCAAACCAGAAGGGCTAACCCTGGAAGAAGCTGAAAAAGATGGCTGGCCGCCCACGCCCAACGCCCATCTCTACGTCGAAGGCGATTTGCAACGCGCCGATGAGCAAATGCCTTTCATCCCAGTCGGAATCACCTACGCTCCGCTGATGACCGCCGAGGGTGGGCTGCAAAATTTCATCGTCACCGTGCGCGACATCACCCACTTCCGCAACGCCGATGAAATCAAGGCGACCTTCATCTCCATCGTCAGCCACGAACTCAAGACGCCGGTCGCGCTCATCAAGGGCTACGCCTCCACCCTGCGGCGCGACGACGCCCGCTGGGACAAGCACATCATCCAGGATTCGCTGACCGTCATCGAGGAGGAAGCCGACCGGCTGACCAAGATGATTGAGGACCTGCTGGACGCTTCGCGCTTACAGGCTGGCGGCCTGACCCTTAAACGGATGGATGTTGCCCTCCCTTCCCTGGCCCGCCGCCTCGCTGAACGATTCCAGACCCAGACCAAAAAGCACACCCTGAAGGCCGATTTTCCCGCCGAATTTCCCGTCATCCTGGCCGACGAAACCCGCATCGAACAGGTGCTTTCCAACCTCATCTCGAACGCCATCAAATACGCGCCGAAAGGCAGCATCTGCATCGGCGGGCAGGCGCGCCCGGAGCAGGTCATCCTGTGCGTCGGCGACGAAGGCCCCGGCATCGACCCGCATGACATGCCGCACATTTTCGACCGCTTCTACCGCGCCGAGGGCGCCGTCCGCAAGACGAAAGGCGCCGGGCTGGGGCTGTATCTCGCCCGCGCCATTGTCGAAGCGCACGGCGGGCGGATGTGGGTCGACCCGAAACCCGGCTCAGGAGCGAGAATCTGCTTTTCGCTGCCGAGATAGCCGCCTGCGGGTGGTAAAATAAGCACTCGCGGAACGCGCTAAATGTTTGGTGGCGTGTTCCGTTTCAAATTGCCAATCCAAAATCAAAATCGTAAATCCACAATCGAGAATCGGAAATCCCTATGCCCCAAACCCAAATTGCCTGTCCCCGCTGCCGCCAGATGATTCCTGCCCAGGTGGAGCAGCTATTCGACATCACCGCTGACCCCGCCGCCAAGCAACGTTTATTGGGGCGCGTTTCGAACTACGCGCGCTGCCCACTCTGCAAATTTGAAGGGCCGCTGGCGACCCCCATTGTTTACCATGATAACGAAAAAGAACTGCTGCTCACCTACTTCCCGCCCGAACTGGGGCTGCCGGTCAACGAGCAGGAAAAGCTGATTGGGCCGCTGATTACCCAGGTAATGAACAAACTGCCCGCCGAAAAGCGCAAAGGCTACCTGCTGCGCCCGCAGGGTTTCCTCGCCTACCAGAGCATGATTGAGAAAATCCTGGAAAAAGACGGCGTAACGAAGGAAATGCTCGACAACCAGCAAAAGCGCGTCGGACTCATCCAACGGCTCATGGAAGCAACCTCTGCCGATGTTCGTTCAGCCATTATCAAAGAAAACGCCACCCTGCTCGACGAGGCCTTCTTTGCCCTGTTCAACCGCCTGCTCGAAGCCGCGCTCCAGTCGGGACAGCAGGCCGCTGCCCAGGCCATGGCCGCTTTGCAAGAAGAACTGCTCGAAAATTCAGAGTATGGCCGCAAAGTCCGCGCCCAGATGGGCGAGTTGGAAGCCGCCGTCAAAACCCTCCAGGAAGCCGGTCAGGGCCTGACCCGTGAAAAACTGCTCGATATCTTCCTGGCTGCTCCCACCGAAGCGCGCCTGCAAGCCCTGGTCAGCATGACCCGCAACGGGCTGGATTACTCCTTCTTCCAAATTCTCACCGAACGCATTGACAAATCGAGCGGCGAAGAACATACCAGGTTAGGTGAACTACGCGAAAAAGTGCTGGAATACACCAACCAGATTGATAAAGCCGTCGAAGAGCAGATGAAACAGGCCGACCAGATGATTGAATCCCTACTGGCCGCGCCGGATATCGCCCAGGCGACCATCCAAAACATTAACGCCTTCCAAAGCGACGTGGTCGTGCAAGTGTTGGAAGCCAAACTTCAAGAAGCCAGCCGCAAGCAAGACGCTGCCCGAATGCAGAAACTCCAACAGATGGTGTCCGTATTGCAGCAAGCCAGCGCCCCGCCCGAACTGGCGCTCATCAACGAACTGCTCGAAGTGGCAGACGACGAAACCGTCCTGGCGCGCAAACTGAAAGAACACGAAGCCGAAATCAGCGAGGAATTCAGCGGCATGATTGCCGGGCTGATGAACCAGGTCGAACAACAGGCCGAAAAAGACCCCAATTCCGGCGAAATCCTGAAGCGGCTCGAAACCCTCTACCGGGCCATCCTGAAAAGGTCCATGCAGAAGAACCTGGGGCAGTAACAGACGACGGTCGAGCAGCAGCGGTCTTTGCCGCGCTTCGAGACCCAACCAACCCAAAACGCTCCCTAAGTGGGGGCGTTTTTTGTCAGCAATTCTCAATTTGCAGCGCGCCAGGCCTGTTCCTGATTATGCGCCGCCGCCTTCCCACAAAGAGCGTGGGACTTTCAAGCGGTGCGTTACAGGTTACAGGCAAAAGCCTGCGCTCCAGAAGCCAATGCTGGTTTTTCGTTCAAGATGGCGCAAAAGACAGTAAAATATAGACACCTTCGCACCAGAAACCAGGACGGGACCTATGGCACACGAACACAGCCTGATTCGCGTTCTCTCCTCCAGCAGCCCGGTTGGAACCGGCTTCCTCGTCACGCCTTCGCAAGCCGTGACCTGCGCGCATGTCGTTGCGCAGGCCCTGCGCCAGCCGTTGACGGACG
>CAYLZI010000017.1:0-24363 GCA_964388215.1 uncultured Anaerolinea sp.
CCGCGCGCATCGGCGGGGTTGGCCGGGCAAAGAGCGGAGGCGCGCTTTGCAAATTTGGGGTTGGTTTGCATGGAGCGTATTATATCGCAGTTTGGGGTTCTCTCTGCTCTAACGCCGAATAGATGCATGCTGCCAGGGAATCACTTTTGATGCTATAATTTTTGCAGGTAATTGCCCCATGAAATCACACTGGATGGAACATCAGGGTAAACGCATTTTTTATGCCGACTATTCCGGGCTTGGCGATGACCACGCTTCCCTCCATGATGGAGTAGAGCAGGCAGTTTCGGCAATTGCGTTAGAGCCGCTCAAATCGGTGCTGGTGCTGGTCAATTTTGAGGGAAGTGAACCAACTTTTTCCAACTTAAACGTGATGCGCAGGCTGGTGCCGCGCGCCAATCGCGCGGTTATCAGACGCGCCTTGCTTGGATTAAGCGGCGCAAGCCGGTTTTTCATCACTACATTTTCAAACGTAACCGGGGGAACTCCTGTTGTTGCATTCGACAGCAGGGAAAAAGCGCTCGAATGGCTGGTTAGGGCGCAGGCAAACATGGAGGAGGGCGCAAAATGAAATCTCACTGGTTGAAGCACAAGGAAACCCAGGTTTTCATTGCAGATTTTTCGCACCGGGGCAACAATGCTGCCGAAATAGCAGCAGAATGTGAAGCAATCAAGCGGGAACTTGCCGGGCGGCCTGAACATTCTATTCTGTCTATTTCGCATGTCGAAGGAACACTGGCAAATGATGATATTATCAAGCATCTGGTTGACTTGGTTAAAGTAACAAACCATTTCATTAAGAGACGAGCAGTGGTGGGCGTAACCGGATACCGGCGGCACTTGTTATATGCTTTTTCAAAGGTAGTAGGGGAACTTAAATTTAGCGTATTCGATTCAATGGATGAAGCCCTGGACTGGCTTGTAAAAGCAGAGGAGCATTGATGCTCGCATCTATGCAAGGGAAAACAATCCTAATAACAGGCGCAACCTCCGGGATTGGCCTGGCAATGGCGCGCGAATTGGCGGGCAAGGGAGCGCATGTTACCCTGGTGGGGCGCAACACAGCGAAATTGGCAACGGTGGCAGAGCAAATCAGAACCCAGACTGGTAATGCAAACATTAGCACCATCCTGGCAGATTTATCTACCCATGCCGGGGTACAGTCAACCGCGCATGAATTTAAGAAGCGCCGCACCCGCCTGGATGTCTTAATCAACAATGCCGGGGCCATTTACATGAGCAGGGCTCTTTCTGAAGATGGGCTGGAAATAACTTTTGCGCTCAACCACCTGAGCTATTTCCACCTGTCCAACCTGCTGCTAGATGTGCTAAAAGCCAGCGCCCCAGCGCGCATCATCAATGTTGCTTCAGATGCCCATCGCGGGCAGGTCATTGATTTCGACGATTTACAAGGCGAAAAATCTTACAGCGGATGGGCAGCCTATGGCCGCTCCAAACTAATGAACGTCTTGTTCACCTATGAACTGGCGCGCAGGCTAGAACGTAAGGGGGTTACTGCCAACGCGATGCACCCTGGGTTTGTCGCCTCGGGTTTTGGCAAGAACAATGGTACGTTGATGAGCCTGGCGATGAAACTTGTCTCGCCAATTGCCCGAACAGCCGACGAGGGCGCATCCACCGGTATTTATCTTGCTTCATCCATCGAAGTAGAAGGCGTGAGCGGGAAGTATTTCACTGATAAGCAACCGGTAGCGTCAGACCCAGCATCATATAATCAAGCATCGGCAGAACGCCTGTGGGATGCCAGTATGGAGATGATAGCGTAAGAAAAAAGAAAACCAGGGCGAGACATTTTAGTCTCGCCCTGGTTTTCTTTTTTGCGGCTCTCTCGTTTTTGATAGGACCGCAGGGTAGGGCTTCCATTCAAAGATGGTGGATCCCGAAGGGCAGGGTTAATGCGTAAACGAAAAATACGATAACACGATAATGAGCAAAGTGATAACCACCAGCACAGCAATACCGGGGAACCAGGCACCTTGTAGGCCCAATATAACCCCAATAAATACGGCAACCGCCACCGCCCGAAAACCTGCCAGCATGTTGGCGCGGTGGACAACAAGCGTATCGTGTTTATCCAATACCCACAGCCCTGCCAGAGTGCTCAAGATGCTCGATCCCAACCAGAGCGCCAGGAGCATGCTTCCGTTGATGAAGGGAACATTGAGAACAAGAATACCGCAAGTATCTTCCGCAAGCCGGGTTCGATAATCTGGATAGCGAAAAGCCTTTGCAAAGATAAAGAAATTCAGATCAATATTCTCTATTGTAAAATATCATCATCCAATGGAAAGGTTATGCTATGGCCGAAAACAACCCAAAGCCCGCTTATCGCATCACCGATTTGCACGAATCAGACCGCCCACGCGAACGGCTGGCATCACTGGGACCGCAGGCGCTCTCCAATGCGGAATTAATTGCCATTTTGTTGCGGGTGGGCGTGACGGGTGAAAACGCCGTGCAAGTGGGGCAGCGCCTGCTGCAAACCTTTGGAGGAATTACGGGCATTCATCGCGCCCCCTTTGTTGATTTAATCAAACAACATGCAATTGGCGAGGCCAAAGCGTCCCAAATTAAGGCGGCCATTGAGTTAGGGCGGAGATTGACATTAGAATCACCTGAGGAGCGTCCGGCCATCAATTCCCCGGCAGATGCGGCCGCGCTCGTACAATATGAGATGGCAGCGTTGGAGCAGGAACATCTGCGGGTCATGTTGCTCGACCGTCGCAATCGAGTTTTGGAAGTGGCGGATCTGTATCGCGGCTCGGCCAGTTCGGCGCAAGTTCGGGTGGGGGAAATCTTCCGTGAGGCCATTCGCAAGAACGCTTCAGCGCTCATTGTCATCCACAATCACCCCAGCGGCGACCCCACCCCCAGCCCAGACGATGTGGCCCTGACCAGGGCAATCATCCAGGCGGGCAAAATGCTGGATGTGGATGTGCTTGACCATTTGGTCATTGGCCAGGGGCGCTGGGTTTCCCTCAAGGAGCGGGGTTTGGGGTTTGGGTAAGTTGGGTTGCGCTTTTTATGCCGGCTCACTGCACTCATGCAGTTCCATGCAGCAATTTTCCTCGGTTTGCTGCGTAACGGGCAACAGTGGCGGGCGAACCAGCCAACGTTCGAACCCAAACATACGCGCAAGCATGGCTTTGAGAATGGATGGGAAGGGGGTATAGTGGTCGAGTATGCGACGGCGATAGGTAAGCTCTTCCTGAGATTCGATGGCATCTCCGCCTTGCGAGTAAATATTCCACACCTGGCGCAAGATGGGCGAATACAAGTTTGCGAGGGCAGTAATGGCGCCGCCGGCATGGTATTCGAGGGCGTGCAAGAACAGGCTATCGTTACCGGTTAAGACAAGCAAATCAGGGCCAAAGCGACCTCCCAGTGCAACGGCATAATCCGGGTCGCCAGACGAATCTTTGATTCCGGCAAACTTGTCGGGGTGGGCATCTTTTAATCGCGCCAACAGGTCGAGTGACAAACCCATGCCCGACTGGTTGGGAATGTGATAGCCGAGCAAAAATCCGCCCTGCGGCACGGCTTGGTTGAGTACCTGGTCGTACCATAAGAACAGGCCCTCGTCTTTGGCTTTGCGATAATAATAGGGCGGCAAGACAACCACCCCCTGGCAACCAACCTCGAAAGCCATTTTTGTCAGTTCAATGGTTTCTGCCAGGCTGGGCGTGCCGGTGCCTGCCAGCAGACGAAATTCTGGAAAGGTTTGGCGGACGCCCTGGGCGGCCCGCAGCATGATTTCGCGCTCCCTTGCGCTAAAAGACGGCCCCTCCCCTGTCGTGCCAAAAAGCAGCGCGCCGTGGCAATCTCGGGCGGCGAGAAAGTTCAAAAGCGGAACAACGGCTTCTGGGTCAATCGAAAAATCCTGCGTAAGTGGGGTTAATGCGGCAGCATAGACCCCAGCCAGGGGATGGCGAACAGTCATTGTTTTTCCTTCCACTTGTTACTCAATTTCCATGATTCGATAGGGGTATACGTTCACAACCTGGCAACCGTAATAGGTGGTGATGTGACTCTTCAGGTTTTGCCGGTAAAAAATTGTGTGTCCGTGCAAGAAGTATCGCGGCTTTGCCCAACGAATGAGCAGGTTAAGGGCGCGCATGCCCTGGTGGGCAGGGTCGTCGTCATCATGGATACCTTCTGGCGGCGAGTGCGCAATAAAAACATCCAATGGACGGCGATAACGGATTTTTTGAATGAGTATTTTCGGCAACAATCTCCAAACGCGCAGGTACATTTCGGTTTGGGAATATTGGTTGGGAGTGTGGGCCTGGTAACGAACGCAGCCACCCAGCCCAGCCACCAACAGCCCCTTGTGATAAATGACTTGCCCGTCTACATTATCGCCGCCGGCCACGCGAGAGTCGGCCCGATGGCTATATTCTGGGTCATGATTGCCCGGGACATAAAACAGCGGCACATTGTAAATTGTGGTCAGGAATTCCAGGTAAGGGTAGGGGAGGTCGCCACAACCGATAATGAGCTGAATATCGGTATAGACATCTCTGGCCGAACTGGTATATAAACGGTCTATAACTTGGTCGCTAACGGCAAGGATTTTCATTATTATCAGAATTTTGCCCTAAAACAAACACAGATGCAAGGGTTGGGATGTTAAAAAAGCAAACTCCAATTCTAAATTTGAAAATTAAGGTGATAATAGACTATAATTTCATATCATTTTCGTTCTTTGCCCTATTATTCTATAATAAGCCGATATGGAAACTCAGCGAATCCAACTCTATCCCAACTCAGGGGACCGCCGGACAGATACGGGGCAACTCCAACAAAGCACAAACCTGGTCAATCGCTATTTGATTCAAGAAGTGATTGGCGTGGGCGGCATGGGGTCCGTGTATCGCGCCCGCGATTTACACTTCCCCAATGTCGTGAAGTTGGTGGCCGTAAAGGAAATGATTAACCAGGCGCCAGACCCGCTTGTGCGCCAGACGATTGTCCAGAACTTTGAGCGCGAGGCCAACATTTTGGCAACGCTGACTCACCCGTCTATTCCACGCATTTATGATTATTTTACGCTAGACAATCGCTCTTACTTGGTGGAAGAGTTCATTAATGGCCGCGACCTGGAAGTGCTGTTGAGCCAAACCGATGGTTTCCTTCCTGAAGAGCAAGTGCTAGACTGGGCCATCCAGTTATCTGATGTATTGTCTTACCTGCACGGGCACAAACCCGACCCAATCATCTTCCGAGATATGAAACCATCGAATGTGATGGTCAATCAGTACAATCATATCGTCCTGGTAGATTTTGGAATTGCAAAGCCGTTCCAGGTTGGGCAAAAAGGAACGATGATCGGTACGGAAGGCTATTCCCCGCCAGAGCAATATCGCGGCGAGGCAAATGTCCAGGCGGATATTTACGCGCTGGGCGCGACGCTTCATCATCTGTTAACGCGGCGCGACCCGCGTCTGGAAGCGCCATTCTCGTTTGCCGAGCGCCCCCTCCGCAAAATCAACCCAAATATTTCGGTCGAAGTGGAGACGGTCATCAACACGGCGTTACAGTACAATGTAGAAGACCGCTTTAAGTCTATTGATGACTTCAAGCAGGCCCTCATCAGCGCCGGGCGTAAAACCGGGCTGCTCAGCCGCCATAGTTCCAAATCCACCTCGTCAGTTATTATGCCTTCGGAAGGCATCAAGCCGGTTTGGGCGTTCCAGTGCGAGGACGAAGTGCGCGGCACCCCCCTGGTATACAACGGTTTTGTATATGCAGGCTGTTACGACAACAACCTGTATGCAATTAACGCAGCCAACGGCGAATTCCAGTGGAAATATGCATCGGAAGGTGGCATTGTCAGCCGCCCGGCAGTGGCAAATGATACCATTTTCTTCGGTTCAGAAGACAAACGGGTTCATGCAGTCAGCGCCCGCTCTGGGAAACTGGCTTGGATGTATTACACCGAGGGGCCAATTCGCTCTTCAGGCCGCATTGCCGATGGGCATCTTTTCATTGGCTCTGACGATCACTCTTTGCACGCCATTAACATCAACAACGGGCGCGCGGCCTGGCGTCATGATACCGGAGATGAAATCCGCTCCACCCCATTCATCATCAACGACCTGGTTTATTTTGGCACAGAAGGCGGCGAGTTGCTGTGCCTCGATTTCCGCGGGCAGGTCAAATGGAGATTCAAAGCCAAGCGGGCAATTACATCATCCCCCTGCGTGCAAGATAATATCGTTTTCGTCAACTCGCTGGATGGCTTCTTGTATGCCGTTGATGCCAAATCGGGCTGGATGTTGTGGCGTTTTCGCATGGAAAAACCATCCATCGTCTCTCCCAGTGTGGCCAACACGCTGGTATTTACCGGCTCGGCAGATGGGCACATCTACGCCGTTGATACGCGAGGCGCAAAAGAACTTTGGCGATTTAAGACCAATCACCAGGTAAACAGTTCCCCTGTTATCTATAAAGACGCGTTGTATGTCGGCTCGATTGATAACTACCTGTATTGTCTTGAGTATCGAACAGGGCGGTTGCGCTGGAAGTTTGAAACCAAAGCCCCAATTGCAGGCACGCCAACCGTATTTGATGATATCGTTTATGTAGGTTCTAACGATCATTTTGTATATGCGTTGTTGGCTTAATTGTTGCGCGAAATCACCGAGATAAGGAGATTCCTGGCATGGACTTCTTCCGTAAGTTATTTGGCAAAAAAGAAGATGAAAAGCATACCGCATCTGGCGAAAATGTGGTCACAGCGCCACTTTCTGAAGCACAGTTGCAAACCATAAAATCAATGGCATTCAATCGCCATGAGCCTCCCCAGTTGCTGGTTGCAAGCGGGCAATCGGTTGGCCGCCAACGTGAACTCAACGAAGACAGCCTGTTCGCCCTCTCGGCAACGATTGCCGGGAACAACAGCAACCCGCCTTTCGGCCTTTTCATCATTGCCGATGGCATGGGAGGGCATCAATACGGCGAGGTCGCCAGCAATGTGGCAATTCGGACAGTTTCCAGCTATGTGATGAAAAAATTCCACAGCACCTTGTTCAACCTGCCAACCCTGCCCCTGGATGAATCGCTGCAAGAAATTGCCCAAGATGCCGTCATGGAAGCCCAACGCGCCGTCTTGCGTGAAGCGCCTGGCTCTGGCACCACCGTCACCGCAGCGCTTGTGCTGGGGCAGCAGTTAACCATCACCCATGTGGGCGATAGCCGCGCTTACCTGCTTTACAACGAAAATCGCATGGAGGCCATTACCCGCGACCATTCACTGGTGCAGCGGCTGGAGGAGCTGGGGCAAATTACACCCGCCGAAGCAGCGGTTCACCCACAACGGAATGTGTTGTATCGCGCCTTGGGACAAGGAGAAGCCCTGGAGCCTGACGTGGTCACAACTCCCTTCCCAGTCGGCGGCTACCTGCTCTTGTGTAGCGACGGCCTATGGGGCGTCGTTCCTGAAGATGAGATACGAAAAATTATTTACGATTCGCCCACCATTCAGCGCGCCTGCCACAACCTGATTGCGGCTGCCAACAGCGCTGGCGGCCCCGATAACATTAGCGCCGTGCTGGTGCAATTACTCGCCTGAACCATCTTATGCCCATCAAACGCCCTGATTTCTACGCCTTGCTTGGCCTCTTGCGTTCTGCCACACAGGAGGAAATCAGGCGCGCATACCATAAAGCCGCCAAGCGGCTGCATCCCGATACCAACCTGGCTCCAGGTGAAACTGAATTATTCCTGGATGTTCAGCAGGCATACCAGGTGCTTTCAGACCCATCGAGGCGTTCTTCTTATGATGCTGCGCTCAGCCCAGAAGAAACCACCCCTGATGTGGTAGATAAGCGCATTCTGCTGAGTCGCAAAGAAATTTTCCGCTTGCGCGAATCCCAACTTATTTACGCCCTCATAGATTTACTCCCCAGCGAGGAACAAAAAAAGGCCGCAGCGAGCGCGCCGCTTAATCTATGCCTGGTATTAGATTGCTCTACATCCATGAAAGGCGAAAGGCTAGATACAGTCAAAGCAACCGCCATCCAGATTATTCGCAAACTCAAACCACAAGACATCTTTTCAGTTATCGCATTCAATGACCGGGCCGAGGTCGTCATCCCTGCCACGCGGCAACAAGGCAACACCCATAAGTTGGAGACAAAAATCCAGATTCTGCAAACCGGTGGTGGGACAGAAATTTTCAGGGGGCTGAATGCTGGGTTCGATGAAATTCGACGCTACGCCAACCCTAAAACCGTCAGCCACATCATCCTCCTCACCGATGGGCGCACTTACGGCGATGAGCCGCAATGCTATGAGCTGGCAAAACAAGCTGCCGAACTGGGAATCGGCATCAGCGGGTTGGGAATCGGCAGCGGATGGAATGACATCTTTCTCGACCAGTTAGCAACCTCTACCGGTGGTACGGCGATGTACGTTTCCCATCCAAAAGATATCGAACGCCTGTTGAACGAAAAATTCTCCAATCTCTCACAAACTTTTGCCGAAAACGTTGTGTTAGATTTCAAACCAACAGATGGCGTCTCGGTCAGTTACGCATTCCGCATCCAGCCTGAAGCCGCGCCGCTCGGCAAACACGCGCCCATGTACCTCGGCCCAATTTTGCAAGATTGGCCGCTCTCAGTGCTAATAGAGTTCATCATCCAACCCATAGGCACGGGGCGAGATTCCGTTGAACTCATAGATGGAAAACTCGAAATTTCAGCGGCGGCGCTCGGCGCAGCCTTTCCACCGGTGCCAATTAGCCTGGTGATTCCAATCAAAGACACCATTACCCCTGAACCACCCCCGCCTGCGCTGGTGCAGGCGCTCTCGAAATTAACCCTTTACCGCCTGCAAGAAAAGGCGCGCGCCGATGTAAATGCCAGGAATTATGAAAAAGCCACCGAACATTTGCAGCGCATGGCAACCCACATGCTCGCGCAAGGTGAGCGCAGCCTGGCAAAGACGATTATGCTGGAAATTGAGAACATTAAAAAAGAGAAAAAATTATCAGAAACAGGCGAAAAACAAATTAAATATGGCACGCGGGCACTCTTGTTGCCCGGGGAGCGAAAACCATGATCGTTTGTCCGAATTGTAAAAACCAAGAAGCAGACGGCGCAATTTTTTGTGGTGAATGTGGAATGCAATTAATCCAATATGCGCCAGGCGAAACGCAGCGATTTAATACGGCGACCAGCGAGCTAGGGACCATCCCCGCGCATGACTCCCCCTCGCAAAGCCCAGCCTGGATTTCCCTGCACCTGCTTGAAAACGGCCAAATCTTGCCCGTATCAGACCGCATCGAATTTACAATGGGGCGTATCAGTGAAAACCAGCCCATCATGCCAGATGTTGACCTTTCGCCCTTTAATGCCTTCGACAACGGCGTATCACGTTTGCACGCCGTCATTCGGAACAATGCTGGCAGCATCGTCATCATGGATCTCGGCTCATCTAACGGAACTTACATCAACGGTGCTCGTATTGTGCCAAACATTGAGCAGACCCTGCGGCATGGTGATGTTGTGGCGCTGGGCAAACTCAAAATGCAGATTGTTTTGTCGTAAAGGTACATTATGCCCACTATCCTCATTCACATCATGAACGAAGACCCAATTTTGGGCGAGGTGAACGAACTTCCCGCCCCAACCGACCAGATTATCACAGTCAAAAATCCACGCCGCCGTGACGGAAAAGACTTGCACTACCTTCAGGCCAACGTCACCGATGTTATCTGGCCAATGGGGCGCATTGCTTTTATAGAGATTATTCCTGGCGAGGAAGAAGAAGAAATCATCGGTTTTGTGAGGGAGAAGTAACATGCCCGACGAAATGGAAAGACGCCGCATTCTGGTCGTAGATGATGAAGAACGCATGGTGCGCTTCATCCGCCTGAACCTGGAACATGATGGTTTTCAGGTCAGCGAAGCCTTCAATGGGCGACAGGCCGTGCAAAAACTGCGCGATGTCAACCCCGATTTAATCCTGCTCGATGTGATGATGCCCGACCTGGATGGATTCGAGGTATTGGAAATGGTGCGCGAAATTAGCAACGTGCCGGTCATCATGCTGACCGCCAAAGGCGAGGAAGATGACCGGGTACGCGGCCTGGAATTGGGCGCGGATGATTACGTCACCAAACCCTTTAGCCCACGCGAACTGGTCAGCCGCGTTCGGGCCGTGTTGCGCCGCACAGAGGGCGCATCTGGCTCGATGCACGGACTGATTGAGATAGATGAACGCCTGAAAATAGATTTCGACCGCCGCGAAGTCTGGCTGGAAAGCAAAATTGTTAAACTGCGCCCCACCGAATACCGACTGCTCTTCCACCTTGTCCAAAACGCGGGCTGGGTTGTTTCACACGACCAGTTGCTTGCCAAAGTATGGGGCTACGAATATCGTGACGAGCCACATTATGTGCGCCTCTACATCAACTACCTGCGCCAAAAACTAGAAAAAGACGCCGCCAACCCCAAATACATCCTCACCGAGCGCGGGGTTGGCTACCGCTTCATAGACTTCAGGCGGCAGGCAAAAGATTCTTAACAGCCCGGCCAGTTTTAATGGAAAATTTACACAGGGTTTGCGTTTTTCTAACGCAAACCCTGTAAATTTTAAGGCGTAAAAACATCCAAACTTCTGATACAGAAAGGAGCTACACTATGTCCAATCTTATCCGTTGGGAACCAATGCGCGAAATGATGACTCTGCGCGAGGCAATGGACCGCCTGTTCGACGATGCTTTTACCCGCCCTGTCGGCCTCAACAACTGGGGCATGCCTGCCATTGATATGTACCAGACCGCTGACAAGGTGGTCGTGAAAGCAGCCCTGCCCGGCTTGGGAACCGAAGATGTCCAAATCTCGGTAACTGGCGAAATCCTGACCCTGAAAGGTGAATTCTGTCAGGAAGATGAATCTAAGGAAGCCACCTACCAACTCAAAGAACGCCGTTACGGCTCATTCGAGCGCAACATCCTATTGCCCACTGATGTAGAGACTGACAAAGCCAAAGCCGAATTCCAGAACGGCATCTTAACCATCAACCTTCCCAAAGCCGAAGCGGTCAAACCGCGCGCAATTACCATCAAAGCCAAGTAACCCTGAACGTACCCACAAGCCAGCCTGCGAGAAGGCCGTCACAAGGATTTCCCTATGCCGCTGTATGACTTCGCCTGCGCCGAATGCGGGGCAAAATTTGAAAAACAACTCCCTTTTTCGGGCAATCAACAGGAAGTAATTTGCCCTAAGGGACATCGCGCCGTTCGGCGCATCTACTCACCGCCGCAAGTGGTGTTTAAAGGCAACGGATGGTACGTCACCGACCACCGCAGGGCAAGCCCGGCAGGCTCCGCGACAAGTGAATAATCTGTTCGATAGCCAGTTTACGCCCGCAGTTAAACTGCGGGCGTAACTTTTGCCCTTGCCATTTGAAAATCTCTCGACTATACTCTTAATCCGACCAAATAAGGAGAGCATGAAATCCATGACAAAACAGCGCATCCTGCTGGTAGACGACCATGAAGTTGTAAGATTGGGATTGAAAGCCTTGTTAGACCGGCATCATCACTTTGAAGTGATCGGCGAGGCCGCTTCAGCGCGTGAAGCAATCGAGCTGGTAGGGACCTTGCAGCCCAGTGTGGTGGTCATGGATATTCGCCTACCCGGCACCTCGGGCATCGAAGCCTGCGAGGAAATCGTCCAGCGCTTCCCTGAAACCAAAGTGTTAATGCTCACCTCCTACGCCGAAGATGAAATGCTCTTCTCGGCCATTCGCGCTGGGGCATCGGGCTACGTCCTCAAACAAATTGGCGGCGAGGAGCTGGTGCGCGCCCTCGAAGCAGTGGGGCGCGGCGAAGCCCTGCTCGACCCGGCAGTTACCCAGCGCGTATTCCAGGAAGTGCGCAAAGCCGTTAAAGAAGAAGAAGCCTCGGCCTTTTCGCACCTCAGCCAGCAAGAAAAGCACGTCCTCTTGCTCGTTTCAGAAGGAAAAACCAACCGCGAAATTGCCAAAGCCCTCTTCCTGGGCGAAGGCACGGTGCGCAACTACGTCAGCAGCATCCTCTCAAAACTGGGAGTCAACAACCGCGCCGAAGCCGCCGCCTACGCGGTGGAACATAACCTGCGGGAATACATCCAGCCCTGAGCCCCAGCGCGGACTTTCGTCCGCGCTTTTCTTACCTCTCCCCGTGAACAAAAAGAAACTGCTCCCCCTCTTCATCATTGCCATCTCTGGCATCTTCATTGCCGCCTATGTCGCCTGGCACGTCAACCTTCACTATCCCATTGTTGGCTGGGACCATAAATACTTCTTCACCCGGCTCATAGACACACACCTGCACTACCGGGTGAACGGCCTCACCATCCAATGGTACACACCCAGTTTTGGCGGCGGATTGCCCGGCTACCCTCACCCACTCAACGCCCAATTTTCCATCCCCCAAATCCTGGCGCTCTTCATCGAACCCTGGAGCGCGGTACTCACCTCCTATTTCATTTATGTCCTAATTGGCTACATGGGGGCCTACCTGTTTTTGCGAAAATCTCTCAACTTCGGTTGGATGCCCGCCACCCTCGGCGCAGTCATCTTCAGCGCCAACGGCTTTTACCTGCAGCACCTCGCCAACGGGCACTTCAACTTCCAGGCCTTCCCCATCCTGCCGCTCTTCCTCATCGCCTTGTTCGACAAACGCCTATCCATCCCCCTCGCCACCGCCCTGGTGGCGTTGGGCGGCGGCCTGCTCATCTACTCCGCCAGCATCTACCCGGCAGCCTTCATCGGCCTATCCTTACTCATCACCCTGCCCCTGGCCTGGCTCATCCGCCCACAAATGTTCGACTGGCCGCGCCTGGGTAAAATCATCTTCTTTGGCGGCCTGCTTGCCCTCGGCCTCACCATCTCCAAACTCTACGCCACTGCTGCCTTCATGCGCTTCTTCCCGCGCGAAGTGCATACTACTTTCGACATTCCGCTCAAACTGGCCCCGGTTGGTCTCTTCCTGCAACTGTTTGGCGTCATGGGGCTGGCCCCGCTCTACGCGCTCACCGGCCAAAACGTAACCGCCATTCGAGAATTGCTCCAGGCCTACACCGGCGCATATGTTGGGTTATGGGAGTTGGATTTATCGTTCAGCCCTATCGCGTGGATTCTGCTTCCAGGCGGGATTCTAACTCTCGGGTACCTCGGCCTGGCAAAACGCCTCGCTGTTAAACCGCTCAAACAGCGATTCCTGGCCCTGGCAATGCTGGCCTTCGCCGTATACCTGGCGCTCGAATTTACCTTCGCACGCGGATTCATCTACCCCATCCTGCGCGAACTGCCCTTCATACGCGCCCTGCATGTCAACCCGCGTTTTGGCTCGGCCTTCATCTTCCCCAGCGCGCTTTTTGCAGCATACACCCTGCATCTGTGGGTTCACTCCCTGAAAGAATCACGCGCCCTGGCCGTTTTCCTGCCCTTCAACCTTCTGGCCCTGCTCTCGCTTGGAGCATACCTGCTGATTCCACTCGACCTTTTGCAAGAGCGCACCTTCTACATTGGCGGCTTGCAAGACGTATACCGCAAAATCGAACAAGGCAAAACCTTCCCTATCGAACGCATTGACGACATCAACGACCAGCGCGTCTTCGATGACCGCGCCAGCAACCTGCGCCCCTACGAAGTCCTGTTTGGGTATGACCTGCAAGCCTTCGATATCACAATAGAAACCGGCCCTGCGAGAGAAATTCGAGATGGCTACTTCAACATGACAAATCCATCTGGGCTGGTTTACCCTGAAGTAAATAACAACGCTCCCTGGCAGAGAATCCCCGTCAGCCAGCGGGAAGAACTCGAAGATTTCCTGGCCCGCCGCCAGCCTGATTGGGAACTTCCAGCCGCGCAAAAAGCCGCCAATGTGGTATCGCTGCTCAGCCTGGTCATCATGCTGGGGCTGCTGGCCCCAAAATCACTGCTTCCAAAGCATCGAGGCGCGGCGCGACGATAAGCGGCTTTTCCATCCCTTTTGTAACAATCTCGGGGTCTTTTAGGCCATGCCCGGTGCAAATGGCAACGATGCGCTTGCCGCTGGGGTCAAACCGAGTAGCGGCAATTTCATGCGCCAGCCCAGCCAGCCCGGCAGCCGAAGCCGGTTCGACCCAGATTCCTTCCAGTTTGGCGAGCATTTTCTGCATGTAGACGATTTCATCGTCGCTGACGGCGATGATGCGGCCATCCGATTCATCCGCCGCCTCCAATGCCTGCTCACCCCGCGCCGGTTTGCCAATCCGAATGGCCGTCGCCACCGTTTCAGGCTGCTCAACCGGGTGCCCCAGCACAAGCGGGGCTGCCCCCGCCGCCTGTGCGCCCAAGAAGCGCGGCAGCCCCGTCCAATTAACGTTGTTATACTGCTTAAACCCGGCCCAGTAAGCGGTAATGTTGCCGGCATTGCCCACTGGCAGGCACAACCAATCGGGGGCATGACCGAGTGCGTCGCAAATTTCAAATGCGGCGGTTTTTTGGCCCTCGATGCGGTACGGATTAATGGAATTGACCAGCGAAATGGGGTGCTTGTTCGAAATTTCTACCACCATCCCCAGCGCATCATCGAAAGAGCCGTTAATTTGCACAACCTGCGCGCCGTAGGCAATCGCCCCGGCCAGTTTTCCGGCGGCCACTTTGCCCTGCGGAATCAGAACGATGGACTTCATCCCGGCCCGCGAGGCATACGCGGCGGCAGATGCAGCCGTGTTGCCCGTGCTGGCGCAAATAACAGCTGTTACGCCCCGGCCAAGCGCTTCGCTGATGGCGGCGGTCATGCCCCGGTCTTTGAACGAGCCGGTTGGGTTGAGTCCCTCATATTTGATGTATAGCTCGAAGCCGCCACCCATCTGGCGGGTCAAATTCTCAGCGGGGATTAAAGGTGTATTGCCCTCGAACAAAGTGACAGGGCGGGTGTGGGAGGGCAAATCGAGCAGAGAACCATACTTGTCGAGCAATCCACGATAGAACATGGGAAAAATCCATCCTTCTAAAAAATTTCGCCAAGTCTATCATGAAAGCAAACGCGCGGCAAAAAGCCTGCTGGATGCCAAAATCTCCCGAATCTGCGAACATTTGCTCTTGACTTTTGATTCCCTTACCCATAGAATGTGAGTTACAAACGAACAGCTGCAGGGAAGAGACCTTCAGACCAGCAAAATCACAGCGCAAAACGGTCTGGCGGCGCCGAAGGTGCAAACCCGTTTCTGGCCAGAGCGGGCGAAACTCTCAGGCAAAAGGACTCTGCGCTGGTACACTCTGGAAAACGCCGCGCGTGCGGCTACCGACGGGGCAAACCTGTTTGGCTCGGTCAGCAATAAAACTGCGGCCAAAGCAGCAGGCGAATCTCTCAGGTTCGATCACAGAGGGCGCGCGATAAGATTCGCGCGCCCTTTTTATGTTTTTGAACTCCGATGTCTTCAGATATTGGAACGCCAGTCCATCACCCACCAAAGAAGGAGCAAACCCCATGTCTAGCACCCCAAACACCCTCAAATATGCCAAGTCCGATGAATGGTTCGACCCGGCCACTGGCAAAGTTGGCCTCAGCGACTACGCCCAGGAACAACTCTCTGATATCGTCTTCATGGAAATCACCGTCGACGAAGGCGATACAGTCGAAGCAGGCAGCCAGATTGCCTCGGTAGAATCGGTCAAAGCCGCTTCCGACGTGCTTGCCCCGGTATCTGGCAAAGTCGTGACGGTCAATGAAATCCTGACCGGCGGCCCCGAAGCCATCAACAGCGACCCTTACGGCTCGTGGTTCATCCAAATCGAAGGCGGCGATGGCGCAGACCTGCTGGATGCGGCAGCGTATGAAAAGCACTGCGAGGAACGGGCGCATTAGTAATCAGTGAACAGTAAACAGTGATCAGTTCCCAAAAACACTGATTACTGATAACTGCTCACTGATAGATGGAATTCCATATGACTTATATCCCAATCAGCCCCCAAGAACGGGACGCGATGCTGGCAACAATCGGCGTGGAGAGCCTGGATGCGCTCTTCGAGGCTGTGCCGTTCAAATATCGCTTTCCCCAACTCAACCTGCCCCCGGCCCTGACCGAAATGGAAGCCGCCAGCCTGCTCGATGAAATTGCCAAAAGCAATGAAAACGCGCGCGGTGACCTGATTTCCTTCCTTGGCGCAGGCATGTATAACCACTACAGCCCCTCGGTAGTAGACCATATCCTGCGGCGCGGCGAATTTTACACCGCCTATACCCCCTACCAACCCGAAATTTCTCAAGGCACGCTGCAAGGCATCTTCGAATACCAATCGCTGATGACCGCCCTGACCGGCATGGAACTCTCTAATGCCAGCCACTACGACGGCGCCACGGCCGCCGCCGAAGCCGTCAACATGGCCTTCGCCAACTTCCGGGGTAAACGCCGCAAAGTGGTCATTTCACCCACCGTCCACCCGCAGTATCGAGAAACAATTCGCACCTACACCCAGGGGATGGAACTGACCCTGGCCGGAGATGATGCGAATGGCGATTTGAATGCCTCGTCTGCAGCCTTGACCCCTTTAATTGACGTAGATACTGCCCTGGTCATCGTCCAATACCCCGACTTTTTTGGCCGCATCTTCGACTATACCCGGCTGATAGAAACCGCCCACGCTCAGGGCGCGCTGGTTTGCGTGGTAGCCAACCCCACCGCCCTGGCGCTGTTCAAGACACCGGGCAGCATGGGCGCGGATATCGTCGTCGGCGAGGGACAGCCCCTCGGGTTACCAATGTGGTTTGGCGGGCCGTCGCTCGGGTTTTTCACCACCCGCAAGCAATATGTTCATAAAATGGCGGGACGCCTCGTCGGTGAGACAGTCGATTCGCGTGGGCAAAAATCCTATGTGTTGACTCTCACGGCGCGTGAGCAGCACATCAAGCGCGAAAAAGCCACTTCCAACATCTGCTCAAACCAGGGTTTGCTGGCGCTGGCTTCAGCGGTGTACCTTTCGACAATTGGCAAAACCGGCTTGAAACAGGTGGCGAACCTGTGCTACCAGAAGGCGCACTACGCTGCCGAAGAACTGAGCAAGATTCCGGGCGTCGGTTTGTGCTTCCCGCAGCCATTCTTCCACGAATTTGCGGTTTGCTTCCCCAGGCCGGTTGCCGAAATCAACGAACACTTGCTCGAACACGGCATCTTGGGCGGCTACGACCTGGGGCAAGATTACCCCGCGCTCCAAGACCATGCGCTAATTGCCGTGACAGAAATGAACAGCAAAGACGAAATTGACATGCTGGTAGAAGTGGTAAAGGAGGCGGTGGAATGAGAGAGCCAACCATTTTTGAACTGTCCTCGCCTGGCCGCACTGGCGTCACCTTCCCTAAATCGGATGTGCCGCACTTCGACCTGCCAGACGAGAGCCTGCTGCGCGATGACCTGCCCCTGCCCGAACTGGCCGAGGTGGATGTCGTCCGCCACTATACCGCCCTTTCACGCTACAACTACAGCGTAGATACCGGCTTTTACCCGCTTGGCTCTTGTACCATGAAGTACAACCCAAAAATCAACGAAGATACCTGCCGCCTGCCAGGGTTCCTGTTCACCCACCCGCTCCAGCCCATCGAAACCGTGCAGGGCAACCTGCTTTTGATGTTCCAGATGCAAGAATGGCTCAAGGAAATCAGCGGATTTGCGGCGGTCACGCTCCAACCTGCCGCCGGGGCGCACGGCGAATTTTGCGGCGTGCTAATGATGCGCGCCTACCACAAAGCGCGCGGTGACGAAAAACGCGTCAAAATGCTCATCCCCGATGCGGCGCATGGCACCAACCCTGCCTCGGCGGGCATGTTGGGCATGACGGTTAAGGTCATCCCATCCGATTCGCGCGGCAACGTAGACTTAGATGCCCTCAAAGCCGAATGCGACGATACGGTGGTCGGCATCATGCTGACGAACCCAAACACGCTCGGCCTGTTCGATGAAAACATTGAGACAGTCATCCAACTCGTCCGCGATTGCGGCGGCCTGATGTATGGCGACGGCGCGAACATGAACGCCCTGCTTGGCATCGTCCGCCCCGGCGAGTTGGGCTTCGATGTAATGCACTTCAACCTGCACAAGACCTTTGCCGTGCCGCACGGCGGCGGCGGCCCCGGCTCTGGCCCGGTTGGCGTCAGTGAACGCCTGGCCGATTTCCTGCCTGCTCCCCAGGTCGGGATTGTGGAAGAAGCCGAGGATGGCACCCCCCCGCTCTACGGCTTCATCACTCCCACGCAGTCCATTGGGCGCATGAAAGCCTTCTACGGCCACTTCGGCGGTGGGTTAGTACGCGCTTACACCTACATCGCCATGCACGGTGCAGATGGCCTGAAAGATGTTTCGCAATATGCCGTGCTAAATGCCAACTATCTGGCGGCGCGCCTGCGCGATGCCTATAAAATCCCATTCGACCGAATTTGTATGCACGAGTTTGTCATGGAAGGCCGTGTGGAAGGCACCGACGTGCGCGCGCTTGACATCTCGAAGCGGCTGATGGACTATAACTTCCACCCGCCAACCAATTACTTCCCGCTCATCGTGCGCGAAGCCCTGATGATTGAGCCGACCGAAACCGAGAACAAAGCCACCCTCGACTCTTTCGCCGAAACCCTCATCAAAATCGCCACAGAAGCCCGCGAAAACCCTGAACTGGTCAAAACCGCCCCCCATACAACCCTATTTGGGCGCATGGACGAGGTTAAAGCAGCGCGAGAACTTGTACTTTGTTGCTGGCTGCCAGAAGGGTATGACAGTATTTAGTTCAGTGAACAGTTATCAGTGAGCAGTAATCACTGATAACTGTTCACTACCCACTGTTCACTGTTTATTGATTGCACAACATGTCCATCCCCGAACCTGAGATTCTCACATCCATCATCTCCCGTGTTTTTCGCGTTGAAGATGTCACCGCAGGCGAACAGGACTACCTGTATCGCTTTCGCGGTGAATTGTTTATCGATTCCGCTCAAGCATTCGACCAACTCTCTGAGCGTTTACAGCCTTACGGGTTGACGCCGCTCTTTCGCAAAGAAAAAGACGGTCGGCAGGTCATTTACCTTGTTCGCAGCCTGCCTGCGCCCAAAAAATCCAACATCCATGTCAACATCATCCTGTTTATCTTGACTGTCTTTAGCGTGATGATGATGGGCGTGGATGTGCAAGAAACGCCGCCCGAAGACCTGCTGGGGCTGCTGCTCTTCTTGCTGCGCAACATTCTTACCGGCTGGCCGTTTGCCCTCAGCCTGCTTTCTATATTGCTGGCGCATGAATTTGGGCATTACCTGGCCGCGCGCCGCCACAAAACCGCCGCCACCCTGCCCTACTTCATCCCCATGCCGCTTTCCATCCTCGGCACGCTCGGCGCGGTCATCGTTTGGAAGGAGTTGCCGCGCAATAAGCGCGTCTTGTTCGACGTGGGCATTGCCGGGCCGCTTTCTGGGCTGGTCGTTGCCATCCCAATTTTGCTCTATGGCCTGTCTATTTCCACCATCGGCCCGGTGCAGGCAGGCGCAGGTAGTTTCATCGAAGGCAATTCGATTCTATACTTGCTGGCAAAATTTGTCGTTTTTGGCCGCTTCTTGCCTGAACCGGCCACTTACGGCGGCCTCGACCCCTTTTTGTATTGGCTGCGTTATTTTTTTACCGGCACGCCCGCCCCAATTGGCGGAATAGATGTGTTCATCTCTCCGGTGGCACTGGCGGGCTGGGCGGGCATCCTCGTTACGGCCCTTAACCTGCTGCCGGTTGGGCAGTTAGACGGTGGACATATCCTTTACACCCTGTTTGGTAAGAAATTGCGCTACGCTTTCCCGGCAATCATTGTCATCATGGGTATCCTCGGCCTGTTTTGGAGCGGCTGGTGGCTGTGGGTTTTCCTCTTGTTCTTGTTTGGCCGCCAATCTGCCGAACCGCTCGACCAGATTACCGAACTGGACGCGCCGCGCCGCGCCCTGGCATGGTTCATGATATTTATTTTTTTCCTCGTCTTTACCCCCGTGCCAATGATTTTATTGGGATAAACAATGTACAGCACCTTGCGCCGATTTTTGCCCATCACCGTCATGGCTGCCATGCTACTGGCTGCCTGCGCCCCAATTGTAACGCTCATCACGCTGGAGCCTGATTCCACGCCGACAACGGTATCGCCCTCCAGCCAGGCTACTGCCACTCTCGCGCCAACCCGCGCCCCATCCCCCAGCGAGACGCCAGGGCTGCGGATGAACCCACAGACGGCGAGCGGCGTCGAGGTGGAAGCCTGGGTCAGTGGGGATGTCCCCGGCTTGGGGCAGTTGGCTGCCGATTTTAACAGCAGCAACCCCTGGGGCGTGAAAATCTCCATCGTTTCCCACCCAAATTTGAACCTGCTGGCCGAGGCGGTTTCGGCTTCGCTAGAGAGTGATTCTCATCCAAACCTGGTGCTGGCTTTGCCTGAACAGCTGCTCGGCTGGAGCGATTCCCTGCTGAACCTGACCCCCTACGCCGCCAGCGCCGACTTTGGCGTGGCGCGAGACACTATGGCGCCCGCTTTTTGGGAGCAATCCTCGCTGGATGGCGCGCAATATGGCCTGCCGGTCATCCGCTCTGGGCGTTACTTGTTCTACAACGAGACCTGGGCGCGTGAGTTAGGCTTTGAGGCCGCGCCGCAAACCTGGGAGGCCTTCCGCGAGCAGGCCTGCGCGGCCAACGCGGTTTGGAGGGGTGATAGTGACCCCACCAACGACGGTCTCGGCGGCCTGGCGCTGGAGGTGACTTCGAACTGGCAGACGCCTTACGGTTGGGTGCGCGCCCTGAGCGGCGAGGTATTTGGGGATGGCGCGTTCAATTTTGCCAATGAAAAAAATGTGGCCGCGCTGGAGAATCTTGCAGAGTTACGCGCCGAGGGCTGCGCCTGGCTGCCCGCTACGCTGACAAATTTTGAGCATTTGGCAACCCGCAAGGCACTTTTTGTCTCTGGCGGCCTGGGCGACCTGGACGACCAGCGCGCTGCCTTTTCTGATTCTACCGACCAGTGGACGGTGATGGCCTTCCCTGGTGAAATGCCAGTTGTGCCGGTTTATGGGTTAGATGTGGCGGTGTTCAAATCGGATGATGCGAGTCAATTGGCGTCTTGGCTGTTCGTTGAATGGCTGCTGAAGCCAGAGAACCAGGCCAGGCTGTCGCGGGCGGGGGGGCTGTTTCCGGTTAGCCATGCTGCGTTCGATTTGCTGAAAAATGATTATGCCGCCAACGCCCAAAAAGGCGCGGCGGCGGGGCTGCTGGCGCAGGCGGTTGGGTATCCACAGTCGGCGCAGTGGGGGCTGGCGAACAAAGTCTTGGCCGATGGTTTTGTGTACCTTTTCCAGGTTTTTCCCAATGCTTCGGCGGAGGCGGTGTTGGGGCAGGTGGATGCGACGGTGAAGGATTTGGGGCAATAGCGCATAACTTGCTACGAAAAGTTGGAGGGGCTTGCTTCGGATTTATCTCTTTGCCCAAATTGAGCGTTTGCCCTCACCCTAACCCTCCCCTTTCAGGGGAGGGTTAGGGTGAGGGCAAAGCAGCACCGAATAGCAAGTTATGCGGTACTGCGATTTGGGGGTTGGCGAGTGAAGGCTGAGGGTGTTGAATTATGAATCTTCTGCTTTGGGTTTCGAGCCAATTTCTACCAATTGCACCTGCACCTGGTAGCGTTTCTCGCCAATCGCAACCTTGCCGTTGCCGTAAAAGCCGCGTGAGCCGGTCTTGAAGGTCTTTTCCTCGGCCATCATCATGCCGACAACCTGTCCATCTTGTTTGATTTCGACGGTAAGCATAAAAATCTCCTTTTTGGTTCGTATGGCGAGAATCTATCTCGCCTGCTGATGAGCGGAGGTTAATCCGCCCAAACACGTCATCGTGCTGCAATCTGTTCCCGCTCTGGGCCAACGCTGACCAGCCGGACGGGAATCTCGGCCAGTTGGCTGATGGCATCGAGAAAGCCGCGCGCGGCCTGGGGCAGGTTATTCCATTGACGCATGTTGCTCACGTCCTCGCTCCAGCCGGGGAATTCTTCATAGACTGGTTCGTAACCATCCAACTCAGTCGGGCCGAAGGGCAGGTCGTTGTAAATTTTTCCGTCTTTGCAATAGGCAACGCACAGTTTAAGAGTCTCGAAGCCAGAGAGAATATCCAGTTTGGTGATGACCAACTCGGTGCAGCCGTTGATTCGGACGGCGTAGCGCAGCAGCACGCCATCCAGCCAACCCACGCGACGCGGGCGGCCGGTGGTTGTGCCGTATTCGTCCCAGGGGTTTGCGCCTGTCCCGCGCAAACGCAGGGCAATGTCATCTAAAACTTCGGTGGGGAAAGGGCCGCTGCCAACCCGCGTTTGGAAGGATTTGCAGACCCCGGTCACGACTGCATCACGCGCGGCGGTGATGCCGATTCCCAGCCCGCTGAAAACGCCTGCCGCGATGGTGGCAGATGATGTGACGAAGGGGTATGTCCCGTGGTCAATGTCGAGCAGCGTCCCCTGCGCGCCTTCGGCCAGGACAACGCCACCGCTTGCCAGGGCTTCGCAGGTTTCAGAAGACGTATCTGCGATGAATGGCTTGATTTGGACGGCATATTCCGTAAATTGGTCGAGAATAGGCTGAATTTCGAGAGCCGGCGCATTGAGCGAACCCAGCGTGCGGTTGGCCGATTGGATGTGGCTGCCGAGTTTGTCTACGAAATCAGCAGAGAGCATATCGCCAATGCGCAGGTTGGCACGGGCGGCCTTGTCGGTGTATGCCGGGCCAATGCCGCGCCCGGTGGTGCCGATGTTTCCCTTGCCGCGCCGGGCTTCCAGGGCTGCATCCAGGGCGCGATGCGCGGGCGTGATTAAATGCGCGGCGTGCGAGATGCGCAAGCGGCGGGGAGAAATTTCCACGCCCAGGCCTTGCAGCATGTCCATTTCTGCAAGCAGCGATTCGGGGTTGATGACCATCCCATTCCCCAATACCGCAACCGGTTTAGAGTGGATGATACCCGATGGGACAAGATGCAGTTTGAACAACTGTTCGCCAACTGTGACCGAGTGACCGGCATTATCGCCCCCATTGTAGCGGGCAACGATGTCTGCGTCAGCGGCGAACCAGTCAACGATGCGGCCCTTGCCTTCATCGCCCCACTGCGCGCCAACGATAATTTGAAGCGGCATGAGTGCCTCCGTAAGTGAGATGACAGGGAGATTATACAGCAAGCGGAAAGGCTATCTGCAATTTTGGCAAATACCAGAGCGAAATTCTACCTGACTCATACAGCCAACGGTGAAATGTTAGAATATAGCCATTCAGACATCCGATACTCAATCTTTTAGTACCTTTGAAGTTGAATCCTTGTACAAAATGCAAGAAATTTAAACACAACCCCGCCCAGTTCGCTGGGCAAGCGGACACAAAGTGCACGAAGGTTTTAAGAGTTTTTAAGGTTTTCCTTTGTGTCCCTTCGTGACCTTCGTGTTTAAAGGTTTTGCTTTTCCGGCTTGTCCGGGTTAGGAAAGATACCATGCCGAAATTGCTCACAAAAACTTTACTTGTTACCCTGTTGTTCATTTTGCCGATGCTGTTGGGTTCGTGCGGCACAATTAGCGTGCGCCCCGCTGCTGAAATTACAGCGGAATTTGAAGCGGCTGTGGAACAAACCATCGCCGCCCGTGATACCGCTACCCCGCTGCCAACCAACACCCGCCCCCCCACCCTGACCCCCACTGTTACGGTCACTGCCACCGCCACTGAAACATTCACCCCCAGCCCCATCCCGCCGACCTCGGTCGTAGATACGTTCTGCGACAATTCAGCCTTTCTGGAGGATATTACCATTCCCGATGGAACCATCCTCGCGCCGGGGCAGGTTTTCGAGAAAACCTGGTCATTCCAAAATACCGGACGTTGTACCTGGAACCAAGGTTACACCATCGGATGGGTGAGCGGCGACGTTATGCAAGGCGTTACCCGCCCGCTGCCTGAGACAGTCGCGCCCAATGGCGCGGTTAATGCCACTGTTCGGCTGACTGCGCCTTTCAAACCTGGCGCATACAAAGGCGTTTGGAGATTATTCAACAGCAAGGGCGAACCGTTTGGAGATTTTGTCAGCGTGATGATTGTGGTTGCCGGACCTGGTACACCCATTCCAACGCTCAAGCCATAAACAACTTCGCTCATAAAATGTTTGTTATTATCTAGACTTTATCCATTGATGGGCTCAAAAAGAGCCAAACTAGATGGACTGGATGGCAAAAACGGCCAATTTTGTCTCGCCCGGCATCTGGGATGTCCGAAACAAGCTATTTACCCACTCACGCTGTTTCTCGCCATACCATTCCCGGATGGTCAGTTTTTGCCAGACGGTT